>CAZJQH010000448.1:0-1503 GCA_964547895.1 uncultured Chitinophaga sp. | reverse complement strand
GCGGCGACGCGCATCGGCTGGTCGAAGCCGGCGACCGTGGTCTCGCTGTCGACCACGCTGGCGTCCTTGCGGAACACGCGGCCGAGCTCGAACACGCGCACGCGCGCGGCCTTGCGGTCGGTGTTGAACTTGAGCACGCTGAGCAGGCTGCCCAGCAGCGAGCTGCGCATCACGCTCAGCTGGCTGGCGATCGGGTTCAGCAACTTGATCGGATCGGTGTTGCCGGCGTAGTCGCGCTCCCAGCGCTCCTCGACGAAGCTGAAGTTGATCGTCTCCTGGTAGCCCTGCAGCGCGAGCTGGCGGCGCACGGCGAAGTTGCCGCGCTGGCTCTCGCTGCGGATCTGCGCCGTGACGGGTGCCTGCGGCGGGGTGTGCGGCAGGTTCTCGTAGCCGATCACGCGCGCGACTTCCTCGATCAGGTCTTCCTCGATCTGCAGGTCGAAGCGGAAGGAAGGCGGCGTCACGGTCACGCTGCCCTCGCCTTCGGTCACCGGCAGGCTCAGGCTGCGCAGCGCGTCGGCGCACTGCTGCTGGCTCAGTTCCATGCCGATCACCTTGCAGGCACGCGCCACGCGCAGCGTCACCGGCTTCGGGGTCGGGACGTTGACGATCTGGTCAACCACCGGGCCGACCTCGCCGCCGCAGATCTGCACCACCAGCTCGCTGATGCGCTCGAGGTGCTCGACGATCTGCTGTGGATCGACGCCGCGCTCGAAGCGGTGGCCGGCGTCGGTGCTGAAGTTGTAGCGGCGCGAGCGGCCCGCGATCGCCTTCGGCCACCAGAACGCGGCCTCGACGAAGACGTTGCGGGTGTCGTCACCGACCGCGGTGGCGTCACCGCCCATGATGCCGGCCAGCGACTCGACCGCCTGCGAATCAGCAATCACGCCCACCTGCTCGTCGAGCGTGACGGTGTTGCCGTTGAGCAGCTTGAGCGTTTCGCCCGCGCGGCCCCAGCGCACCTGCAGGCCGCCGTGGATCTTGTCGAGGTCGAAGATGTGCGACGGACGACCGAGCTCGAACATCACGTAGTTCGAGATGTCGACCAGGGCCGAGACGCTGCGCTGGCCGCAGCGCGCCAGCCGCTCGACCATCCAGGCCGGGGTCTGGGCCTGCGGGTTGATGCCCTTGATGACGCGGCCGGCAAAGCGACCGCACAGATCGGCGGCCTGCACCTCGACCGGCAGGGTATCGGCGATCTGCGGTGTCAGGGTCGGGAAGGTCGGGGTTTTCAGCGGCGCGCCGGTCAGCGCGGCGAGCTCTCTAGCGATGCCGTAGACGCTCAGGCAATGCGCCAGGTTGGGCGTGAGCTTGAGCGTGAACAGCTGGTCGTCCAGCTTCAGGTAGTCGCGGATCGACTGGCCCACCGGGGCGTCGGCGGGCAGCTCGAGCAGGCCGGCGTTCTCTTCCGACAGCTTCAATTCGCGCGCCGAGCACAGCATGCCGAAGCTCTCGACGCCGCGCAGCTTGCCCTTGCCGATCTTGAACGGCTTGCCGTCCTCG
>CAZJQH010000447.1:0-1522 GCA_964547895.1 uncultured Chitinophaga sp. | reverse complement strand
TCTGCGCCAGGCCGAGGTCAATGCCCGCCAGGCCGAGCGACAGCATCAGCGGGTATCCGAACTGGTGGCCAATGGCTTCTATAGCCCGGCCCAGCTCGATGATGTCGAGCGCGCCCGCGACGTGGCCGCCAGCCAGCTGCAGGCAGCGCAGATCCAGGTCCGCAACCACCGCCAGGACGGCAGCGAGGTTCGACTGGCCCGCAGCAATGTCGAACAGGCCCGCGCTGCACTCGCGGTGGCCCAGGCCCGGCTGGACCATGCCAGCGTGCACGCGCCGGTGGCGGGCCTGGTGCTGATGCGCCATGCCGAAGTCGGCTCCACCCTGCAGCCGGGCAAGCTGCTGCTGACGCTGGCGCCAGCGGTCGATACCGAACTGACGGCGCAGATCGACGAGAAGAATTTCAGCCTGCTGGCAATCGGTCAGCGGGCTCAGGTTTCGGCCGATGCCTATCCCGGCGAGCAATTTGACGCCCAGCTCAGCTATATCGCCCCTTCGATCGACGCTCAGCGCGGGTCGGTGGAAATCCGGCTGGCCGTGCCGCAGGCACCGGCCTATCTGCGCCACGACATGACGGTTTCCATCGACATCGAGGCAGGCCGGCGCATCAGTGCCCTGAGCCTTCCCTGCGACAGCGTGCGCGACGCCGCTGGCATTCCCTGGGTCATGGCGGTGCGCGACAACCGTACCGTGCGTCAGCCGGTTCGGCTCGGCCTGCGCGGGTCCGGACGTTGCGAGATCGTCAATGGCCTGGAAGCAGGTGAGACCGTGCTGGTGGCCGCTGAGCAGGTCAGCGAAGGCCGGCGCGTGAGCACGGTCGAACGGAACTGAGGGCTGGAATTGAGCACTTGGCTGCCCTTCGAATGGATCGCTGCCGTGCGCTTTCTGCGCGAGGGGCGGATGCAGTCGCTGCTCATCATCGTGGGCGTCGGGGTCGGGGTGGCGGTGATCGTCTTCATGTCGGCCTTGCTGAGCGGGCTGCAGGGCAATCTGATCAAGCGCACCCTTTCATCGCAGTCGCACATCACCCTGCTGCCCGCCGAGGAGGTGGCCCGACCGCAGCACTCAGGCGCCAGCACCGCCCTGCGCCTGCAAAGGAATGCCCAGCGTCTGCGAGCCATCGACCAGTGGCAGACGCTGCGCGACCGCCTGCAAGGCTGGCCGGAAATCGCTGCCGTGTCGCCGGTGGCCTCCGGCCCGGCCTTCGCCATCCGTGGCGAGGCCAGCAAGGCGATCACGGTGCTGGGCATCGAGCCCGAGCGCTACAACCGCGTCATCGCACTGGCTGAAAGGCTGACCACCGGACAGCTGCGGGTCGGCGCCGGCGAGGCAGTGATCGGCATCGAGCTGGCCAGGGACCTCGGTGCCGAGGTGGGCGACAAGCTGCGCCTGAGCGTGGCCGACGGCCGCAGCGAGACCTTGACCGTCACCGGTCTGTTCGACCTCGGCAACAAGGGTGTCAATGCGCGCAACGTCTATGTCGGACTGCGCACGGCGCAAAGCCTGCTCGACCTGGTCGGCGGG
>CAZJQH010000446.1:0-1528 GCA_964547895.1 uncultured Chitinophaga sp. | reverse complement strand
TCCTACTCGGGCCTGGCGTTGATCGGGCAGTGCTGCCAGGCGGCACAGGTCGAGGCGGTGATCGACCCGAGGCTGCCGGTGTCGCAGGGTATGCGGAGCTCGGACCTGGTCAAGTCGGTGGTGGGGCTGCTGAGCCTGGGCAAAAGCGACTTCGAGGCGATCGAGCCGTTTCGCGGCGACCGCTTCTTCAAGGAAGCGCTCGGGCTCGCCAAGGTGCCCGGCAGCGTGTGGATGCGCCAACGGCTCGATGCCCGCGCGGCCGAGCTGCGCGAGCTGACCGACGAGCTGAGCCTGCGCCTGCTCGAGCGCACCGAGGCGCCGATCACGGCGCACAAGGGCTACGTCTGCGCCGATCTGGACACCTTCGTGATGGACAACTCCGACACCAAGAAGGAGGCGGTCAGCCGCACTTACCAGGGCGTCGATGGCTACACGCCGATCGCGCTGTACCTGGGCAACGAGGGCTGGAACCTCGGCCTGGAGCTGCGCGCGGGGTCGCACCACTCGGCGCTGGAGACCGAGTATTTCTTCGAGCGCGCGTTCCCGCGCCTGCGCCGGGTGTGCGCGGCCGATGCGAAGCTGCTGTGGCGGGCCGACAGCGGCTTCGACAGCGCCCGGCTGCTGTTCGCGCTGGCCGACGAGCGCGATCGCTGGGCAGCGCTGGGGCGTTCGTTCGACTACCTCACCAAGTGGAATCCGCGCCGTCAGGACAAGACCGCCTGGGTGGACCGGGCCGAGGCCGCCGGCGTCTTCGAGGAAGTGCGCGCGGGCAAGCGGGTGGGGCTGCTGGACCTGAAGATCGACCGTGCCTGGAAGAAGGCCAAGCGCACGCTGCGTCTGGTGGTGCGGGTGACCGAGCGCACGATCGACAAGAAGGGCCAGCACCTGCTGACCCCCGAGATCGAGATCGAAGGCTGGTGGACCAGCCTCGAAGTGGCGATGGCCGACGTGATCGAGCTCTACAAGCACCACGGGACCCACGAGCAGTTCCATTCCGAGATCAAGACCGACCTGGACCTCGAGCGCCTGCCCTCGGGCAAGTTCGACACCAACGACGCGGTCATGCATCTGGCCGCGTTCGCCTACAACTGCCTGCGCCTGATCGGCCAACTCGGGCTGACCGGCGAGCTCTCGCCGATCCGTCACCCGGCCAAGCGCCGACGCATCAAGACAGTGCTGCAGGAGGTGATGTACCGCGCGGCGAAGTTCGTCGAACACGCCCGCCGCCTGGTGCTGGACTTCGGACGCGGCGTCGCCGCGCATGTGAAGGTGTTCACCACGGTGCAGGCGCGACTGTGCGCGGTGGCTTCGCCGTGATGCAAATCCGACGGCCGAATTCTCCGAATCGAGGCCATTTCGCTGCGGCGAAAGGGCGACGGCCGCGTGGGAGCAGGAAAATGACGTAGCGCACCCCCCGTAAGCCCGGCTCGCCGGGCCTCCGGGCCGTGAAAGGACGGTGCTCGGGGCTGCGGTGAGCTGAGATTGGGAGTCAGGCAGCAGAAAAATCATGCGCTGGGGCTCGCGGAGC
>CAZJQH010000445.1:0-1529 GCA_964547895.1 uncultured Chitinophaga sp. | reverse complement strand
GGCACCAGGTAGTCGCGCGCGCCCTCGGGCGTGGACTTGGTCAGCATCGGCGTCTCGATGTCGATGAAGCCGTTGGCGTCCAGGAACTTGCGCACCTCCATCGCCACCTTGTAGCGCAGCATCAGGTTCTTCTGCATGTAGGGGCGGCGCAGGTCGAGCACGCGATGCGTCAGGCGGGTGGTCTCGGACAGGTTCTCGTCGTCGATCTGGAACGGGGGCGTGACCGAGGCGTTGAGCACCACGATCTCGTGCGCCAGCACCTCGATCTTGCCGCTCTTCATGCTGTCGTTGCTGGTGCCTTCGGGACGCGCGCGCACCAGGCCCTTGACCTGGATGCAGAACTCGTTGCGCAGGCCTTCGGCGATCGCGAACATCTCGGGGCGGTCCGGGTCGCAGACGATCTGGACATAGCCCTCGCGGTCACGCAGGTCGACGAAGATCACGCCGCCATGGTCGCGACGGCGGTTGACCCAGCCGCACAGGGTCACGGTTTGACCCAGCAGGGCCTCGGTCACCAGACCGCAGTATTCGGAACGCATTGCCATTTTGAGCTTTCTAGAAATGTCAGGATGATGGGATCAGGCTGCGGTGTCAGCCTCGTCGACCGTCTGCAGCGCCTTGGGGCCGCCAGGCACGATCACGCCCATGGAAATCACGTAGGTCAGCGCCTCGTCGACGCTCATCGTGAGCTCGACGCAGTCGCGCTTGTGCACCATCACGAAGTA
Source organism: uncultured Chitinophaga sp. (assembly GCA_964547895.1). Lineage (GTDB taxonomy): Bacteria > Pseudomonadota > Gammaproteobacteria > Burkholderiales > Burkholderiaceae_C > Malikia. The sequence continues at coordinate 804 of CAZJQH010000445.1, read as the reverse complement.
GCCGCCGGTCGGGTTGGGCGTGGTCGGCACGAACACGCTCAGGTAGTCCTGCGAGTTGAGATGGCGCGCGACATCGCCGCCGGGCGTGCCGGTCAGGAAGGCGATCGTCCACATGCCCTCGCGCGGCCACTGCACCAGCAGCGCCTTGCGAAACGCATTGCCCTTCTCGGAAAACAGCGTGTCGGAGACCTGCTTGACGCCCGAGTAAATCGAGCGCACCACCGGGATCCGGTGCAGCAGCGCATGCCACCAGTTGACCAGCTTGTTGCCGATGAAGTTGGACGCCAGCGCGCCGATCGACAGCACGATCAGCAGCGCGAGCAGCACGCCCAGGCCCGGGACATGCATGCCGAACAGCCGTTGCGGCTGCCAGGCCTCGGGCAGGATGCGGAGCGTCTGGTCAAGGGTCGAGACGACCCATTCGAGCACCCAGAGGGTGATGATGGCTGGTACCAGGGTCAGCAGACCCGAGAGCAGCCATTTGCGCAAAGCGGACATCGGCCTCTACCCCGTTCAGTGGCAGGCACAGCTGCCGCCACAGCCGCCGGCCGCCGCCGGGCTGTCGCTGGCCGCCGGCGCAGCGGTCTCGGTCGGGCCGCTGGCGACCGCGCTGGTGCCGCCGGCACCGCTGGTGCTGCCGCGGAAGTCGGTCGCGTACCAGCCATTGCCCTTGAGCTGGAAGCCGGCCGCGGTCAGCTGCTTGCGAAAGCTCGCCTCGCCACAGGCGGGGCAATCGGTCAGGGGCGCAGCGGAAATCTTCTGCAGGACGTCCTTGGCATGGCCGCAGGACTCGCACTTGTAGGC
>CAZJQH010000444.1:0-1531 GCA_964547895.1 uncultured Chitinophaga sp. | reverse complement strand
CCTGGCGGCTTTTTGCTTTCTGGTCTGACCATGCCCCTGCCCCCCGCCCCCTCCCGCAAAGCCGCCCGAGTGCCCGCCGAGGCTTTCGCCGTCAAGGCCAGCCGCAAGACCGCCAGGACCAGCGCCAAGGCTCAGCCCATGGAACTGCTGGCCGACGCTGCGCCTGAACTCGGTATGGCCGAGGCCAGTACCGCCGCCCCAGTAGCCGCAGTTGCCGCACCGGCAGCGGCGCCCGCAGCCGCACGCAAGACGCGCAAGACCGCCGCACGCAAGATCGAGCCTCAAGCCATGTCCGAGCCCGCTGTTACTGTTGGGGCTGCCGTGGAGGCCAGCCTGCTGGATGCGGTGGTCGCCCGCGCCACAGCCCAATCCGAGTCGACGCCCCAGGCCAGCATGCCAGCCGCGGCCGAAGCCAGCGCAAAACCTGCGGCCCCAGCGCGCAAGGCTGTCGCCCGCAAGACTGCCGCCAAGTCAGCAGAGCCTGCCGCCGCAGCCGCGAAGCGCCAGGGCCGCGCCGCATCCTGCCTGTTCGTGCTTGACACCAATGTGCTGATGCACGATCCGATGTCGCTGTTCCGCTTCGAGGAACACGACATCTACCTGCCGATGATCGTGCTCGAGGAGCTCGACGGCCACAAGAAGGGCATGACCGAGGTCGCGCGCAACGCGCGCCAGGTCAGCCGCTCGCTCGACCAGCTGGCCGCGCGCAGCAGCGACATCGCGCAGGGCCTGGCGCTTGATGCGCTCGGCAACAAGGAGGCCACCGGCCTGCTGCTGTTCCAGACCGAGCCGCTCGACGTCGAGCTGCCCGCCCTGCCCAGGGGCAAGGCCGACAACCAGATCCTGGGCGTGGTGCAGGCACTCAAGAAACGCCATCCCGAGCGCGGCGTGGTGCTGGTGTCCAAGGACATCAACATGCGCGTCAAGGCACGCGCGCTGGGCTTGCAGGCCGAGGACTACGAGAACGACAAGACGCTGGGCGACGACGAGCTGCTCTATTCGGGCGCGCTCGCGCTGCCGGCCGATTTCTGGAGCCGCCAGAGCAAGAAGCTCGAGAGCTGGACCCAGGGCCCCCACACCTTCTACCGGGTCAACGGCGCGGAAGCCGAGCAGATGAGCCTGAACCAGTTCGTCTACTTCGAAGCCGCCGGCGAGCCCTCGCTCTATGCCCGCGTGACCGAGGTGCGCGGCAAGACCGCCGTGCTGCGCACGCTCAAGGACTACGGCCATCTCAAGAACGCGGTCTGGGGCGTGGCCAGCCGCAACCGCGAGCAGAACTTCGCGCTCAACCTGCTGATGGACCCCGAGATCGACTTCGTCACGCTGGCCGGCACGGCCGGCACCGGCAAGACGCTGATGGCGCTGGCCGCCGGCCTGGCCCAGGTGCTCGACGAGCGTCGCTACACCGAGATCATCATGACCCGCGCCACCGTCAGCGTGGGCGAGGACATCGGCTTCCTGCCTGGCACCGAGGAAGAGAAGATGGGCCCCTGGATGGGCGCGCTCGACGACAACCTCGAGTTCCTGGCCA
>CAZJQH010000443.1:0-1534 GCA_964547895.1 uncultured Chitinophaga sp. | reverse complement strand
CGAGTACTTGTCCCACTCGTCCCAGCACTTCAGGTAGACGTTGCCCGCCTTGTCCTGCATCGTGGTCTTCATGCCCAGCACTTCCTCGTAGTGCTTGACGGCCGCGGCCATGTCCATCACTTTCAGGCTGGCGTGCCCGATTCGCAAAACGCCCATGATATGTCTCCTGTTCTTGATTACTGCTGGGGTGAGGGACTCGCGGTCGCAGACTCCGCGCGTCCAAAGGGTTTTCTGAGCTTGCCCGCTACCTCGAGGCGGACGGCGGTCAGCGGCGCCACGCGGCAGGCCAGGGTCAGGCCTTCGCGCTCCTCTTCCTGCGTGACATGGGCGCGGCTGATCGGCCCGAGCGAGGCGACCTCGCCCTCGAGGATGCGGACCTTGCAGACGCCGCAGCCGCCGTTGACGCAGCCGACCGGAATGCCCTTGCGGCCCAGCCGCACCATGCCGCTCAGCAGGCTCTCGTCGCTGGCGCAGAGGTATTCCTCGCCGGTCTGCTCCACCAGCACCTTGTGCTTGGGTCGGGTATCGAACCACATGGATGATGCGGCTGGCGTCTCAGACGCGCTGGAACAGCGGGCTGCGCTGGGTCGAGGCGTCGGCGGCCGAGAGGAACTTCTCGGTGTAGATGTCGCGCTCATACAGGCGGCCCTGCATCAGCGCACCGATGCAAGCCTCGATCATGGCCGGCGGGCCGCACAGATAGGCCTTGTGGCCGGCAAAGCCGTCGCTGAAATGTGCCTTGGCGGCCTCGTGCACGAAGCCGCGCGCGCCGCTCCAGCCCGAACCCTCGGGCTCGTGCGACAGCACCGGCAGGTATTGGAACTGCGGGAACTGTGCCGCCAGGGCGCGGAACTCGTCGTCGTAGTAGAGCTCCTCGCGGCTGCGCTGGCCATAGACCAGGGTGATCGGCTGGGTGCTGCCGCTTTCCAGCAGGTCCAGGATCATCGAGCGCGGGCTCGACAGCCCGGAGCCGCCAGCCATGAAGACCATCGGCATCTCGGCCGAGCGACGCACGAAGAAGCGGCCGTAGGGGCCCGAGACCTTCAGGCGATCGCCCGCTTGCAGCCGTTCGTGCAGGTAGGTGGTGCCGGCGCCACCGGGAACGCGGCGCACGTTGAGCTCGATCTCGCTGCTGGCCTTGGCGTCGGACGGCGCATTGGCGATCGAGAACGCGCGCGGCGCGTCCAGGCCCGGGATGTGCAGCTGGACGTACTGGCCGGCCTGGAAATGGATCGGGCGGTCGAGCTTGAGGTGGATGGCCCGGATGGTGGGCGTGAGCTCGACGATGCGGCTGACGCTGGCGTCGAAGTCGGTGACCGGGATGATCTCGGCGTCCGGCTCCTCGTCGATGTCGGCCTCGATGGTGACGTCGCTCTGCAGCGTGCAGCAGCAGGCCAGCGTCTTGCCTTCCTCGCGCTCGAAGTCCATCAGCGCGAACGGGTTGGCCGCGCCATGGTCGACCTCGCCGTCGACCACCTGCACCTTGCAGGTGCCGCACAGGCCGTGGCCGCAGGCGTGGGGAATGTAGATGCCC
>CAZJQH010000442.1:0-1557 GCA_964547895.1 uncultured Chitinophaga sp. | reverse complement strand
CAGCAGCGCGCCGCCTGGCAGCGCCTGCAAGCCCTCTCCGCCGCCCTGCCGCACCTGCGCGAGCTGCTGGCCGATCCCGCCGACGACCGCGCGGCCAGCCTGCAGCTGCAGGTCGCGGGCCTGCGCCTGGACGCCAGCCGCCAGCAGGTCACGCCCGAGGTGCTCTCCGCCCTGCTCGAGCTCGCCCGCGAGTCGCGCGTGCTCGAGCAGGCCCAGGCCCAGCGCGCCGGCCTGCCGGTCAACGCGACCGAGAACCGCGCCGTGCTGCACATGGCCCTGCGCGGCGCCGACATGACGGACGCCCCCTGGGGCCAGGCGATCTCGGACGCGGTGCGCGCCGAGCTCGACCGCTTCCTCGACGCGGCCGAGCGCATCCGCGACGGCCGCTGGCGCGGCCACCGCGGCCAGCGCATCGCCAACGTGATCAACATCGGCATCGGCGGCTCCGACCTGGGCCCGCGCATGGCGGTGCAGGCGCTCGACGCCTACGCCTGCAACGAGGTGCGGGTGCACTTCGTCTCCAACCCCGACGCCTGGGCGCTGCACTCGCTGCTGCGCTGGTGCAAGCCCGACAGCACGCTGTTCATCGTCCAGAGCAAGACCTTCACCACCCAGGAGACGCTCACGCTGGCGGCCTCGGCCAAGCGCTGGCTGGCCGACCACGGCCTGGGCAGCCCCGAGCAGCAGGCCCAGCACCTGATCGCCGTGACCGCCTCGCCGCAGGTCTCGGCCGCGCAGGGCTATGCCCCTGACAACACCTTCGGCTTCTGGGACTGGGTGGGCGGGCGCTACTCGGTCTGGTCGGCGATCGGCCTGCCGCTGGCGATCGCGATCGGCGCCGAGCATTTCCGCGAGTTCCTGGCCGGCGGCCACGAGATGGACCGCCATTTCTGGGAGGCCGCGCCCGAGCGCAACCTGCCGCTGCTGATGGCGCTGCTGGGGATCTGGAACCGCAACTTCCTCGACTGCCCGACCCACCTGATCGCGGCCTACGCGAGCCGGCTGTTCCACTTCGCGCGCTTCCTGCAGCAGCTCGACATGGAGTCCAACGGCAAGAGCACCCATGTCGACGGCAGCGCGGTGCAGGTCGGCACCGGCCCGATCGTCTGGGGCGGCCTGGGCATCGAGGGCCAGCATGCCTACTTCCAGCTGCTGCACCAGGGCCAGCACCGCGTGCCGGTCGACTTCATCGGCGTCGAGACCGAGGACTGCCCGCTGCCGCTGGCGGCCGAGCACCACCGCGTCGCGCTGCTCAACCTGCAGGCGCAGGCGCAGGCACTCGCGCTCGGACGTGACGAGGCCGCCACCGCGGCCGAGCTGCGCGCGGGCGGCCTGTCGGAGGAGCGCATCGCCGAGCTGCTGCCGCACCGCACCTTCCGCGGCAACGTGCCCAACTCGACGCTGTGGCTGCAGCAGCTCGATCCGCGCAGCCTGGGCGCGATGGTGGCGCTGTACGAGCACAAGGTGTTCTGCCAGGCCGCGGTCTGGGGCATCCACGCCTACGACCAGTGGGGGGTCGAGCTCGGCAAGACCATGGCCAAGCGGATGGAGGACGCC
>CAZJQH010000441.1:0-1567 GCA_964547895.1 uncultured Chitinophaga sp. | reverse complement strand
GCGCGCAGCTCGGCCGGCGTGGTCAGGCCGCCCCACATGCGCGGCACCACCGAGTAGGTGCCGTCCTTCTGGATGTTGGCGTGGGCGCGCTCGTTGATCAGGCGGCTCTGCGGGTCGTCACGGGCCTCGTGCGGCCAGCTCGAGATCAGGTAGTAGTTGATCGCCGGGCGGCACTTGTCGCAGCCGTTGGGCGTCTTCCATTCGAGGAAGTCGAACACCGCCTCCTTGCTGGTCAGGCGCTGGGTGACGATGGCCTCGCGCACTTGCTTGTGCGAATGCTCGGTGCAGCCGCAGACCGGCTTGCTGTCGAGCTTGGCCGGGCTGTAGGCGCCGCCCAGGGTCGAGGCCAGGATCTGCTCGACCAGTCCCGCGCAGGAGCCGCAGGAGGATGCCGCCTTGGTGTGCTTCTTGACCTCGTCGAGGCTGAACAGGCCTTTTTCCTTGATCGCCTGGCAGATCCTGCCCTTGCTGACGCCGTTGCAGCCGCAGACTTCGGCGCTGTCGGCCATCTCGGCCGCCTTGCTGTTGCCCGCGTGGCCGACATCGCCGACCTGGGACTGGCCGAAGATCAGGCTGTCGCGGATCTCGTGGATGTCGCGCCCGTCCTTGATCAGCTGGAAATACCAGGGGCCGTCGGCCGTGTCGCCGTACAGCACGCCGCCGACCAGCTTGTTGTCCTTGATGACGAGTTTCTTGTAGACGCCGCCATGCGGGTCGTTCAGGATGATCTCCTCGCTGTCGGCCTGGCCGCCCTGGAAGTCGCCGCCCGAGAACAGGTCGATGCCGGTGACCTTGAGCTTGGTCGAGGTCACCGAGCCCTGGTAGCGGCCGATGCCGTAGCCCGCCAGGTGATTGGCCGCGACCTTGGCCTGCTCGAAGAGCGGCGCGACCAGGCCGTAGGCGATGCCGCGGTGGCTCACGCATTCGCCGACCGCGTAGACGCGCGGGTCGTAGGTCTGCATGGTGTCGCTGACCACGATGCCGCGGTTGCAGTGGATCCCGGCGGCCTCGGCCAGCGCGTAGTTGGGGCGGATGCCAGCGGCCATCACGACCAGGTCGGCCGGGATCTGCAGGCCGTCCTGGAAGCGCACCGCGCCGACCCGGCCCGAATCAGCCTGGATCAGCGCCTCGGTCTGCTTCTCCAGCAGGAACTTCAGCCCCTTGTCCTCGAGCGACTTCTGCAGCATGCGCCCGGCCACCTCGTCGAGCTGGCGCTCGAGCAGCCAGGGCCCGATATGCACCACGGTCACGTCCATGCCGCGCAATTTCAGGCCGTTGGCGGCTTCCAGGCCCAGCAGGCCGCCGCCGATCACCACCGCGTGCCGGTACTGGCTGGCGGCGGCGATCATCGCGTCGGTATCCTGGATGTCGCGGTAGCCGATCACGCCCGGCAGCTGGTTGCCGGGGATCGGCAGCCGGAACGGGGTCGAGCCGGTCGCGATCAGCAGCCGGTCGTAGCGCGCCTCGGTGCCGTCGTCGGCGATCACCAGCCGCCTGACGCGGTCGATCCGGGTGACGGTCTTGCCGGTGTGCAGCCGGATGCCGTTGTCGGCGTACCAGTCCAGTT
>CAZJQH010000440.1:0-1571 GCA_964547895.1 uncultured Chitinophaga sp. | reverse complement strand
AGCCGCTGTCAAGAAGCTGGTCGAAGCTGGCGCCAAGGCCGAGCTCAAGTAATTCGTGCGGGGCTCGCGCCCCGTTCCGGATTACTCCAGAGGCTGGTTTCCGGACCAGCCTTTCGGCGCTTCCCGGATGCGCTGAAAAGCGGATTGCGTTACAGTCCGTTTTTCAGCGTCTTCTGACCCCGACTGCAGAAGACGACTTGGTTCGGGCCTGTGTGCAAGGCACAGGCCGTCCGCCATGGGCTGGTAGAGGCCAGCCGCCAAGACCGGGCGCGATCCTGTAGCTATCGCCGCCCACCAGACAGTCGCCGCAGACCTCAAGTCCGGAGATCTCATGGCCCCTGCTGCCCAATATTCCTATACCGAACGCAAGCGCATCCGCAAGAGCTTTGGCACGCGCGAAAACGTGCTGGCCATCCCCTACCTGCTGCAGATGCAGAAGGATGCCTACACTGCCTTCCTGCAAGCTGACGTCGCGCCCAAGAAGCGTGCGCCCGAAGGCCTGCAGGCCGCGTTCGAGTCGGCCTTCCCGATCGTCTCGCACAACGGCTACGTCGAGATGAAGTTCGTCGAGTACAACCTGGCCAAGCCGGCCTTCGACGTGCGCGAGTGCCAGACCCGTGGCCTGACCTTCGCCTCGGCCGTGCGCGCCCGCGTGCAGCTGATCATCTATGACCGCGAGTCCTCGACCAGCCAGTCCAAGGTCGTCAAGGAAGTCAAGGAGCAGGAAGTCTACATGGGCGAAGTGCCCCTGATGACCGAGAAGGGCTCCTTCATCATCAACGGCACCGAGCGCGTCATCGTCTCGCAGCTGCACCGCTCGCCGGGCGTGTTCTTCGAGCACGACAAGGGCAAGACGCACAGCTCGGGCAAGCTGCTCTTCAGCGCCCGCATCATTCCGTATCGCGGCTCCTGGCTCGACTTCGAGTTCGACCCCAAGGACCTGCTGTATTTCCGCGTCGACCGCCGCCGCAAGATGCCGGTCACGATCCTGCTCAAGGCGATCGGCCTGAATCCGGAATCGATCCTGGCGAACTTCTTCGTCAACGACCATTTCCGCCTGATGGACAGCGGCGCGCAGATGGCCTTCGTTGCCGATCGCCTCAAGGGCGAGGTCGCGCGCTTCGACATCACCGACAAGTCGGGCAAGGTCGTCGTCGCCAAGGACAAGCGCATCACCGCGCGCCACACCCGCGAGCTCGAGCAGTCGGGCACCACCCACATCAGCGTGCCGGAAGAGTTCCTGCTCGGCCGCGTGGTGGCCAAGAACATCGTTGATCCGGATACCGGCGAGATCATCGCCAAGGCCAACGAGGAGCTGACCGAGACGCTGCTCAAGAAGCTGCGCAGCGCCGGCGTGCAGGAACTGCCCTGCATCTACACCAACGAACTCGACCAGGGCGCCTTCATCAGCCAGACCCTGCGCACCGACGAGACCACCGACGAGTTCGCCGCCCGCGTCGCGATCTACCGCATGATGCGCCCCGGCGAGCCGCCGACCGAGGACGCGGTCCAGGCCCTGTTCCACCGCCTGTTCTACAACCCGGACACCTACGACCTGTCGCGCGTGGGCC
>CAZJQH010000439.1:0-1572 GCA_964547895.1 uncultured Chitinophaga sp. | reverse complement strand
GCGCAGCCGCAGCTGCTTGTAGCCCTGGAACAGGCCGCAGTCGACCAGCAGGCGCTGGCCCTCATGCTGGACCAGGAACTTGGAGCCGGTCACGGTGCCGGCGCCGCCGAGGAAGGTGATCTGGACGCTCACGGTTCTGCCTCCTGCATGGGATGGGCCTGATGTCGCCATCGGCCGAGTTCATTATGGGGCCTGGCCTGTCGCGGGGGAAGGCTGCCCGTCCTGGGGTAGCCGCCGACCATCCAGGGCGGGGTGGAAATTTCTGCTCTGGTGGATTACATTGGGACGAAACTGGAGGAGCAGCGCATGACAGCCATGATGAAAGCCGCCGTGTTCGTCGAGCCGGGCCGGATCGAACTGGTCGACAAGCGGATTCCAGACGTGGGACCCAACGATGCGCTGGTCCGCATCACCACCACGACCATCTGCGGCACCGACGTCCACATCCTCAAGGGCGAGTATCCGGTTGCCAGGGGCCTGACCGTGGGGCACGAGCCGGTCGGCGTGATCGAGAAGCTCGGCAGCGCGGTGCAGGGCTACCAGGAGGGCCAGCGCGTGATTGCCGGCGCCATCTGCCCCAACTTCAATTCCTATGCGGCGCAGGATGGCGCCCCGTCGCAGGACGGCAGCTACCTGATCCCGCAGGGGCTGTGCGGCTGCCACGGGCTCAAGGCCACGGCGGGCTGGCGCTTCGGCAACCTGATCGATGGCACACAGGCCGAATATGTGCTGGTGCCCGACGCCCAGGCCAACCTGGCGCCGATCCCCGACGGGTTGAGCGACGAGCAGGTGCTGATGTGCCCGGACATCATGTCGACCGGCTTCAAGGGGGCCGAGAACGCCAACATCAGGATCGGCGACACCGTGGTGGTGTTCGCGCAGGGACCGATCGGCCTGTGTGCCACGGCGGGCGCGCGCCTGCTGGGTGCGACCACCATCATCGCGGTCGACGGCAACGAGCACCGGCTCGGGATCTCGAGGAAGATGGGCGCCGACGTGACGCTCAACTTCCGCAACTGCGACGTCGTCGACGAGATCATGAAGCTGACCGGCGGTCGCGGCGCCGACTCGTCGATCGAGGCCTTGGGCACCCAGGCCACCTTCGAGTCGGCCCTGCGCGTGCTCAAGCCCGGCGGCACGCTCTCGAGCCTGGGCGTCTACTCGGGCGACCTCAAGATTCCGCTGTCGGCCTTTGCCGCCGGCCTGGGCGACCACCGCATCAACACCGCGCTCTGTCCGGGCGGCAAGGAGCGCATGCGCCGGCTCATGAACGTGATCGAGGCCAACCGCATCGACTTGGGGCTGCTGGTCACGCACCAGTACCCGCTCGACGACATCGTCGCGGCCTACGAGCTGTTCGCCAACCAGCGCGACGGCGTGCTCAAGGTGGCGATCAAGCCGAACTGACACGCTGCCGGGTCCGGCCGCGGGCCCAGGGTCGACGCCAGAAAAAGCCAGGGCCGGATCCGCGAGGATGCTGGCCCTGTCGCTCAGGTCGCTGGCTTCAGGAGAAGAATTCCTTGGCCTTCTCGAACCAGCCCTTCTCGTTCGGGCTGTGCTTGTGGCCGCCCT
>CAZJQH010000438.1:0-1589 GCA_964547895.1 uncultured Chitinophaga sp. | reverse complement strand
GTAGGCCTCGGGGTCGAGGCGGCGCATCTCGGCCTCGATCCAGGCCTCGACCTCGGCCATCAGCTCGTCGTGGTTGCGGCCGACGCTCGGGATCTGCGGCCCGATCGAGATCTCGACCTGGCCGGGCTGCTTGAACAGCGCCTTGCGCGGCCAGCACTTGGCCGAAGTCACGGCCACCGGGATCACCGGCGCGCCGGTCTTGATCGCCAGCCTTGTGCCGCCGCTCTTGTATTGCCCTTGCTGGCCACGCTCGACGCGGGTGCCCTCGGGAAACATGATGACCCAGGTGCCCTGGTCGAGCAGGCGCTTGCCCTGCTGCACCATCTTGGCGAAGGCACGCGCGCCGTCGGCGCGGTCGATGTGGATCATGTCCATGCTGCCGATCGCCCAGCCGAAGAAGGGCACGCGCAGCAGTTCCTTCTTGAACACATAGGCCAGCGGGTGCGGCATGATGGCCGGCATCGCGAAGGTCTCCCAGGTCGACTGGTGCTTGACCAGCAGCACGGCCGGGTCCTTGCTGCCCTGGGGCAGGTTCTCGCGGCCCAGCACCTGGTAGCGGATGCCGATGATCCAGCGCGCACTGTCGACCGACAGCTTGAGCCAGCGCTGGCACATCCAGTAGATGGTGGTCTTGCTCGCGAAGGGGCGCGCCAGCACCACGGCCAGGCTCCACGGAATCACCGTGACGGCCATGAACAGCAGGTGCAACAGGGAACGGATGGCAGAAATCATGAATCAGAATCGAGGTTCGTGCGCCAGTACCCAGTCGGCAAATGCCTGCAGGTCGGGGTGCACCTGGGTGGCGGGCGGCAGGCCTTCGGGCAGGCCGCCATCACGGTAAATGGCGGACTTGCCGCTCAGGATCAGGTGCGGCTGGCAGCCGGCGGCGGCGGCGGCCTGGGCATCGCGCACCGAGTCGCCCGCGGCCAGCACCTGTTCGGGCTGCACGCCGAAGCGGCTGCAGATCTGGAGGAAAAGCCCTGGCGCCGGCTTGCGGCAGTCGCACTCCTCTTCCGGCGCATGCGGGCAGAAGAACACCGCCTCGACGCGGGCGCCGACCTCGGCCAGCGCCTTGTGCATGCGGCTGTTGAAGGCGTTGAAGCTGGCCACGTCGAACAGGCCGCGGCCGATGCCGGTCTGGTTGGTCGCGATCACGACGCGCCAGCCGGCATGGTTGAGCCGCGCCACCGCCTCGAGCGCGCCGGGCAGCGGCTGCCAGTCCTCGGGGCCGCTCACATAGGCCTCCGGGTCCTGGCTCAGCACGCCGTCGCGGTCGATCACGACCAGCTTGGTGCTTGCCGGCATCGATCAGGCCGCCAGGCGCGACAGGTCGGCGACCCGGTTCATGGCCTGGTGCAGCTGGGCCAGCAGGCCGAGGCGGTTAGCCTTGAGCGCCGGATCGTCGGAATTGACCATGACCTGGTCGAAGAAGGTATCGACCGGGCCCTTGAGCGCGGCGAGCGCCTGCAGGCTGGCGGTGTAGTCACCCTGCTCGAAAGCCTGGTCGGCTACTGGGGCCACTTCGCCCAGCGCAGCGGCCAGCGCGGACTCGGCGGCTTCCTGCAGCAGTTCGGGCTTGACCTCGGCCT
>CAZJQH010000437.1:0-1597 GCA_964547895.1 uncultured Chitinophaga sp. | reverse complement strand
TGGTGCGGCCCTGCACGTCGTCGGACTTGACGGTGAGCATTTCCTGCAGGATGTAGGAAGCACCGTAGGCTTCCAGCGCCCACACTTCCATCTCGCCGAAACGCTGGCCACCGAACTGCGCCTTGCCGCCCAGCGGCTGCTGGGTGACGAGCGAGTACGGGCCGGTGGAACGGGCGTGCATCTTGTCGTCGACCAGGTGGTGCAGCTTGAGGTAGTGCATGTAGCCGACGGTGGTGACGCGCTCGAAGGCGTCGCCGGTGCGGCCGTCATACAGCTGGGCCTGGGTACGGGTCGCGGTCAGGCCCTTGGCCTTGGCGATGTCGTCCGGGTAGGCCAGCTTGAGCATGTCCATGATCTCCTGCTCGGAGGCGCCGTCGAACACCGGGGACGCGAACGGCACGCCGGTGGTCAGCTCCTGCGCCATGGCGCGGATCTCGTCGTCGCTCAGCGAGTCGAGGTCTTCCTTGCGGCCGGTGCCGTTGTAGATCTGCTCCATGAAGGCGCGCAGCTCGGCGGTGGCGGCCTCGCGCTGCAGCATGTCGCCGATGCGCTGGCCCAGGCCCTTGCCGGCCCAGCCCAGGTGGACCTCGAGCACCTGGCCGATGTTCATGCGCGATGGCACGCCCAGCGGGTTCAGCACGATGTCGACCGGGGTACCGTCGGCCAGGTGGGGCATGTCCTCGACCGGGGTGATCTTGGAGACCACGCCCTTGTTGCCGTGACGGCCGGCCATCTTGTCGCCCGGCTGCAGGCGGCGCTTGACGGCCAGGTAGACCTTGACCATCTTGAGCACGCCAGCCGGCAGCTCGTCGCCCTGGGTCAGCTTCTTGCGCTTTTCCTCGAAGGCCAGGTCGAAGCTGTGGCGGGTCTGCTCCATCGCGTTCTTCATCGATTCGAGCTGGGCCGCGACGGCCTCGTCAGCCGGACGGATGTCGAACCAGTGGAACTTCTCGACCTCGGCCAGGTAGGCCTTGTCGATGGTGCTGCCCTTGGCCAGCTTCTTCGGACCGCCGTTGGCGACCTTGCCGACCAGCAGCTTCTCGATCCGGTCGAAGGCGTCGGCCTCGACGATGCGCAGCTGGTCGTTCAGGTCGAGGCGGAAGCGCTTGAGCTCGTCGTCGATGATCTGCTGGGCACGCTTGTCGCGCTGGATGCCTTCGCGGGTGAAGACCTGGACGTCGATCACGGTACCGCTCGAGCCCTGGTCCACGCGCAGCGAGGTGTCCTTCACGTCGGAAGCCTTCTCGCCGAAGATCGCGCGCAGCAGCTTCTCTTCCGGCGTCAGCGTGGTCTCGCCCTTCGGCGTGACCTTGCCGACCAGCACGTCGCCCGGCTGGACTTCGGCGCCGACGTAGATGATGCCCGACTCGTCCAGGCGGTTGAGCTGCTGCTCGGCCAGGTTCGGGATGTCGCGGGTGATTTCCTCGGCGCCCAGCTTGGTGTCGCGCGCCATCACCACCAGTTCCTCGATGTGGATCGAGGTGTAGCGGTCCTCGGCCACGACGCGCTCCGAGATCAGGATCGAGTCCTCGAAGTTGTAGCCGTTCCAGGGCATGAAGGCGATCAGCATGTTCTGGCCGATCGAGATCTCGCCCAG
>CAZJQH010000436.1:0-1601 GCA_964547895.1 uncultured Chitinophaga sp. | reverse complement strand
GATGGTGCGGTTGCGCGTGCCGATGAGCTTGAGCACCGCGATCTCGCGGATCTTGTCCATCGTCAGCGAGTAGATGATGAAGGCGACGATGGCGGCGCTGACCGCAGCCAGGATGAGCAGGAACATGCCGATCTGCCTGGCCGAGGTGGCGATCAGCTTGCCGACCAGGATCGCCTCCATCTCGGCGCGGGTATAGACGGTGAGCCGTTTCCAGCGTCGCACCGATTCGGCCACCTGGTTGGGGTCGGTGCCGGGATGCAGCCGCACCAGCACCGCGTTGACGCTGTTGCTGCTGGTCTGCGAGGCGTTGATCGAGGTCAGCAGGCCTGGCACGCCAGGCCGGTTGAAGGCGGGATTGGTCGCCGTGCGGGCACGGTTCTGCACGATGGCGTCGTTGTCCTTGAGGAACTGCGCCTCCTGCGCGTCCTTGAGCGGGATGAAGACCATCGGGTCGCCGCTGGACGAGACCATGCGGCGCGTGAGCCCGACCACGGTGTAGTCGTTGCGCCGGATCCGTATGGTGTCGCCGAGCTGGAAGCCGGTGGCGATGTCGGCCATGGCCTCGTAGTGGCCGCGCGTGAGGCGGCGACCGGCCACCAGCGCCGGCGGCCAGCCGGGCGAGCCCCAGGCCTCGCCGGGCACGATGCCCACGACCATGGCGCGCACATCGCGTCCGTCCTGGCGCACCTGCATCGTCAGGTAGGTGACATTGGCCGCCTCGTCCACGCCGGCCATGGTACGCAGGGCGCGCTCGGTGTCGTCGGGGATGCTGGAGGGCTCGGCGTAGGGCCCGAGGGTGTCGCGCTGAACCACCCAGAGGTCGGCGCCGCTGTTGTCCAGCAGCGCCTTGCCATCGTCGACCATGCCGCGGTAGACCCCCGCCATCACCAGCGTCACGCCCAGCAGCAGGCCCAGGCCGAGGCCGGTGAAGACGAACTTGCCCCAGGCATGGACGATGTCGCGGCCGGCCAGGCTGATCATGGCGCGACCCCCGGGAGGCGTTCGACGACATGGATGCGCGAGCGCTCGCCGAGCGCCTTCTCGCTGTAGAGCACGAAGGCGTCGCCGGCCTTGAGCCCCTCGAGCACCTGGACCTGGCCATCGAGGTCGGCACGGCCCAGCCTGACCGGCACGAAGGTCAGGCGCTCGCCCTGGGCGACCCAGACCCCGACCTGCTGGCCCAGCCGCTGGACGGCCGCGTTGGGAATCACCGGCCCCTCGGGCAAGGCCGGCAGGTCGACCGTGACCTCGGCGCGCTCGCCGATCGGCGGCAGGGGTTGCGGTACCGTCTTGAAGGAGACCTTGGCCAGCAGTTCCTCGGTGACCGCATCGGCGCGCAATTCGGTGCGCAGGACCTGCCCGTCCAGTACCTGCCCGCGACGCGAGCGTAGCGCCACCCTGGCCGGCTGCCCCGCGGCCAGTCCGCCGGCGCTGACCTGGTCGAAGCGGGTGTTGACCCACAGCGACCTGGGATCGACTACCTCGACGACCGTCTGCCCCGCCACCACCGTGGTGCCAGGCTCGAGCTCGCGCGCGGTGACCACCCCGTCCACTGGCGAGACCAGACGCAGGCTGGCGCGCTGGGCGCGCAGCGCCTGCAG
>CAZJQH010000435.1:0-1604 GCA_964547895.1 uncultured Chitinophaga sp. | reverse complement strand
CGGCTTCCTGCTCCAGATGCCGGATCTGGAACCAGGGCGCGCCCATCCGGATGCCGAGCGCCTTGGCCTCGTCCGAGCGGGCGATCGCGCAGCCGTCATTGTTCGACAGCACCACGACCGGTCGCCCGTGCAGCCTGGGGTCGAAGATGCGCTCGCACGAGACGTAGAAGTTGTTGCCGTCGAGCAGGGCGTAGAGCGGCTGGGCCATGTCGGGTCGGCTCCGGTCTGCAAGGCTTTAGCGGAAGCGCGTGACGGTCGAGGTCACCACGCCCCAGATGCGCAGCTCCTGGCCTTCCTGCGGGATGATCTCGGGGAAGTCGGGGTTGGCCGGCAGCAGCTTGACGACGCCGTCGCGGCAATACAGCTGCTTGCAGGTGAACTCCTCGTCGAGGATGGCGACGACGATGTCGCCGTGCACCGGGGTGAGCGACTTGTCGACCACCAGCAGGTTGCCGTCGAAGATGCCGACGTCGCGCATCGACTCGCCGCGCACGCGCACCAGCATCGTGGCTTCCTCGTGCTGGACCAGCTCGGCATTGAGGTCGACGCGCTGGATGCGGTGGTCTGCCGCCGGTGACGGAAACCCGGCCCGGGTCGGCGACTCGGCCAGGCCCAGGCCGCGCGCATAGGCGGCCGGGTCGATGCCGAGCGCCTGGGCAAGAGCCTGCGTGGTCGCGGGCAGGCTGTCCGGGGGACTGGTCTCTAGCAGCTCGCGCAGCGGGGCCGCGGCGCTCGTGTCTTCCTGCGGGCGGTCCAGCCAGCCGGCGGGCTGGCCGCTGGCTTCCTCGATCTGGCGCGCCAGCCGGGGGCCCAGCGGCTTGCCGGCCTTGTGCTGGCTCCACTGGCTGGGCGACAGCCCCAGGCTGGCGGCGAAGTCGCGTTCCTGCGCGTCCTCCCCGGTGGCCAGCCGGCACAGGCGCCACTGCAGCCAGAGCACCATCAGGCGGGCCTGGCGCGTGCGGGCGAGGGCGGGGGACGTGGGGGCTCGGGTCATGGCTGGACTATACAGTAAACTAATTTACCATTAAAGCCTTCCCTGCCGGGATCCAGACTTCTGGCTGCTGTACATACTCTGTTTTTAGTAGAATTATCTGAATCAGATAATTATCTGTAATGGATAAAATCAACTAATCATGGCCAGTCACGATGTCTTTCACCGCCACGAGTACGCCCAGGACATGGCCCGACAACTGCTGCAACCCAGTTCGCTGCAGCTCCAGGTGCGCTCCGGGGTCTTCCTGTCCGGCATCCGCCGCATCGGCAAGACCACCTTCCTGCGCCAGGACCTGATCCCGACCCTGGAAGCCATGGGGGCGCTGGTGATCTATGTCGACCTCTGGGCCGATCGCAGCAAGAGCACGGCCTCCTTGGTCCATGAAGCGGTACAGGACACCCTGACACAGCTGACCTCTTCCGGCTCCGGGCTACTAGACCGCTTCAAGGGCTTGAACCTCGGGGCGGCCGAGTTCACCTTCGGCTTCCAGCTCGACAGCGTGGGCCAGAAGGGCGGTGCAACCCTGGCACAGGCCTTCACCGAGCTCGTGGACAGGGTGCAGGCCAGCGTGGTGCTGATCGTCGACGAGGTGCAACAGGCACTCGGATCG
>CAZJQH010000434.1:0-1618 GCA_964547895.1 uncultured Chitinophaga sp. | reverse complement strand
AGCTACCGCTGGATCCTGAGCCGGGCCAAGACAGTCGAGCGTGATGCGGCGGGCCAGCCGCTGCGCGCGGTGGGCACCCATGTCGACCTGACCGAGCGCAAGAAGGCCGAGGAGCTGGTGCGCGCCGCGCGGGACGCCGCCGAGGCGGCCAACCGTGCCAAGAGCGCCTTCCTGTCCAACATGTCGCACGAGCTGCGCACGCCCCTGAATGCCATCATGGGCATGACCTATCTGCTGCAAGCCGGCAAGCTTGGGCCCGAGCAGCAGGAACAGCTCAAGGCCGTCCAGTCCGCCAGCAGCCAGCTGCTGGGCCTGATCGACGACATCCTGAACTACACCCGCATGGATGCAGGCACGCTGGCCAGGCAGGAGCAGGACTTCGAGCTGGGCGGGCTGCTCGACACCGTGAGCGGGCGCATCCGCGACAAGGCCGCGGCCAAGGGGCTGCGGCTGGGCGTGGAGCTGGCACCGGAGCTGCCGCGCCAGCTGCATGGCGATGTCAGCCAGATCGCCCAGGTGCTGCACAAGCTGGCCGACAACGCAGTCAAGTTCACCGCGACCGGCGCGATCGGGCTACGCGCCAGGCTGGTCGAGCAGCGCCAGGACGAGGTGGTGCTGCGCTTCGAAGTCGAGGACAGCGGCATCGGCATGAGCGCCGAACAGCAGGCCCAGCTGTTCCAGACCTTCGAGCAGATCGACGGCTCGGCCACGCGCCGCTATGGCGGCACCGGGCTGGGCCTGGCGATCGCACGCCGCCTGGTCGAGCTGATGGGCGGCCAGATCGGCGTCGAGAGCGAGGCTGGCCGGGGCAGCCTGTTCTGGTTCACGCTCTGCCTGAAGCTGGGCAGGCAAGACCCGGCTGAGAGCGACCACGGCGGTGGTGGCACCATAGCAGAGCTGGCAACCAGCCCGATAGAGCAAGCCGTCCCGCTCGACCCCCAGCAGTGGCAGGCCCTGCGCCAGCGCCTGATCACGCTGCTGCAGCAAGACGATACCGACTGCCAGGCGCTGTTCCAGGACAACGAGGCGCTGTTGCGTGCCGTGCTGGGCGCGCACTTCGAGACGGTGGCGGAGGCGCTGCGCAATTTCGACTTTGCCGCCGCGCTGGCCACGCTGCAGGAAGTTTCCTGAACGGCAGCCCCCACCCGACCGAAGCACAGCCAGAGCTTGTTCGTCAGTGGTCGCGCAGGAAGACGCGCGCCTTCTTCGGCGACAGCACCAGACGCTCGCCCTCCTTGAAGCCGAGCTCGCGGAAGCGCTCGGCCGGGATCTGGGCCTCGATCAGCGGGTCGTGGCCGCTCGGAACCTGCGGGTCCTCGGGCAGCAGCTCCAGCCTTGCGATCGGGCCGACCACGATCGCGCGCTCGAGCCGGGCAACGATGCCGGTGGCGCCGGACTGCCAGCGTTCCACCTCGAGGTCGTGCGGGCGCACGTAGGCAAACGCCTTGGCGTCCTGCGCTGCCGCATGTTCGGGCGCCGGCACCGCGACGCCGTCGAGGTGCAGCAGGCCCTCGTGCGCGCGGCCGTGGAACAGGTTGACGTCGCCCAGGAAGCCGTAGACGAAGGGGCTGGCCGGCTGGTCCCAGACCTGCTGCGGCGTGCCGGCCTGCTCGACCTG
>CAZJQH010000433.1:0-1624 GCA_964547895.1 uncultured Chitinophaga sp. | reverse complement strand
TGATGCCGATGCGCGCGGTGCCGTTCGAGGTGGTCTGCCTGCTCGGCATGAACGATGGCGACTACCCGCGCCGCAGCCCGCGCAGCGACTTCGACCTGATGGGCCTGGCTGGCCAGCAGCGCCCGGGCGACCGCTCGCGCCAGCAGGACGACCGCCAGCTGATGCTCGAGGCGCTGCTGTCGGCGCGGCGCCAGCTCTACATCAGCTGGACCGGTCGCAACATCCGCGACAACAGCGAGCAGCCGCCCTCGGTGCTGGTGTCGCAGCTGCGCGACTACCTGGCGGCGGTCTGGGGACCCGCCTGCGTCGAGTCGCGCACCACCGAGCATCCGCTGCAGCCCTTCAGCCGGCGCTACTTCGAGCTGCAGCCCGACGCTGCGTACCCGCTGCTGACCTATGCGGCCGAATGGCGCGACCTGCATCTCGAGAACGAGGCGATGACAGGCATCGACATGGCAGCCTGCCCGCCGCTTGAAGCGGAGCATGCGACGGCGCTGACGCTGCAGCGACTGGCCTCCTTCTACCGCAACCCGGCCCGGACCTACTTCAAGGAGCGGCTCGGCGTGAGCTTCGTCGAGCGCGACGAGGAGGCCGCCGACGTCGAGGCCTTCGTGGTCGAGGGGCTGGATCACCACCAGCTGATCGCGGCCCAGATCCGGCACTGGCCCCGGGTCGCCGACCCTGGCCTGCTGCGCCATCGCATCGCGCGCGACATCGAGCGCCTGCAGCGCTCGGGGGTGCTGCCGATGCAGGGCTTCGGCGAGCTCACGCGCCAGACGCTGCAATCGACGCTGGACGCCATGGCCCACGCCTGGCAACAGGCTTGCGAGGAGTTCCCGCAAGCTGCGCCGCGGCTGGCGGTCGAGTTCGGCCACGAGGGCATCGCGCTGGCCGACTGGATCGATCCGCTGCACTGCAATGCGGAACAGACCGCCTGGCTGCAGCTGAGCCCGGCCAAGCTGCTGGACAAGAAGCAGCAGCTGCGGCCCGACAAGCTGCTCGATGCCTGGCTGCGCTCGCTGGCGGCAGCGGCGGGCCAGGCTGGCCAGGCCGGCCAGGGGCGCGTCCTGCACGGCCTGCTGGTCGGGCCGGATGCCACGCTGCGCATCTCGCCGATCGATGGCGAATCCGCCCGCCAGCAGCTGGCCCATCTGCTGCTCACCTGGCGCGAGGGCATGGTCAGCCCGCTGCCGCTGCCGCTCAGGACGGCGCTCGCGCTGGCTGGCGACGAGAAATCCGAAAAGGCCGAGGAGGCCTACGAGGGCAGCAGCTTCCGGCCCGAGTTCGCCGAAGTCCGCGAGATGTGCCTGGCGCGCTGCTTCCCGGACTTCGACGCGCTGGAGGCGGTGCAGACGCCGAGCGGCGAATCGATGCTGCACGAGCTGGCCGCAGCGGTCTACGGCCCGATGCTGGACTGGATCGCCGCGCATGTCAGCGTGACCCCGCATCCCTGAGGCCAGATCCCCATGAGTCAATACGATCTCTTCTCGTCGATGGAAGCCGCCGAAGCAGCTACGATCAGCGGACCGCAGGAGCTGCATGCCGCGCGGCTGCCGCTGTGGGGCTCGCGCCTGATCGAGGCCAGCGCCGGCACCGGCAAGACCTGGACCATCGCCGCGCTCTA
>CAZJQH010000432.1:0-1625 GCA_964547895.1 uncultured Chitinophaga sp. | reverse complement strand
TGCAGCCCGCGCGCCGCGAAGCGCTGGTAGACCAGCAGCGGCGAGACGCCGACCGCATGGCTCTCGCTGAGCTTGTAGGCCAGCGTCGGCGCGACGATCAGCTGGCTCATGTCGACGCCGAGCTTGCCCTGGCCAAACAGCAGGTTGGGGTTCACGCCATCGGCCGGATAGCTGGTGTTCATGCCGCCGTTGCCATAGACGGTCAAGCCAACGCCGATCTGCTCGTTGACGCGGCGGTTGTAGCCGAACTCGGGGATCAGGAACTGCTCGTGGCCGCTGTCGGCGCTGGCGCCACCGGTCCGGCTGGCGCTGCGCTCCGGGTTGAACAGGTCGACGCCGACGTCGAGGCGATCGCCCGCGAAGGCGGCGGCGGCCGGGTTGTTGGCGCCGGCAAAGCCGTCCTGCGCCAGCGCGGTGGCAGCGCCCGCCATGCCCTTGGCCTTCGTGCCGTAGCCATGGGCGAAATAGCCGTTGGTCGCCAGCGCCGAGGAGGCGCCCAGCGCGAGCAGGGCCGCGAGCGCGGCGGGACGAAGGGAATTGGATGAAGCCATGTCGTTATCGATCTGAAACTGCGAAAAGCCGAAATTGTCCTCGCAATCCGGATCAGATCGAACGACTTGATCTTCATAAGCTTATGCCGGGACCAGGCTTCGGGTTCTGATTCATTGATGGAGCAGGGGCGGGAACTTTCATCAGTCGCGGGTCTCCAATCTGGACCAGCAGGTCGTGGCGACGGCTGGAAAGGATTTCTTAGTACCGTCAGGACGCCCGGCCCGCTGCGGCCGATTGCAATCCCGAACCGCCCATCCTCCTCCTCCCTCTCGTTCGGTTCGGGGCGCTTGACGGTACCTTTTATGCCCCTGCGCGCGCCCGCCGATCCACCCGGCCGGCGCGCGCTCTTCTACAATCCGGGCCATCATGCAAGCACCCCACACCGTTGAATTCTCCCCCGTCACGGCGCTGTCGCCGCTGGACGGCCGCTATTCGGCCAAGCTCGCCGCGCTGCGCCCCTTCATGAGCGAGTACGGCTACATGCACCGCCGCGTGCAGGTCGAGCTGGCCTGGTTCGAGCACCTGAGCGACGCCGGCTTCGCCGAGTTCCCGCCGCTGTCGGCTGCTGCGCGCGCCCACCTGCGCGCCGTCGTCGCCAACTTCAGCCCGGCCGACGCCGAGGCGATCAAGGCGATCGAGAAGACCACCAACCACGACGTCAAGGCGGTCGAGTACTGGATCCGCGGCAACGCCGCCATGGGTGTCAAGGGCGCCTTCGACGGCTGGCCCGAGCTGCAGCAGGCCGGCGAGTTCGTGCACTTCGCCTGCACCTCCGAGGACATCAACAACACCAGCCACGCGCTGCAGATCAAGGCTGGTCGCGACCAGGTGCTGCTGCCTGGCCTCGACGGCATCATCGCCAAGCTGCGCGCCATGGCGCATGCCTTCGCTGCCGTGCCGATGCTCAGCCGCACCCACGGCCAGACCGCCAGCCCGACCACCGTCGGCAAGGAACTCGGCAACGTCGCCGTGCGCCTGTCCACCGTGCGCGCCAAGATCGCCGAAGTCAAGCTGATGGGCAAGATGAACGGCGCCGTCGGCAACTACAACGCCCACCTGAGCGCCTGGCCCGA
>CAZJQH010000431.1:0-1628 GCA_964547895.1 uncultured Chitinophaga sp. | reverse complement strand
CGCCGGGTTGATGGTGTACTTGGCGATGTAGCGCTTGACGCGGAAGTTGTCGTTGCGACTGTCGAGCTCGACCGGCTCGCCGCGGCCCTCGGAGGGCGCCAGCCAGCCGCGCTGCTGCTTCATCTTGTGCGCGGTCTGCCAGGTGCGGGTGATGACCTCGCCGACCCGGCCCATGGCCTGGCTGTCGCTGCTCATGATGCTGATCGCGCCCAGATCCTGCAGGATGTCCTCGGCCGCGATGGTCTCGCGCCGGATCCGGCTCTCGGCGAAGGCCAGGTCCTCGGGGATGGCCGGGTCGAGGTGGTGGCAGACCATCAGCATGTCGACATGCTCGTCGAGCGTGTTGACGGTGTAGGGTCTTGTCGGGTTGGTCGACGAGGGCAGCACGTTGGCCTCGCCCACCACCTTGAGGATGTCGGGCGCGTGGCCGCCACCAGCCCCTTCGCAGTGGAAGGTGTGGATGGTGCGGCCCTTGAAGGCGGCCAGCGTGTCCTCGACGAAGCCGGACTCGTTGAGGGTGTCGGTGTGGATCGCGACCTGGGTATCGGTCTCTTCGGCCACGTTGAGGCAGTTGTCGATCGCCGCCGGCGTCGTGCCCCAGTCCTCGTGCAGCTTCATGCCGATGGCGCCGGCCTCGATCTGCTCGATAAGCCCCTGCGGCTGGCTGGCGTTGCCCTTGCCGAGGAAGCCGATGTTCATCGGAAAGGCGTCGGCCGCCTGCAGCATGCGTTCCATATACCAGGGGCCGCTGGTACAGGTGGTCGCGTTGGTGCCGGTCGCCGGGCCGGTGCCGCCGCCGGTCATGGTGGTGATGCCGGAGTAGAGCGCTTCCTCGATCTGCTGCGGGCAGATGAAGTGGATGTGGCTGTCGTGGCCGCCGGCGGTGACGATCATGCCCTCGCCCGCCAGCACCTCGGTGCCGGGACCGATCACGATGTCGACGCCGGGCTGGATGTCGGGGTTGCCGGCCTTGCCGATGGCGCAGATGCGGCCGTCGAGCACGCCGATGTCGGCCTTCACGATACCCCAGTGGTCGACGATCAGCGCGTTGGTGATGACCAGGTCGACCGCGCCCTGGGCACGGCTGCGCTGGCCCTGGCCCATGCCGTCGCGGATGGTCTTGCCGCCGCCGAACTTGACCTCCTCGCCGTAGCCCAGCGGGCGGCCCTGGGCGTCGCGCAGGCCGCCGCCGGCGGCCAGGGTGTAGTCGCGCTCGACCTCGATGACGAGCTCGGTATCGGCCAGGCGCACGCGGTCGCC
Source organism: uncultured Chitinophaga sp. (assembly GCA_964547895.1). Taxonomy (GTDB): domain Bacteria; phylum Pseudomonadota; class Gammaproteobacteria; order Burkholderiales; family Burkholderiaceae_C; genus Malikia. Next base: position 368 of record CAZJQH010000431.1, on the reverse strand, counting down.
CACGGTGGGGCCGAACATGTCGGCGTAGGCGCGGCGGGAAATGCTTGCCATGTCTGTCCTTGTGCTGTTGCTGCTGCCGGCCGTCGTGGCTCAGCGATCGATGGGGCCGTCGGTCAGGCCGCGGAAGCCGATCGCGATGCGCTCGCCGGCATAGTCGACCAGCTCGACCGTGCGCTGCTGGCCAGGCTCGAAGCGCACCGCCGTGCCCGACGCAATATTCAGCCGCATGCCTTGCGCGGCGGCGCGGTCGAAGTCAAGCGCGCCATTGGTCTCGGCGAAGTGGTAGTGCGAGCCGACCTGGATCGGCCGGTCAGCGGTGTTCCTGACCACCAGCGTGAGCGTGCGCCGGCCAGGATTGAGCAGATGCT
>CAZJQH010000430.1:0-1632 GCA_964547895.1 uncultured Chitinophaga sp. | reverse complement strand
AGCATCCACTCGTGCGCCGGATCGTTCTTGAAGACCCAGAAGCGGTTCGGCCCCGCCATCACGTTGAGGTAGTAGAGGTCGTAGCCATGCGGCGCCACCACCGGATGGTAGCCGCGCGGCACCATCACCACGTCGTGGTCCTCGACCGCGCAGGCCTCGTCCAGGCTGCGGTCGTCGGTGTAGACGCGCTGGAAGGCGAAGCCCTGCGGCGGATTCAGGCGGTGGTAGTAGGTCTCCTCGAGCTGGGTCTCGAGCGGCGGCTGCTCGACGTCATGCTTGTGCGGCGGGTAGCTGCTCGAGTGGCTGGCCGGCGTCAGCACCTCGACCACCAGCAGGTGGGCCGCGGTCGGGTCGTCGTGCGGCAGGATGTCGCAGACATGACGCGTGTTGGTACCCTGGCCGCGCACGCTGCGCCGCATGCCGGCCGGATCGATCACGCGCACCGCGCGCGGCTGTCCGTCGCAGGGCGCGCTGCACAGCGCGATCTCGGCGTCGCGCTGCGCCTGGATCACGACCGAGCGGCCCGGCGGCACGTAGACCGCCGCCGGTGACACCGGGTCGAACACGCTGTCGCGCGTACCCAGGCCCGGATGCGTGACGCCATCGATGCTGACGTCGACGCTGCCGGTCAGCACGACCAGGCAGAGCTCGCGTTCTTGTGTCGCGACGGTCTCGGTTTCGCCCGTGGCCAGTCGCAGCGCGCGAAAGCCGACATGTTTCCAGCCGGCACGCTCGGGCGTGACCTCGACGATCTCGCGCCCGCTGCGGGCGGCCTTGGCAAGCAGGTGGCTCGGCATCTGGTGCTCCGGTTCAGGCCAGGCTGTCGACCAGGCCGCGCAGGGTCTGGTAGCCCTTCTGGGCGTACTGGTAGCTCGGTGCCACGGCCGGGTCCTGCTCGGCCTCGACCACCAGCCAGCCCTCGTAGCCCGCGCCCTTGAGCGTATGCAGCACGTCGGCATAGTCGATGCTGCCATCGCCCGGCACGGTGAAGGTGCCGTTGATGACGCCGTTGAGGAAGCTCCAGCCGTCGTTGCGCGCCTGTGCGATCACGGGCTGGCGCACGTCCTTGCAGTGCACATGGACGACGCGCTTGACATGCTTCCTGAGCAGCTCGACCGGATCGGCGGCGCCGCCGAAATAGGCGTGGCCGGTGTCGAACAGCAGGAAGACCTTGGCCGGGTCGGTCAGGGCCATCAGCCGGTCGACGTCGGCGGGCGACTCGACATAGGCGCCCATGTGGTGGTGATAGGCCAGCTTGATGCCGTAGGTCTCGAGCAGGTGCTGGCCGAAGGCGTCCAGCCTCTTGGCATAGGCCTGCCACTGCGCGTCGTTGGCGAATTGGGGGCGCTTGCCGACCGGGGTGTCGATCTGGCCCTGCACGGTGCCGGCGCATTCGCCGTAGACCACGACCTTGACGCCGTTGTACTGCAGCTTGCTCATGTGGGCCTGGCAGCGCTCGATCTCGGCGGCGACCGCCTGCTCGTCGCTCATGCCGGCCGGCACCTCGGCCAGGAAGCCCGAGTACCAGCCCGAGACGCAGGCCAGGCCGAACTCGTCGAGCTTGGCCTTCAGGCCGGGGCCGTCCTTGGGAAACTTGTTGCCCAGCTCGAAGCCCTCGTAGCCGATTTCCTT
>CAZJQH010000429.1:0-1636 GCA_964547895.1 uncultured Chitinophaga sp. | reverse complement strand
CCCGGATATTTCACGGTAGTCCATCCCGTCGCCTCGTTTGTCACGTTGATGCCTGAAGAGGAGCCGCTACGGGTCATGGCCATGAGCCAGCGGCACACGTCAGCCGGCTCGGATCCCCCTTGGACATGAATTCCCCCACCCCGACTTGGGTTGCGGGCCACTTTTGCTGTCATCGCGCCGGCCAGGCGCTGTCGTGGCGCTCAGGGCGAGCGCAGCTGGCTCATGGCGTGCGCGAAGATCGGCGCGCTGGGCCAGTGCGAGGCCAGATACAGCCGGATGCGCCGCGTGTTGCGCGTGATCACCGCGGCTACCTTGAGCAGCCTGATGCGCAGGGTGTCGACCTGGGCCGTCGCCAGCGCCGTGCCCTGCAGGGCCAGGGCGCGCAGCCGCTCGATGAGCACGTAGCCCAGCGCCGACAGCAGCATGCGCAGCTGGTTGGAGCGCAGCACCTGGCAGCTCGTGCGGGTGGCAAAGAGGCCGACCTGCGCCTCCTTGATCCGGTTCTCTGCCTCGCCACGCTGGCAGTACAACTCGTCGTACAGGGCCCGGGGATCACCCGCCAGGTTGGTCACGACAAAGCGCGGGTTGCAGCCCTGTTCACCCCATTCGAGCCGGGTGATGACGCGCCGCTCGTGCGGCCAGCTCTGCGCGGCGTAGTCGAACTCGCCGACCAGGCGCTGCTTGGCGCCGGTGCGCTCGTACTCGTCGTGCAGCCAGAGTTCGGCCAAGGCCACCTGCGCCTGCAGCCTCGCGTTGCGCGCCAGGCCCACGATGTAGTGCACGCCCGAGCGCTCGCACCAGTTCAGGATGCGCTGGCGGCAGAATCCCGAGTCGGCCCGCAACACGACGCGCACGCCCGGCCAGGCCTGACGCAGCCGGCGCACCAGCAGCTTGAGGATGGCCGCCGTGTGCTGTGCCCCATCGATGTTGCTCGGCCTGAGGTAGGCGCACAGCAGTTGCTGGCCGCTGAACACGTACAGCGGCAGGTAGCAGTAGCTGTCGTAGTAGCCGTGGAAGAAGCGGCCCTCCTGCTGGCCGTGCAGCGGGTTGTCGGTGGCGTCGAAGTCCAGCACCACCTCTTCGGGTGGACTCTCGAAGCTGGCAATGAACTGCTCGACGAGCACCGCGTGCAGCCTCCAGGCCGTGGCGCGGTCCGCCCACTTCTCCAGCCGGCACAGTGTCGGGGCGCTGGCGATATCGCGCTCTACCCCCACCGCGGTCTGCATCGCCACATCGCGGCGCAGCGCACCGTGGTCGTTCAAGTCCTCCCAGCCCAGCGCCAGGCCATAGACGCGCTGGCGCAACATGTCGCGCACGCTGTGCGTGATCAGCAGCGGATCGCGCGGGTCGGCGATGCAGCGTGCCGCCGCCCCCAGCAAGCCCAGCTTGCGGTCGACTTCGGCCAGCAGCATCACCCCGGCGTCGCTGGTCATGCTGCCGCCATCGAAGCGACCCTCGATCTTGCGTCGGCCCAGCTGGCCAAAATTGATCACGCCGACCTCATCGGCGGCTGGTTGCGGTGTACAGTTTGGTTTCGGCATTGCCCGCCCTCTCATCCAGATTCGACACCTCGATGTTCGGGCATTTCAAGGGCAATGCCGTCCTCGTTTCTACGGACTACGGTGAAATATCCAGG
>CAZJQH010000428.1:0-1639 GCA_964547895.1 uncultured Chitinophaga sp. | reverse complement strand
TCCAGCGCGTAGCGCGGCATGTGCGGCGGCAGCGGCGCCTGCTCGCTGTCATCGTCCTGCTGACCCTGGCCTATTCGGGCCTGGCGGCGCTGCAACCCTGGCCGCTCAAGCTGCTGGTCGACCATGCCCTGGGCGATGTCGAGTTGCCGGCACTGGCCGCGTCGCTAGCCGGCCTTGATGCAGGCGAGCTGGTGCTGGCCGCGGCGGGAGCTTACTTGCTGCTGTTCGCGGTGCAGGCGGGCTTTGATTCGGTGCTGGCCTACTGCTGGACACGCGCCGGGCAGTCCATGGTGTTCGACCTCGCGACCGAGATGTTCGACAAGCTGCAACGCGCCTCGCTGCTGGCGCAGCAGCGTCGCACCTTGGGCGACTCGCTCAGTCGCATGACAGGCGACTCCTACTGTCTTTATTCGCTCACCTCCGGCCTGCTGGTGGGGCCTGCGCAGCAGCTCACGACCCTGGTCGCGGTGGGCTGGGTGGCCTGGCAGCTCGAGCCCTCGCTGACCTTGCTGACCTTCGCGCTGGCACCGGTGCTCGCGCTGTCGGCGCGCTTCTTTGGCGGCCGCATCAAGCAGGTGTCCAAGCAGGGCCGGGTCCTGCAGGCCGAGCTGACCAGCCTGGTGCACCAGACCCTGGGCGCCATCCCGGTGGTGCAGTCCTTCAACCGGATCGATCTCAACGTCGCGCTGTTCCATTCCAAGGCCGACAGGGCGGTGGCGCTGGCTGGCCAGTCCCAGATCATCTCGGCGAGCTACGGCCTCATCAACACCGCGGTACTGGCCAGCGGCCACGGCGTGGTGCTGTATTTCGGTGCTGAACGGGTGCTGGCAGGTTCGCTGACGGTCGGCAGCCTGCTCGTCTTCGTCGCCTACCTGCAGACGCTGCAGGGCACGATGCGCGGGCTGCTGGGGACCTGGGGTGAAGTCAAGAACGCCGAAGCCAGCCTGGATCGCGTGCTCGAGGTGCTGGATGCGCCCGACGAAGTGGCGGATGCGCCTGACGCGATCGATTTGCCGCGCAAGGGCGAACTTGGATCCCTGGTGCTGGAGTCGGTGCGCCTCGATTCCGTTCGCTTCGGCTACGAGCCTGGGCGCGCCGTGCTGGATGGCGTGTCCTTGAGCCTGCGGCCGGGCGAGATGGTGGCGCTGGTCGGCAGCACGGGGTCGGGCAAGAGCACGCTGGCCGGACTGGTGCCACGCTTCTTCGACCCCTGGCAGGGTTCGGTCATGGTCAACGGCGTCGACGTGCGCCAGGTCAAGCTGGCCAGCCTGCGTGCCGAGATATCGCTGGTGCTGCAGGAGACCTTCCTGCTGCCGCTGAGCGTAGCCGAGAACATCGCCTACGGCCGGCCCGGCGCCACCCGGGCCGAGATCGTGGCGGCAGCCCAGGCGGCCAATGCGCACGATTTCATCGAGCAGTTGCCTGAGGGCTACGACACCCTGCTGGGCGAGCGCGGCGCCACCTTGTCAGGCGGACAGCGCCAGCGCCTTTCCATCGCGCGGGCTATTCTGAAAGACGCGCCGATCCTGATCCTGGACGAGCCGACCAGCGCACTCGATGCCGTGACCGAACGGCAGGTGATGGAAGCGCTCGAGCGGCTGATGGCGGGGCGCACGACGCTGGTGATCGCGCACCGACT
>CAZJQH010000427.1:0-1642 GCA_964547895.1 uncultured Chitinophaga sp. | reverse complement strand
CCAACGACCCCCACCATGTCAAGGTGGTGCTCTAACCAACTGAGCTACAGTCCTGAAATCTGGTAGGCTTGATTGGATTCGAACCAACGACCCCCACCATGTCAAGGTGGTGCTCTAACCAACTGAGCTACAAGCCTGAATTTTCAGTAATTTCGCATTGTAGCCGAAAAACCTGCGCTTCCCGGAACCAGATTTCTATTAGGAAGTTCTGGTAGGACTGATTGGATTCGAACCAACGACCCCCACCATGTCAAGGTGGTGCTCTAACCAACTGAGCTACAGTCCTGCATCGCTGCGAAACCAGCAGTATAGCAGCAAAATCACCCTCTTTCGCCCTCCCAGGCCGCCGCGGCAAACTAGCGCCGCCGCACGCGCTGCACGCCGGGCACGTCCGAGACCGCCGACATCACGCGCGCCACCCGCATCGCATCGGGCACCTCGACGGTGAAGGTCATCCAGGCCACGCCCTTGACGGTCTGGGTCTGGACGCCGATGACGTTGATCTTCTCGCGCGAGAAGGCGTCCGAGATGTCGCGCAGCAGGCCCTGGCGGTCCTGCGCCTCGACCGCGACGTCGACCGGATAGAAGGCCGGCTCGGCGCCCTTGCCCTTGGCGGCGCTCCACTGGACGTCGATGACGCGGTCCGGATGCTGTCGTGCCAGATGGCCGAAGTCGGCGCAGTCGCTGCGGTGGATGCTCACGCCCTTGCCGCGCGTGATGTAGCCGCGGATGTCGTCGGGCGGCGCCGGCTTGCAGCAGCGCGCCAGCTGGGTCAGCAGCGAGTCGACCCCGACCACCAGCACGCCGCCAGAGGAAGACTTGTCGGAGGCGCGCGCGCGCCTGATCACCAGCTCGTCGGCTGCCGGCGCGACTTCCGGCGGCTTGAGCTGCTGCTCGACCTGGCGCAACGAGGTCTCGTCCTTGCCGACCGACTCGAACAGGGCCTGCGGCGAGTCGAAGCCGAGCGCGCTGGCGAGTTCCTCGTGGCGCAAGGCGGTCCGGCCCTCGCGCTGCAGCACGCGCTCGATCGCCTCGCGGCCGCGCGCGGCGTTGTCCTCGGCCGCCAGCGCGTTGAACCAGGCGCGCACCTTGCTCTTGGCACGGTGGCTGACCAGGTAGCCGAGCTCGGGATTGAGCCAGTCGCGCGACGGCCCTCCCTCCTTGGCGGCCACGATCTCGACCGTCTGGCCGCTGCGCAGCGGCGTGTTGAGCGTGACCATGGCGCCATCGACGCGCGCGCCGCGGCAGCGATGGCCCAGGCTGGTGTGCACGGTGTAGGCGAAGTCGAGCGGGGTCGCGCCGCTGGGCAGCTCGACGATGGCGGCCTGCGGCGTGAGCACATAGATGCAGTCGGCCAGCAGCTGCTCGGCCGCGCCGCTGAGGTCGCTCTGCCAGGCCAGCAGCTGGCGCAGCACGGCGATCTTGGCGTCGTATTCCGAGCTGGCCGAGACGCCAGCGTAGCCCTTGGAGCCGGCTTCCTTGTAGGCCCAGTGGGCTGCCACGCCATGCTCGGCATGCTCGTGCATGGCGTCGGTGCGGATCTGGATCTCGAAGGCCCGGCCCTGGTCGTCGCGCACCACGGTGTGGAGCGACTGGTAGCCGTTGGGCTTGGGCTTGGCGATGTAGTCGTCGAACTCCTCGG
>CAZJQH010000426.1:0-1642 GCA_964547895.1 uncultured Chitinophaga sp. | reverse complement strand
CAAGCTGGCCAACGTCTGCTACGACATCCGTGGACCCGTGCTGGACAAGGCGCGCCAGATGGAGGAAGACGGCCACAAGATCATCAAGCTCAACATCGGCAACCTGGCGGTGTTCGGCCTGGAGCCGCCCGAGGAGATCGTGCAGGACATGATCCGCAACCTGCCGCAGGCGGCCGGCTACACCGACAGCAAGGGCCTGTTCGCGCCGCGCAAGTCGATCGTGCACTACTGCCAGGAAAAGCGCATCGCCGGCGTCACGGTCGACGACGTCTACCTGGGCAACGGCGCCAGCGAGCTGATCGCGATGGCGATGAACGCGCTGCTCAATTCGGGCGACGAGATCCTGGTGCCTGCGCCCGACTATCCGCTCTGGACCGCTTCGGTGTCGCTGTCGGGCGGCACGCCGGTGCACTACATGTGCGACGAGCAGTCGGACTGGAACCCCGACCTGGCCGACATCGAGCGCAAGATCACGCCCCACACCAAGGGCATCGTGATCATCAACCCGAACAACCCGACCGGCGCGCTCTACTCGGACGAGGTGCTGCTGCAGATCGTCGATATCGCGCGCCGCCACGGCCTGATCGTGTTCGCCGACGAGATCTACGACAAGGTGCTGTACGACGGCAACCGCCACACCTCGATCGCCTCGCTGGCCGACGACGTGCCCTTCCTGACCTTCAACGGCCTGTCCAAGAACTACCGCAGCTGCGGCTACCGCGCCGGCTGGATGATCGTCTCGGGCAACAAGCGCGTCATCAGCGACTACATCGAGGGCCTGAACATGCTGGCCTCGATGCGCCTGTGTGCCAACACGCCGGGCCAGCTCGCGATCCAGACCGCCTTGGGCGGCTACCAGAGCATCGACGACCTGGTCGCGCCGGGCGGGCGCCTGTGCCGCCAGCGCGACCTGGCGCACAAGCTGCTGACCGAGATCCCGGGCGTGACTTGCGTCAAGCCCAAGGCGGCGCTCTACATGTTCCCGCGCCTGGATCCCGAGATCTATCCGATCGCCGATGACCAGCAGTTCGCCTACGAACTGCTGGCCGAGGAGAAGGTGCTGATCGTGCAGGGCACCGGCTTCAACTATCCCAGCCCGGACCATTTCCGCCTGGTCTTCCTGCCGCACGAGGACGACCTGGCCGATGCGGTGGGTCGCATCGCGCGCTTCCTGGCCAACTACCGCAAGCGCCACGGCACCGACCGTAGCTGAACCCCTTTTCTCTTGATTTTTTGACACTGGAAAACATTCGATGAAACCGATCCAAGTCGGCCTGCTCGGCATTGGCACCGTGGGCAGCGGTACCTTCAACGTCCTCAAGCGCAACCAGGAGGAGATCAAGCGCCGCGCCGGCCGTGGCATCGAGATCGCCATGGTCGCCGACCTCGACGTCGAGCGCGCCCGTTCCGTGGTGGGCGAGGGCGTGCAGGTGGTCAATGACGCGCGCGCCGTGATCGCCAACCCCGAGATCGACATCGTGGTCGAGCTGATCGGCGGCTACGGCATCGCCAAGGCCCTGGTGCTGGAAGCCATCGCCGCCGGCAAGCATGTCGTCACCGCCAACAAGGCGCTGCTGGCCGTGCATGGCACCGAGATCTTCGCCGCGGCCCAGGCCAAGGGCGTGATGGTCGCGTTCGAGGC
>CAZJQH010000425.1:0-1643 GCA_964547895.1 uncultured Chitinophaga sp. | reverse complement strand
GGCGACGTGCAGGACCACATCTACCGCCAGGCCATCACCAGCGCCGGCACCGGCTGCATGGCCGCGCTCGACGCCCAGCGCTTCCTGGAGCAGCAGGCCGGCTGAGCCGTTTGCCTGCCCGATCGGGGCAGGCTATAATATTTGGCTTGTCGCTTGCGAGTGATCGCATAGTGGCAATTTCACCGCCAGCGAGCCGGAGCCGTCCACATTGCACCAGAAGGTGTGGCAGGCGGCACAGCACAGGACGCTGGCGAGGTGCGGCATCAGCCGTTTTTTCTTTACTGGAGTGTCCATCATGGCACGCGTCTGCGAAGTCACGGGCAAGAAGCCCATGGTCGGGAACAACGTTTCCCACGCCAACAACAAAACCAAGCGCCGGTTCCTGCCGAACCTGCAATCCCGTCGTTTCTGGGTCGAGAGCGAGAACCGCTGGGTTCGCCTGCGCGTCTCCGGCGCCGCCCTGCGCCTGATCGACAAGAACGGTATCGATGCTGTGCTCGCCGACCTGCGCGCACGTGGCCAAGCCTAATCACTGAAGGAGCTGAACCATGGCAACCAAAGGCGGACGCGAGAAGATCAAGCTGGAATCCACTGCCGGCACCGGTCACTTCTACACCACGGACAAGAACAAGAAGACCACTCCTGAAAAGCTGCTGATCAAGAAGTTCGATCCGAAGGCTCGCAAGCACGTGGACTACAAGGAAGTCAAGCTGAAGTAATTCAGCCCTTTCCTGCAAGAAACCGCCGGCTCCCGGCGGTTTTTTTTCGCCCGTACATCGAGCTGCAGGGCCAGGCCGTGAAGTCCAGCCAGTCATGGCTCACCGCCTCCAGACAAATCATTTGACATAAATCACAAGCAGAACCTAGACTCACATGCCAATCAACCAGATGATCTGATTTCAATGATCATCAAATCCAGGAGGCAAGCATGTCAGAGATCAACAAGGCCAATGCGACCGCGGCGTCCCACTTCGAGGTCGGTCCGCTGCACCCAGGCACGCTGCAGGTCACCATCAAGCCCGGCGTGACGCAGGATTCGCTCTACAAGATCATCGATCGCATCGGCCGACTGCATGGCTGCCTGGCCTGCGGCCTGGGGGGGCTGGATCTGCTGATCCGCCAGCAGGACCTCTACGTCATCGAGGCCTTCAAGGAAATCGAGGCCGTCGCAGACGTCAGGCTGCAGCGCTGAAAGCCGGCATGAGGGTCGGCATAGGCTGCAGCTACGAGGCCGCCGACCCGGCCTTCGTGGACCTGATCCTGCCCCGGGTCGATTTCGTCGAGGTGATCCCGGACACGCTTGCCGTGCGGCAGGGCCGGCAGTCCCGCATTCCGACTTCGACGCTGCGCGAGCTCGCAACCATCGCGCGCCAGGCGACCGTGATCGTGCATGGCGTCGGGCTGTCGATCGGATCGGCCGATCGCTGGAACGATGACTATTTCCCGCTGCTCGAACAGGTGCTCGAGGCTGTCCCGGTCGCCTGGCACAGTGAGCATCTGGCCTTCTCCCTGGTCGAGGGCCAGTTCGTCGGCACCATGCTCGCGCTGCCGCGCACGCAGGAGGCACTCGACCTGGTCTGCGAGCGTGTGCGGCGCATCCGCGAGCGCTACGCCCTGCCCTTCCTGCTCGAGAACACCGTCAA
>CAZJQH010000424.1:0-1656 GCA_964547895.1 uncultured Chitinophaga sp. | reverse complement strand
CCTCTACAAGATGCGCGAGCCGCTGGCGGCCAAGGGCCTGCGCTACATCGACTGACCTTGGCATTTGATCGCTGCCTGGTCGCGGTGACGGGGTGACCTGCCCGGGCTCATGCTGTCCTGCGGCCAGAAATCGCCCGGTCCGGCCACCCCGTCACCGCTCCTGCAACATCGCCACGGCCCCTGAACGATTGAAAGTTTGAAGATGTCCAAACCTACCTCTGGTGACTTCACCAAGACCGCCGGCTGGCTCGACTGGTACAGCGGCCCGAGCAAGCCGCGCTTCCAGCTGCCGGCTGGCGCAGTCGACGCGCATTGCCATGTGTTCGGCCCGGGCGCCGAGTTCCCCTACGCGCCCGAGCGCAAGTACACGCCCTGCGACGCGTCCAAGCATGAGCTGTTCGCGCTGCGCGACCACCTGGGCTTTGCGCGCAACGTGGTCGTGCAGGCAACCTGCCACGGCGCTGACAACCGCGCGATGGTCGATGCCTGCCTGAGCAGCGGCGGCAAGGCGCGCGGCGTGGCCACCGTCAGGCGCAGCATCAGCGACGCGGAATTGCAGGCGCTGCACGATGCCGGCGTGCGCGGCGTGCGCTTCAACTTCGTCAAGCGTCTGGTCGACTTCACCCCGAAGGACGAGCTGATGGAGATCGCGAGCCGCATCGCCAAGCTGGGCTGGCATGTGGTGATCTACTTCGAGGCGGTCGACCTGCCCGAGCTGTGGGACTTCTTCACCGCGCTGCCGACCACCGTGGTGGTCGACCACATGGGCCGCCCGGACGTCAGCAAGCCCATCGATGGCCCCGAGTTCGAGCTGTTCCTGAAGTTCATGCGCCAGCACCCGAACGTCTGGAGCAAGGTGTCCTGCCCCGAGCGCCTGTCGGTCACTGGCCCCAAGGCTCTGAATGGCGAGCAGCGTGCCTACGTCGACGTAGTGCCGTTCGCGCGCCGCGTGGTCGAGGAATTCCCGGACCGCGTGCTCTGGGGCACCGACTGGCCGCATCCGAACCTGAAGGACCACATGCCCGACGACGGCCTGCTGGTCGACTTCATCCCGCAGATCGCGCCGACGCCCGAGCTGCAGCAGAAGCTGCTGGTCGACAACCCGATGCGCCTGTATTGGCCGGAGGAGATTTAAATGGCATTGGACAAACCATACAAGGACGTGCCCGGCACCATCATTTTCGATGCCGAGCAAAGCCGCAAGGGCTACTGGCTGAACCAGTTCTGCATGTCGTTGATGAAGGCCGAGAACCGCGAGCGCTTCAAGGCCGACGAGCGCGCCTACCTCGACGAATGGCCGATGACCGAGGAGCAGAAACAGGCCGTGCTCGCGCGCGACCTCAACTGGTGCATGCGCACCGGCGGCAATATCTACTTCCTGGCCAAGATCGGGGCCACCGACGGCAAGAGCTTCCAGCAGATGGCTGGCTCGATGACCGGCATGACCGAGGAAGAGTATCGCAACATGATGCTGGCCGGCGGCCGCAAGATCGACGGCAACCGCTACCTCGGCGAGGACGGCGACGCCCAGCCCCAGCATCAGCCGCAAGGCAAGGGCCACGAGCCGCAGCAGGCTGCAGCAGCAAAGAAAGGCTGAAACGACATGGCACGCATCACCGCATCCGTCTACACCTCGCATGTGCCGGCCATCGGCGC
>CAZJQH010000423.1:0-1660 GCA_964547895.1 uncultured Chitinophaga sp. | reverse complement strand
TGGCCCTTGGCGTCGACCACGATCTCGCCGAACTTGCTGAGCTCGACCGTGCCCTTGAGCCACTCGGTGTTGGGCACCAGGCCGATCTGCACGAAGATGCCTTCGAGCGCCACATGATGCTCTACGCCGGTGGCACGGTCCTTGTAGCGGATGCCGTTGACCTTCTGGCCGTCGCCCGTGATCTCGGTGGTCTGGGCATTGGTCAGGATGGTGACATTGGGCAGGCTCTTGAGCTTGGCCACCAGCACCGCGTCGGCCTTGAGCTGGTCGGCGAACTCGATCAGCGTCACATGGGCCACGATGCCGGCCAGGTCGATCGCGGCCTCGACGCCCGAGTTGCCGCCGCCGATCACCGCGGTGCGCTTGGCCCTAAACAGCGGGCCGTCGCAGTGCGGGCAATAGGCCACGCCCTTGTTCCTGTACTCCTGCTCGCCGGGCACGTTGACGTTCCTCCAGCGCGCGCCAGTGCTCAGCACCACGGTGCGGCTGCGCAGCACGCCACCATTGGCCAGCTCGACCTGGACCAGGCCGCCCTCGGTCTCGGCCGGCAGCAGCTTGACCGCCTGCTGCAGGTTCATCACGTCGACGCCGTAGTGGCGCACCTGGGCCTCGAGCGCAGCGGCGAACTTGGGGCCGTCGGTCTCGAGCACCGAGATGTAGTTCTCGATCGCCAGCGTGTCATTGGTCTGGCCGCCCATGCGCTCGGCGGCGACACCGGTGCGGATGCCCTTGCGCGCCGCGTACACAGCTGCCGCCGCGCCGGCCGGACCGCCGCCGACGATCAGCATGTCGTAGGGCGCCTTCTCGCTCAGCTTGGCAGCTTCGCGCGCCGCCGAGCCCTTGTCGAGCTTGGCGACGATCTCTTCCAGCGTCATGCGGCCGGAGCCGAACACCACGCCGTTGAGGAAGACCATCGGCACTGCCATCACCTGGCGCTCCTCGACCTCGGCCTGGAAGGCACCGCCCTCGATCACGGTGGCCTTGATCTTGGGGTTCAGGATCGCCATCAGGCTCAAGGCTTGCACCACGTCGGGGCAGTTGTGGCAGGAGAGCGACATGTAGACCTCGAAGTCGAAGTCGCCGTCCAGGCTCTTGATCTGCTCGATCACTTCCGGCTCGGCCTTCGGCGGATGGCCGCCGGTCCACAGCAGTGCCAGCACCAGCGAGGTGAACTCATGGCCCAGCGGCAGGCCGGCAAAGCGCAGGCTCAGGCTGCCATCGGCGCGCTGCAGGCTGAAGGAAGGCTTGCGCGCGTCCTGGCCGTCCAGGCGCAGGCTGATCTTGTCCGAGCGCAACGACTGGATGGTCTCGAGCAGCTCGCGCATCTGCTGCGCGGTCTCGCTGCCGTCGAGCGATGCCACCAGCTCGAACGGCAGGGTCACGCGCTCCAGGTAAGCGGCCAACTGGGTCTTGAGTGCTTGATCGAGCATGGTGATACCTTTTTAATATGACAAATTCTTGGGAATGAAAAAGCCGGACGGCAGGACCCGGGTCCTGCCAGTGTCCGGCTTCAGGGCGCCGCTGGGGCGCCAGGCCGTTGGGAGGCTGCGGCTTAGATCTTGCCGACCAGGTCCAGCGACGGGGTCAGGGTGGCAGCGCCTTCCTTCCACTTGGCCGGGCAGACCTGGCCGGGGTTGGCGGCGGTGAACTGGGCGGCCTT
>CAZJQH010000422.1:0-1665 GCA_964547895.1 uncultured Chitinophaga sp. | reverse complement strand
TGTGCGCCAGCATCGGTCCGCGCACCACGTCGCCGACCGCCCAGACGCCCGGCAGATTGGTCTTGCAGTCGCCATCGACCACGATCGCACCGCGCTCGTCGAGCTGCAGGCCGACAGCTTCGACGTTCAAGCCATTGGTGTTGGGCACGCGGCCGATCGAGACGATCAGCTTGTCGGCCTCCAGCACGCGCTCCTCGCCCTTGGCGCTGGTGTAGGCGATCGAGACGCCCTTCTTGAGCGACTTGATCTCGCCGACCTTGACGCCGAGCTCGATCTTGAGGCCCTGCTTGTCGAAGGCGCGCTTGGCCTCGCGGGCGATCTGGGTATCGACCGCGCCCAGGAAGGTCGGCAGGCCTTCGAGGATGGTGACGTCGGCGCCCAGGCGGCGCCAGACCGAGCCCATCTCCAGGCCGATCACGCCCGAGCCGATCACGGCCAGCTTGGCGGGAACGGCACCGATGCGCAGCGCGCCGTCGTTCGACAGGATCTTGTCCTCGTCGAACGGGGCGCCCGGCAGCGCACGGGCGTTGGAGCCGGTGGCGACGATGACGTGCTTGGCGGTCAGCGTCTCGCTGGCGGCGCCGGCGACGTTCACCTCGTAGCCGCCCTCGACCGCCTTGGCGAACGAGCCGCGGCCGTGGAAGAAGCTGACCTTGTTCTTCTTGAACAGGTAGAGGATGCCGTCGTTGTTCTGCTTCACGACGGTGTCCTTGCGCGCGATCATCTTGGCCACGTCCATCTTGACGGTGCCGGTGCTGATGCCGTGCTCGGCGAAATGGTGGTTGGCGTGCTCGAAATGCTCCGAGGACTGCAGCAGGGCCTTGGACGGGATGCAGCCGACGTTGGTGCAGGTGCCACCCGGTGCCGGGCCGCCGGCAGCGTTGGTCCAGGCGTCGATGCAGGCGACCTGCATGCCGAGCTGGGCAGCGCGGATCGCTGCGATGTAGCCGCCGGGGCCGGCGCCGATGACGATGACGTCGAATTGCTTGCTCATGGTGTACTTTCAAGTCGGGCAGCCAGGGCCGGATCGCGCCTGCTGCCGGAGGTTTTCGCGGGACTCAATGAAAAAACCCACCCGGGGTCGACCGTAGTCTATACCTTGGGTGGGTTGCGCCAGGCTGGATCAGATGTTGAACAGCAGGCGGGCCGGATCTTCCAGCGCTTCCTTCATCGCGACCAGGCCCAGCACGGCTTCGCGGCCGTCGATGATGCGGTGGTCGTAGGACATCGCCAGGTAGTTGATCGGGCGGATCACGATCTGGCCGTTCTCGACCACGGCGCGGTCCTTGGTGGCGTGCACGCCCAGGATGGCCGACTGCGGCGGGTTGATGATCGGGGTCGACAGCATCGAGCCGAAGGTGCCGCCGTTGGAGATCGAGAAGGTACCGCCGCTCATCTCCTCGATGCCCAGCTTGCCCTCGGCGGCCTTCTTGCCGAACTCGGCGATCTTCTTCTCGATGTCGGCGAAGCTCATCTGGTCGGCGTTGCGCAGGATCGGCACCACCAGGCCGCGCGGCGAACCGACCGCGATGCCGATGTCGAAGTAGCCGTGGTAGACGATGTCGTTGCCGTCGACCGAGGCGTTGAGCACCGGGAACTTCTTGAGCGCATGCACCGCGGCCTTGACGAAGAAGCTCATGAAGCCGAGCTTGCAGCCATGCTCCT
>CAZJQH010000421.1:0-1669 GCA_964547895.1 uncultured Chitinophaga sp. | reverse complement strand
GCACCACCTTGACATGGTGGGGGTCGTTGGTTCGAATCCAATCAGTCCTACCAGATTACGAAAGCCCCTCGACGCGAGTCCTGGGGCTTTTTGTTTGCTTGTCATGCTTTGTCCATGGGGCCGATTTCGAGGTCCGGGCCCGCCGCCAGGACCAGACCCCTGGCGGCTTGGGGCTCAAGCCTGCAGCGCCGCGTCGAGCAGCTCGACCCAGTGCCTGACCGGCGTGCGGGTGCCGGACTGCAGGTGCTGGATGCAGCCCATGTTGGCGCTGGCGATCACCTCGGCGCCCAGCTTGCCGAGGTGGCCGAGCTTGCGGTCGCGCAGCGGATAGGACAGCTCGGGCTGCAGCACGCTGTAGGTGCCGGCCGAGCCGCAGCAGAGATGGCTTTCCTCGCCCGCGATCTCGACCTCGAAGCCGAGCGCGCGCAGCTGGCTCTCGACGCCGCCGCGCAGCTTCTGGCCATGCTGCAGCGTGCAGGGGGGGTGAAACGCTACCCGC
This sequence comes from uncultured Chitinophaga sp., assembly GCA_964547895.1. Taxonomy (GTDB): domain Bacteria; phylum Pseudomonadota; class Gammaproteobacteria; order Burkholderiales; family Burkholderiaceae_C; genus Malikia. Next base: position 1,170 of record CAZJQH010000421.1, on the reverse strand, counting down.
GGCAGCTGCGCGCCAGCCAGCCTGGCCTGCAGCGCTGCGACCAGGTCGGGCAGCAGCTCGCTCAGGTCGCGCGCCAGCGCGCTGACGCGCTGGGCGCGCTCGGCGTAGGCCGGGTCATGCGCCAGCGCATGGCCGTATTCCTTCACGGCCAGGCCGCAGGCCGAGGCATTCATCACGATCGCCTCCACCGCGCCGCCCTCGACCAGCGGCCACCAGGCATCGACATTGCGCCGCATGTCGTCCAGGCCGCCTTGCGGGTCGCCCAGATGGCTGCGCACCGCGCCGCAGCAGCCGGCCTTCGGCTCCAGCAGGACCTGGATGCCAGCCGCGTCGAGCACGCGCGCGGTGGCGGCGTTGATGTTGGGCGCCAGCGTCGGCTGCACGCAGCCGGCCAGCATCAGCACCTTGCGGCCATGCTCGCGCGTCGGCCAGGCGCCTGATTGCTCCGCGCTGCCGATCGGCAGCTTGTTCCTCAGCGCGTCCGGCAGCAGCCCTCCCAGTGCCTGGCCAGCCTTGACTGCCGGCCCGAACAGCGGCGAGGTAAGGCCTTCCCGCAGCAGCCAGCGCTTGGCCTGCTCGGCCGCCGGACGCTTGACCCGCTCGTCGACCAGCTGGCGGCCGATCTCGACCAGCTGGCCGTAGTCGACCCCGCTCGGGCAGGTGCTCTCGCAGTTGCGGCAGGTCAGGCAGCGGTCCAGGTGCTGCTGGGTGCTGCGCGTGACCTCTGCGCCTTCGAGCAGCTGCTTGATCAGGTAGATGCGACCGCGCGGTCCGTCGAGCTCGTCGCCAAGCAGCTGGTAGGTCGGGCAGGTCGCGGTGCAGAAGCCGCAGTGCACGCATTTGCGCAGGATGGCCTCGGCCGCGCGGCCCTCGCGGCTGTGCTGGAATTCGGGTGCCAGATGGGTTTGCATGTCGCGGTATCAGAAATCGGGGTAGAGGCGGCCGCGGTTGAACAGGCCGTCCGGATCGAAGGCGCGCTTGAGCTGCTGCTGCAGCCGCAGCTGCGTCGCATCGAGCGGAGTGAACACGGCCTCGCCGATGGCTGCGCCAAGGAACAGCGTGGCATGGCCGCCGGCCTGGGCTGCCGCAGCCCGCAGCGCAACTGCCGGCGCTTCGCTGCGCAGCCAGCGCTGGGCGCCGCCCCATTCGATCAGCGTCTGGCCCGGCAGC
>CAZJQH010000420.1:0-1699 GCA_964547895.1 uncultured Chitinophaga sp. | reverse complement strand
GCCTAACTGGCGCTTGCACCGGACTGCCTACGGCAGCCGGTGAAGCTGGACGTTATGCGCCTTGCGCGCAATCGAAAGCAGCAGATCGCGGAATGCCGGCGGTGTCGCGTTTCTGATCGAGGTCTTGTTCTTGCCGCCCACCATCGCAACTACGCCGATGCGCCTTGCTTTCTCGTAGCCGTAGCGCTCGATCATCCAGGCCGGCAGGCGCTGCTCCCCCTTGGCCCAGTTCAACTCGGGCGGGTCCGGCACGTTGGCCACCAGCCATGTCGGCTTGCGGCTCATGTGTCCGTAGTGGCCCTGCTCCACGTAGCACACCCACACCTTGTGCAGCATGTCCCACTGCCAGCCCGCGCCAGTCCCCGGCTTGCGCAGTGCGTACACGTCCCACGCCCTGCTGTGCGCCGGGTGCTCCAGCACGCCGCCCCAACGCTTCACGGCGTCCAGCGCGGCCCGGAAGCACCCGCCGTCGTCGCCGAGCTTGTACTGGTGCGGCTTGCGCGTGCTGCCGTGCCAGAACCGACCCCAGCGCTGGCAGGGCGGGTGCGCCACCACCGGGTGCGGCCCAGCGTACTGCCTGGCGTCGCGCGCCTCGTCCCAGGGGTCCACGCCCGGCATGCCCACGTAGCAGCCCTGCGGCTCCACGTACAAGGCCGCTACCGCGCGCTCCGGCACCGTGCGCATAACCAGCCCATGCAGCGGAAACCCAACGGCGGGGCTGCTTACTTCGGCGGTCATCTCGTCATTCATGGTCTTGTGGCGCTCGCGCCGTTGGGTTCCGCTGATGGGCAACGTTAGGCCCGGAATGCCGCATCCACGCGGCGGTACTTCTCGGGCGTGTCGTGGCCGTCCCAGGCTTCGTGCTGCTGCGGCAGCCCGTCAAACAGGTGCGCTTGGCTGTCGTGGAAATGCCAGGACACTTGTCCGGTCGGCAGCCCGATGTAGATGCAGCCGTGCCAGTCCTCCGACCATCCTTCAATGGCGGTCTTCGTCACTGCCACCGGCAGGCCCAGCGCCACGGCCATGCGCGCCACCAGCGCCACGCAGCGGTTTCGCTCCGTGTAGGCGTCATCCTTGCGCGTCTCCATCAGCCACAGCGCGCTAGAGGCCACCACCGACATGCGGCCGGTGCTGCCGCAGTGCCCGCATCCATCCGGCCCACGGTATCCGTGGCCTTCGCACTTTGGGCACGTCATCAGGTATCGCTGGTCTTCGCTCATCACCATCCTTTCGCTCCGGCAGCGCCGGGCCTAACTGGTCGCTCAAGCGCGACCTCCTACGGCGCTGCGCGCCTACGTCGGCTGCTTAGCTCCGACGTTAGGCCTGCTCAAACAGCACCAGCGCCGCATGCGCGTAATAGTTGTGCCGGCCGCCTGCGGCGTCGTCCATGCCTCTTAGTCGCGCCTTGATGCGTTCGCGCTCTGCGGCAACGCCCTCGCTCCATGCCAGGCTGGCGCTTTGCGTTAGCAGCTTTGCGCACCGCTCGCGCTCGGCTGCCGCGCCGGCTAGCCAAACTTGATACGAAGATCCTGGGTCGTCAATGAGCATCCAATGTTCGTTTGCCCAAGCATCAAACCTCGCGCGCTCCGAGTCAGGGCCTAACTCGGCGTTGCACTCGGAACCCAAAGGGCCGCGTTCGTCAGTGGTCATTCGTTGCTCCTTGCCGGCCCTTTGGGTCCGGTGAACTCTACGTTAGGCC
>CAZJQH010000419.1:0-1700 GCA_964547895.1 uncultured Chitinophaga sp. | reverse complement strand
TGCCGAACTCGTTGATCGGCACCATCACCAGCGAGGACTGCACGCTCATCATCGAGCGGTAGCCGGAGTCGACGCGCTCGACTTCGCGCGCCACCAGGCCGTAGGAGACATAGTTCAGGCCCGAGCCGCCGTATTGTTCGGGGATGGTCACGCCCAGCAGGCCGAGCTCGCCCATCTCGCGGAAGATGGTCGGGTCGGTCGACTCGTTGCGGAAGGCCAGCTGCACGCGCGGCAGCAGCTTGTCCTGGCAGTAGCTCTGCGCCGCTTCGCGGATCGCGCGCTCGTCCTCGGTCAGCTGGCTGTCGAGCTGGAAGGGATCGGACCAGGAAAATTGGGCTTTGGAACTCATGTCAACTCCTATGGGCAGCGGGTTCGGGAAGAAAACTTGGATGCCTCAATGCTAGCCCCGACCGGCTCGGTCTGGCACCAATCTTTCTCAACAAGATATGAGATAAATTAATATCTAAAGGACGACCCGATAAAATTTGAATGGGGATTACCCTCAATCCACGAGACTAGACATGAGAAGAAAGCTCCCCTCGACCCAGGCCCTGGTCTGCTTCATCGCTGCTGCGCGGCACCAGAGCTTCACCCGCGCGGCGCAGGAGCTGTTCCTGACCCAGGGCGCGATCTCGCGCCAGGTGGGGGCGCTGGAGGAGTCGCTCGGCGTCGAGCTGTTCCGGCGCACCCAGCACGGCATGACGCTGACCCCGGCCGGCGCCGACTACGCGCGCCAGGTCACGCAGCGGCTCGATGCGCTCGAGCGCGACACGCTCGACCTGATGGGGCGCCAGGGTCAGGGCGAGAGCGTGACTCTGGCCGTGGTGCCGACGCTGGCGACGCGCTGGCTGATCCCGCGCCTGGCGGCGCTGGCGCGCGAGCAGCCGCAACTCACCGTGCACATCGATGCCCAGACCCGGCCCTTCCTGTTCAGCGACACCGGGGTCGATGCCGCCATCTTTGCCGGCACCGACGAGCAGATGCAGCAGTGGGCCGGCACGCGGGCGCAGCTGCTGTTCGAGGAGGTGGTGGTGCCGGTCTGCAGCCCAACCTTGCTACGGGGACGGGCGGAAGTCACGCCTGCAGCACTGGCGGAGATGCCGCTGCTGCAGCAGTCGACCCGGCCCGACGCATGGCGCCAGTGGTTCGAAAGCCGGCAGGTGGACGCGCCACGCGCGATGGCGGGTCCGCGCTACGAGCAGTATTCGATGCAGGTGGCGGCGGCGGCCAGCGGCCTGGGCGTGGCGCTGATGCCCCAGCTGCTGATCGAGGCCGAACTGGCGTCGGGCCAGCTGGTGGTCGCCAGCCCGCATCCCTTGCTGAGCCGGCGCAGCTACTACCTGGTCCAGCCCGACCTGCCTGAGAGGCCAGCGCTGACGCTGTTCAAGGCCTGGCTGCAGACCAGGGAGGTCCGGCAACAGCAAACGCCGTCCGACGCCCGGCCGGTGCAGCCGGACGCCGAGGCGGCGTCATGAGGGCCAGGCCGATCAGGCCTGCCGCAGCAGCTCGCGCCCGATGATGAGCTGCTGGACCTGGGTCGTGCCTTCGTACAGGCGCAGCAGGCGCGCGTCGCGGTAGAAGCGCTCGACCGGATACTCGTTGATGTAGCCGGCACCACCATGCACCTGCACGCCGCGGTCGGCCACGCGGCCCAGCATCTCGGTGGCGAACAGCTTGGCGCAGGAGACGCGCATCGAGAC
>CAZJQH010000418.1:0-1705 GCA_964547895.1 uncultured Chitinophaga sp. | reverse complement strand
CGATCCAGGCTCTTGAGCTGATCGTTGGCCGCGCGCAGCTCGGCGCTGGCGCGCTCGAGCGAGGACGACTTCTCCTCCAGCTCGCGCGAATGCAGCAGCAGGCGCTTGGCCTCCTCGACCATGGCCAGCACGTCGTCGAGGCCGAGCGCCTCCTCCTCGACCGCCGAGGCCACCATGACCCGGGCCGAGGCGCTGCCGATCGCGCCGGTGAGCTGGGTCTCGACGAAATGCACCAGCTCGGCATCGGCCCGCAGGCTGTCGACGCCGTCGAGGCCACGTGCGCGGGCGTGGCGCGCCAGCAGCTCGCGCGCGCGCTCGGGCCCGAGAAAGCGTTCGGCCAGCGACTGCAGCGCTGCGACGCTGGCCTGGCCGCGCCAGAACACCGGCTGCAGCTGGCTGCTGCGCTCGAACACGTCGACGAACAGCAGCGCCTGGCTGGTCTCGGCCGCCGAGGGACTGCGCCAGAGCGAGCCCGCGACATAGCAGCCGATGTTGGCCAGCAAGCTCCAGAACAGCGAATGGGTCAGGTTGTCGAAGCCCTGCAGTCCCAGCAGCGCCTCGGGCCGCAGCCACTCCTGCCCCCAGGGTCCGTCGCGCAGGAAGGCGTCGGGCATCCAGCCAGACTTGGCCAGCGAGGGCAGCATCAGCGTGTAGCTCCAGACCAGGAAGCCCGCCAGCAGGCCCGCCAGCGCACCGTTGCGGGTCGCACCGCGCCAGTACATGCCACCCAGCAGCGCGGGCGCGAACTGGGCCACGGCGGCAAAGCTGATCAGGCCGATGCTGACCAGCGCATAGGCCTCGCCGGCGAGGCGAAAATAGCTGTAGCCGAGCAGCATCACGGCCAGGATCGCGATCCGGCGCGTAGTCAGGATGGTACGAGTCAGGTCGCGCTCGGCCGAGCCGTAGCGCGAGCGCAGCAGCACCGGTACCACCAGGTCGTTGCAGATCATGGTCGAGACCGCGATCGTCTCGACGATCACCATGCCGGTGGCCGCCGACAGGCCGCCGACGAAGACCAGCAGCGCGAGCGCCTGCTGTCCCTGGCTGAGCGGCAGCGAGAGCACGAAGGTCTCGGGGTCGGCCTGGCCGGACCCGAAATGCAGCAGGCCGCCGAGCGCGATCGGCAGCACGAACAGGTTGATCAGCAGCAGATAGAGCGGAAAAGCCCAGGCGGCCCGGCGCAGATGGCGCTCGTCGACATTCTCGACCACCATGACCTGGAACTGGCGCGGCAGCAACAGAACCGACAGGCCCGCCAGCAGCAGCAGCGCGAACCATTGCACATGGGGGTATTGAACCGATCCGGCATTGAAGGCCAGCGCCTGCCCCGGCAGGGCTGCGGCACGGGCGGCGATGTCGCCGACACCGTCGAACAGGCCCCAGCAGACCCAGGCGCCGACGGCCAGGAAGGCCAGCAGCTTGACGATTGACTCGAAGGCCACCGCCGCCACCATGCCCTCGTGGCGCTCGCTGCTGTCGAGGTGACGTGCGCCGAACACCATGGTGAAGCCGGCCAGCGCCAGCGCGAGGTAGAAGGTGCTCTCCTGCCACCAGCTGCGCTCGCGGGCCAGTCCGGCAGGCGCCGCCGTCAGCACGTCGAAGGCGACCGAGACGCCCTTGAGCTGCAGCGCGAGGTAGGGCACGATGCCAACCACCGTGATCAGCGTGACCAGCCCGGCCAGCAGCGGACTCTTGCCGTAGCGGC
>CAZJQH010000417.1:0-1708 GCA_964547895.1 uncultured Chitinophaga sp. | reverse complement strand
AGATCTTCTGCGTCAACTGGTTCCGCAAGGGCGCCGACGGCAAGTTCGTCTGGCCCGGCTACGGCGAGAACATGCGCGTGATGAAGTGGATGCTCGACCGCATCGAGGGCAAGGCCGAGGGCGAGGACCATGCCTTCGGCATCAGCCCGAAGTACGAAGAGATCAACTGGGAAGGCCTGGACTTCAGCCGCGAGCAGTTCGAGTCGGTCACCGACATGAACCCCGAGCACTGGAAGGCCGAGCTGGCGCTGCACGACGAGCATTTCGAAAAGCTGGCCTATCACCTGCCTTCGGCCCTGGTCGAGACCAAGGCCCGCATGGAAGCGCGCATCCTGGGTCAGTGATGATCCCTTGCAGGGCTGCGGCCCTGCATCCAGCGGCCTGATGGCGGCCTGAGGAAAACCCCCTGCAGCTCGGCGCTCCAGGGGGTTCTTTTTGGTGCCGGGCCGACGCTGGTGCCAGCCCGCTTGCCCGGCTCAGGCGTGCACCGGTGCCACGGGCGTGATCGCCTTCCTGTCGGCGCTGTCCTGCTGCAGCGGCGCGGCCTCCTGGCCACGTGCTAGCTTGAACGCCTGCTTGAGCACGTCGAGGTCGCCGATGTGGTTGGCCAGCAGCAGCACCAGGCGGGCGTTCATGACATGGCTGTCCTCGGTGCTCAGGCCCTGGTGGGCCTCGATCAGCGCCTGGTACATGTCGTCGTAGTTCAGCGCGGTGACTTGGGTGTTCAGCATCTTGGGGCTCCTTGGCAGATTCAGGCGGCAGTGGCGACCACAGCGGCGCGGGACTGGGCGGTGGCGGTGGCCAGCGCGGCGCGCACGGCGGCTTCGCTGGGCTGGCGCCAGCGCGCGGCCACATGCTGGTCCGGGCGGATCAGGTAGGCGGCGCCGGGGCTGGCGTCGAGCCGCTGGGCCACCAGGCCCTGCACATCCTGCAGGTCGCGGCCGATCGAGATCGTCCTGACATGGTCGAGCTGCTGCGTCCATTCGGGCGCTGCGCCAAACACCAGCAGCGTGAAGTCTTCGGCCGTCTCGCGCAGCAGCCAGCTGGGCTGGCCGTCGGCGCGCTCCACCGGGGCATCGGTCAGCGGTGCGCCCGGGACCATCCTGCCCGCGAAGCTGTCGGCATCAGGCGTGTTGAGCGTGGAGCCATGCAGCGTGGCCGGCACCGACAGGCGGCCGCTGTTGACGACGCGGCGGGCGAACTCGTGCTCGCGCGCCAGCCCCAGCGTGACGTCGCGGAACATCCGGCTGATCTCGCTCTTGGGCGTGATGAAGTCGGTGGCGCGGGTCGAGTTGAGGATGTTCTCGTCGGCGGCGTACTCGCGCTCGGGGCCGTAGCTCCGCAGCAGCTCGACGCCGGCGCGGCCCTTGAGTACCCAGTCCAGCTTCCAGCCCAGGTTGTCGGCATCCTGCACGCCGCTGTTGGCGCCGCGCGCGCCGAACGGCGAGACGCCATGCGCGCAGTCACCCGCGAATACCACCCGGCCATGCACGAACTGGTCCATGCGCAGGCAGGCGAAGGTGTAGACGCTGGCCCACTCCAGCGTGAAGTCGGCATCCTGGCCCAGCAGCGCCTTGACGCGCGGGATGATGTTCTCGGGCTTCTTCTCCTGCTCGGGGTCGGCGTCCCAGCCGAGCTGGAAGTCGATGCGCCAGACGTTGTCGGGCTCGCGGTGCAGCAGCACGCTCTGGTTCGGGTGGAACGGCGG
>CAZJQH010000416.1:0-1721 GCA_964547895.1 uncultured Chitinophaga sp. | reverse complement strand
TTCGACATCGACGCCAACGGCATCCTGCATGTCGGCGCCAAGGACAAGGGCACCGGCAAGGAGAACAAGATCACCATCAAGGCCAACTCGGGCCTGTCCGAGGAGGAAATCCAGAAGATGGTGAAGGACGCCGAGCTCAACGCCGCCGAAGACCACAAGAAGGTCGAGCTGGTGCAGGCCCGCAACCAGGGTGACGCCATGGTCAGCTCGGTCAAGAAGAGCCTGACCGAGTACGGCGACAAGATCGACGCCGCCGAGAAGGCCGCGATCGAAGCCGCGATCAAGGAAGTCGAGGAAGCCGTCAAGGGCGACGACAAGGCCGCGATCGAAGCCAAGACCGAGGCGCTGATGACCGTCAGCCAGAAGCTGGGCGAGAAGATGTACGCCGACCTGCAGGCCCAGCAGGCTGCCGCAGGCGCAGCCGGTGCGGATGCCGGCGCCCGTCCGGCCGACGACAATGTGGTCGACGCCGAGGTCAAGGAAGTCAAGAAGGACTGATGACCCGCAGGCCGCCTCCAGGCGGCCACCCCACCGCCGCGCGCGGGCCCCAGGGTCCGGCGCGGCGTTTGCACTCAACAAGCATGCTCTGAGCTAATCATGGCCAAACGAGACTTTTACGAGATCCTGGGCGTGTCCAAGACCGCCAGCGACGACGAGATCAAGAAGGCTTATCGCAAGCTGGCGATGAAGTACCACCCTGACCGCAACCAGGGTGACGCCGCCAAGGCCGCCGAGGAGAAATTCAAGGAGGTCAAGGAAGCCTACGAGATGCTCAGCGACCCGCAGAAGCGCGCGGCCTACGACCAGTACGGCCACGCCGGCGTCGACCCGAACATGCGCGGCGGCCCGGGCGGGGCCGAGGGCTTCGGCGGCTTTTCGGACGCCTTCGGTGACATCTTCGGCGACATCTTCGGCGGCGGCCGGGGTGGCGCGCGCGGCGGCCGCCAGGTCTACCGCGGCGCCGACCTGTCCTACGCGATGGAGATCACGCTCGAGGAAGCCGCCGCCGGCAAGGACAGCCAGATCCGCATCCCGAGCTGGGAAGACTGCGAGACCTGCCATGGCAGCGGCGCGAAACCCGGGACGAGTGCAAAGACCTGCAGCACCTGCCACGGCAGCGGCGCGGTGCAGATGCGCCAGGGCTTCTTCAGCGTGCAGCAGACCTGCCCGCACTGCCACGGCAGCGGCAAGGTCATCCCCGACCCCTGCACCAGCTGCCACGGCCAGGGCAAGCTCAAGAAGCAGAAGACGCTCGAGATCAAGATCCCGGCCGGCATCGACGACGGCATGCGGATCCGCTCGGCTGGCAACGGCGAGCCGGGGCGCAACGGCGGCCCGGCCGGCGACCTGTTCATCGAGATCCGCGTCAAGCGCCACGACCTGTTCGAGCGCGACGGCGACGACCTGCACTGCCAGGTGCCGGTCAGCATGACGACGGCGGCGCTCGGCGGCGAGATCGAGGTCCCGACGCTGGCCGGCAAGGCCGCGATCGACATCCCCGAGGGCACCCAGCACGGCAAGCAGTTCCGCCTGCGTGGCAAGGGCATCAAGGGCGTGCGCTCGAGCTACCCCGGCGACCTCTACGTCCATGTGCTGGTCGAGACCCCGGTCAAGCTGACCGAGCACCAGCGCAAGCTGATCAAGGAACTTGACGAATCCTTCAAGAAGGGCGGCCACAAGCACAGCCCGAACGAGAAGGGCTGGTTCGAGAAGGCCAAGGA
>CAZJQH010000415.1:0-1730 GCA_964547895.1 uncultured Chitinophaga sp. | reverse complement strand
TGCCCTGGTTCACCGACGCCGGCCTGATGTTCTACCGCAAGGACCTGCTCGAGAAGTACGGCATCAAGGCGCCGCAGACCTGGGAAGAGATGGCCGCCGCGGCCAAGAAGATCCAGGACGGCGAGCGCGCCGCCGGCAATGCCGACTTCCAGGGCTTCGTGTTCCAGGCCAAGGCCTACGAGGGCCTGACCTGTGACGCGGTCGAGTGGATCAGCAGCTACAACGGCGGCAACATCGTCAACGACAAGGGCGAGATCACCGTCAACAACCCGAACGCGGCCAAGGCGCTCAAGACCGCCGCCTCCTGGATCGGCACCATCGCGCCGCAGGGCGTGCTCAACTACGCCGAGGAGGAAGCGCGTGGCGTGTTCCAGAACGGCAACGCCGCCTTCATGCGCAACTGGCCCTACGCCTGGTCGCTGGGCAACGGCGCCGACAGCAAGATCAAGGGCAAGATCGGCGTCATGCCGCTGCCCAAGGGCGGCGCCGACGGCAAGAACGCCGCCACCCTGGGTGGCTGGCAGCTGGCGGTCTCCAAGTACTCCAAGAACCCCGACGCCGCCGCCTCGCTGGTCATGTACATGACCAGCCCCGAGGTGCAGAAGGAGCGCGCGATCAAGGGCTCCTACAACCCGACCATCGCCGCGCTCTACAAGGACAAGGCCGTGCTCGATGCCAACCCCTTCTTCGGCAGCCTGTACGACGTCTTCACCAGCGCGGTGCCGCGTCCGGCCACCGCCACCGGCGCCAAGTACCCCGAGGTCAGCGCGGCGTTCTGGAACGCCACCCACGACGTGCTGTCGGGCAAGGCCACGGCCGAGGACAGCCTCAAGAAGCTCGAGGCCAAGCTGACCCAGGTCAAGCGCAAGCAATGGTGATCCGGGCTTGATCCGCGGCGCGCCCCGTCCGGCCGGCAGGCTGGGCGGGCCGCGCCTGACTCTCAGGACTGGAGATATTCATGAACAACAAGACGAGAACCGCCTGGATCTTCCTCGCGCCGATGCTGCTGGTGCTGGCCCTGGTGGCGGTCTGGCCGCTCGGGCGCACCATCTGGTTCAGCTTCACCGACGCCAACATCAATGACATCGACGCCTCGCAGTTCGTCGGGCTGGAAAACTATTTCGGGGAATATGGCCTGTTCGCCAACCCCAACCATACCGACGGCTTCTGGAACAGCGACTGGGGCCTGTCGATCCTCAACACGCTGAAATTCTCGCTGGTGTCGGTCACGCTCGAGACCGCGCTCGGCCTGGCGGTGGCGATGCTGCTGAACCAGGAATTCAAGGGCCGCGCCTGGGTGCGCGCCGCCGTGCTGGTGCCCTGGGCGATCCCGACCATCGTCTCGGCCAAGATGTGGGGCTGGATGCTGCACGACCAGTTCGGCGTCATCAACCAGTGGCTGGTCGACGCCGGCCTGCTGGCGAGCAAGCTGGCCTGGACCGCCGACCCCGACTTTGCGCTCTGGACCGTGGTCGCGGTCGACGTCTGGAAGACCACGCCCTTCATGGCGCTGCTGATCCTGGCCGCGCTGCAGACCCTGCCCAAGGATTGCTACGAGGCCGCGCGCGTCGACGGCGTCCATCCGCTGCGCGTGTTCTGGAAGGTCACGCTGCCGCTGATCCGTCCGGCGCTGATGGTGGCGGTGATCTTCCGCCTGCTCGACGCGCTGCGCGTCTTCGACCTGATCTACGTGCTGACCTCGAACAACAACAGCACCATCAGCATGTCGG
>CAZJQH010000414.1:0-1733 GCA_964547895.1 uncultured Chitinophaga sp. | reverse complement strand
TATTGCGGCGGCGTCTTCACCATCTTCGGCCATGGCAACGTGGCCGGCATGGGCGAGGCGCTGGTCGCCGAGCGCGACCGGCTGCCGACCTTTCGCGCCCACAACGAGCAGACCATGGCGCACGCCGCGATCGCCTACGCCAAGGCGAGCTTTCGCGAGCGCATCATGGCGGTCAGCACCAGCATCGGTCCGGGCGCCACCAACCTGGTGACGGCCGCGGCGGTCGCGCATGTCAACCGGCTGCCGGTGCTGCTGCTGCCGGGCGACGTGTTCGCGACCCGCCGGCCCGACCCGGTGCTGCAGCAGATCGAGAGCTTCGCCCAGGGCGACGTCAGCGCGAGCGACTGCTTCCGCCCGGTCACGCGCTACTTCGACCGCCTGACCCGGCCCGAGCAGATCCTGACCGCGCTGCCGCGCGCGATCCAGATGATGACCGACCCGGCCAACTGCGGCCCGGCCTGCCTGTCGCTGCCGCAGGACGTGCAGGCGATGGCCTTCGACTGCCCCGAGAGCTTCCTGCAGCCCGAGCTGCTGCGCTTCCGCCGTCCGCCGGCCGATGCGCGCGAGCTGCAGGCGGCGGCCGAGCTGCTGCGCGGCGCGCGCCAGCCGCTGATCGTCGCCGGCGGCGGCGTGCTCTACAGCCAGGCCTGGGACGCGCTGCGCGCCTTCGCCGACGCGCATGGGGTGCCGGTGGTCGAGTCGCACGGGGGCAAGAGCAGCCTGCCCTGGGACCATCCGCTCAACCTGGGCGCGATCGGCGTCGACGGCGTCTCGGGCGCCAACGAGCTGGCGCGCGAGGCCGACCTGGTGTTCGCGGTCGGCACCCGGCTGCAGGACTTCACCACTGGCTCGCATGCTTTGTTCCCGCAGGCGCGGCTGCTGAGCCTGAACGTCCAGCCCTACGACGCCGGCAAGTGGAGCGGCAGCGCGCTGGTCGCCGACGCCCGCACCGGTCTCGAGCAGCTGGCCCCGCTGCTGCAGGGCTGGGCCGCCGACGCCGGCTGGAGCGAGCGCGCGCGCCGCAATGCCGCCGCCACCAACGCCCGCATCCAGCAGCTGACCACCCAGGTGCCGCAGGGCGTGCTGCCCTACGACGCCGAGGTAATTGGCGCAGTGCGCGACTCGGCCACCGAGCTGGGACTCGACAGCGGGGTGCAGGATGTCGCGCTGTGCGCGGCGGGCACCTTGCCGGCCGAGCTGCACAAGCTCTGGCGCGCCAGCCGGCCGGGCAACTACCACATGGAGTACGGCTACTCCTGCATGGGCTACGAGGTTGCCGGCGGCCTGGGCGTCAAGATGGCGCGGCCCGAGCAGGAGAGCATCGTCTTCGTCGGCGACGGCTCCTACATGATGGCCAACTCCGAGCTGGCCACCTCGCTGCTGCTGGGCAAGAAGATGATCGTCGTCATCCTGGACAACCGGGGCTATGGCTGCATCGAGCGGCTGCAGCTCAAGAGCGGCAGCCCGAGCTTCAACAACATGCTCGACGACTGCGTGCCCGAGGGCGGCGAGCCCAGCCAGATCGACTTCGCCATGCATGCGCGCGCCATGGGCGCCGATGCGGTGCATGTCAAGGACGTGGCCGAGCTCAAGGCGGCCATGGTCAAGGCGCGCGCGGCCAGGCGTACCCAGGTGATCGTGATCGACACCACCCACACCCGCATCACCGACGGCGGCTGCTGGTGGGAGGTCGGCATCCCCGAAGTCTCGACCCGGGCCGAGGTGCGGGACGC
>CAZJQH010000413.1:0-1742 GCA_964547895.1 uncultured Chitinophaga sp. | reverse complement strand
CGGTGCCGTAGACGCCGAACTCGTTGCGCAGGCGCACCATCTGGTCCTTGGACAGACCCGAGTAGCTGAACATGCCGATCTGGGTCGTGATGAAGCTCATGTCCTGCTGCACGCCGGCGGCCTTGAGGCCGTCGACCAGCTTCTGGCGCATCGCCTTGATGCGCACGCGCATCTCGCCGAGTTCCTGCTCCCACAGGGCGCGCAGCTCGGGGTTGCCCAGCACGGCCGCAACCACCGCGCCGCCGTGGGTCGGCGGGTTGGAGTAGTTGGTGCGGATCACGATCTTGAGCTGGCTCAGCACGCGCGCGGCTTCTTCCTTGTCGGAGGCGACCACCGACAGCGCGCCGACGCGCTCGCCGTAGAGGCTGAAGCTCTTGGAGAAGCTGGTCGAGACGAAGATGTTGAGGCCGGCGGCGACGAACTTGCCGATCACGGCGCCGTCCTCGGCGATGCCGTGGCCGAAGCCCTGGTAGGCCATGTCGAGGAAGGCGGTCAGGCCACGCGCCTTGATCACGGCGATCACCTGGTCCCACTGCTCGGGCGTGATGTCGTAGCCGGTCGGGTTGTGGCAGCAGGCGTGCAGCACGACGATGGTGCCGGCCTCGGCTGCGTTCAGGTCAGCCAGCATGCCGTCGAAGTTGACGCCGCGCTTGTCAGAGTCGTAGTAGGCGTAGCTGCCGACTTCGAAGCCGGCGTTGGTGAAGATGGCGCGGTGGTTTTCCCAGGACGGGTCGGAGATCAGCACCTTGGCGCTGGGCGTGACCTTCTTGAGGAAGTCGGCGCCGATCTTCAGGCCGCCGGTGCCGCCGATGGCCTGCACGGTCGAGACGCGGCCGGACTTGACGACGTCGGAGTCGGCGCCGAACACCAGGCCCTTGACCGCGTTGTCATAGGCGACGATGCCGTCGATCGGCAGGTAGCCGCGCGCAGCGGGCTTTTCCATCATGGCCTTCTCGGCGACCTGGACGCACTGCAGCAGCGGCAGCTTGCCGTTGTCGTCGAAGTAGACGCCCACGCCCAGGTTGACCTTGTTGGGGTTGGTGTCGGCGTTGTACTGCTCGTTCAGACCCAGGATCGGGTCGCGGGGGGCCATTTCGACGGCGGAAAACAGAGACATGGGGCGTTACCTGTAGATGGAAAGGGGGCGAAAATGCACTGCATCGATGCAGCACAAAGCCCTTCATTTTATCGCGCGGTCGGATCCCTGTTCAGGCGGCTGCATCTTCTGCCATGTGAAACAATCCTGCCCATGTCCACCGAAGCCCAAGGCCAGTTCGTCTCCTTTCCCGGCTCGCCGTTCGAGCTCTACCAGCCGTTTCCGCCCGGCGGCGACCAGCCTGCAGCCATCGCGCAGCTGGTCGACGGCGTCAACGACGGCGAGGTGTTCCAGACCCTGCTGGGCGTGACCGGCTCGGGCAAGACCTTCACCATGGCCAACGTGATCGCGCGCCTGGGGCGGCCGGCGATCGTGTTCGCGCCCAACAAGACGCTGGCGGCCCAGCTGTATTCCGAGTTCCGCGAGTTCTTCCCCAAGAACGCGGTCGAGTACTTCGTCAGCTACTACGACTACTACCAGCCCGAGGCCTATGTGCCGCAGCGCGACCTGTTCATCGAGAAGGACAGCGCGATCAACGAGCATATCGAGCAGATGCGCCTGTCCTGCACCAAGAGTCTGCTGGAGCGGCGTGACGTGGTGATCGTGGCGACCGTATCGGCCATCTACGGCATCGGCAAGCCCGAGA
>CAZJQH010000412.1:0-1742 GCA_964547895.1 uncultured Chitinophaga sp. | reverse complement strand
AATCGAACCACCGACACGCGGATTTTCAATCCGCTGCTCTACCAACTGAGCTACCGGGCCAAGACTCGTATTATGACACAAGAACCGGCGCTTCAGCCGGCCTTGCCGCGCGCCTGGTACGGACAGTGGTTCGGGCGCGGGCTCACCTGCGGATGCAGGCGGCAGGTGCCGGGGCGCTTCTCGTAGACGGTGCAGCGGCGCGTCCCGGCGTCGAGGAACTGGCAGTCGCCGCTGGCCCGGCGCGCCAGCGTGAAGATGCTGTTGCGGAAGTTGAAGTGGTCGATCAGGCCGGCCTTGCTCAGGCGCTTGGCGATCTGCTTGGGCTCCTCGTGCTCGGCCTCGAAGGGATCAACCAGCTCCAGCCGCACCAGATCGGGCAGCCTGACCTCGACCGGCATGGTGCAGCAGTTGGCGACGCAGCTGTCGCACAGGCCGCCACGGTAGCGGGTCCAGGTCTCGAGCCGGTCGACGTCGACGTAGCGCAGCGTTGCCACCTTATGCGCCGCCCGTCAGTTCAGCGCCATGCTGAGCTTGCGGCGGTAGCGCGCGACCAGCTCGGCCTGCGGGTCCTGCTGCTGCACGACCGGCGCCGCCACCTCGATGCCGCCAGCCGTCTTGCCCGCCGCGCCGGGGGCGGCCTTGGGGCTAGGCGGGCTCAGCAGTTCGAGCAGCGCGACATAGGTCTTGCGCGGCGCCTCGTCGGCCCATTTCTTGTCGCGCATGATGATCTCGAGCAGCTCCTCCATCGCCTCGGTCCACTGGCCCAGGGCGATCAGCAGCCGGCTCTTGGCGAAGCGGGTGTCGAAGTCACGCTTGTTGGCCGCGATCACCTCGTCGAACTGCTCGATGCGCCAGTGGCCGCGCGGGTCGTTGCTGACGAACTCGAGCGCGTTGAGCCATTGCTGCAGCGCCTCGAAACGCAGCTGCAGCGGGATCTGGCCCATCGCGGGCGCCAGCGCGGCGGCGGCCTCGGCCAGCTGGCCCTGGCTGATCAGCAGCTTGACGTAGTCGAAGCGCAGGTCGTCATTGCCGGGGTCCTGGGCCAGCGCGTCAGCCATCCTGTCCTGCGCGCCCTGGGCATCGCCGGCCTCGGCCAGTTCCTGCTCATGCGGGACTTCGGCTGCAGCGGCCAATTCATCAGCCGGCGGCAGGTGCTTGTCGAGGAAGGCCTTGATCTGGCCCTCGGGCTGGGCGCCCATGAAGCCGTCGACCGGCTGGCCGCCGACCATCAGCACGCAGGTCGGGATGCTGCGGATGCCAAAGGCGCCAGCGAGCTGCTGCTCGTCGTCGGAGTTGATCTTGACCAGCTTGAAGCGGCCGGCGTAGGCCGCCTCGACCTTCTCGAGCACCGGCCCGAGCGACTTGCACGGGCCGCACCAGGGCGCCCAGAAGTCGACCAGCACGGGCACGCTGTGCGAGGCTTCGATGACTTCGGTTTCAAAGTTGGCAAGGGTGACGTCGATCATGGGTTGCGCCTGTGTGTCGGTGAAATGGCTGGCCGCCGTTCGTGCGACAAGCCGAGAGGATTTTGCCCCCTAACTGGGGCCGAAAAGTAAAATCGCAACTTTTGGAGCGGTGATGAGCGAAGCAATCAAGGTGGGCGTGGTGATGGGTTCCAACAGCGACTGGGACACCATGAAGCACGCTGTAGAGATTTTCCAGCAGTTCGGCGTCGCCTGCGAGGCCAAGGTCGTGTCGGCGCACCGCATGCCCGACGACATGTTCGCCTACGCCGAGGCCGC
>CAZJQH010000411.1:0-1767 GCA_964547895.1 uncultured Chitinophaga sp. | reverse complement strand
GTCTGCGCCTTGCGCCCGACCTCCTTGAGCACCTGCAGCTCGGTCTCGTCGCCGTAGACCACGGGCGACTCCAGCAAGAGGTCGCGCATCAGGTTGATGACGGGCTGCACCGACTGACCCGTGCGCACGATGGTGGCCGCCAGCGTGCTGCGCGAGATATCTGTACCACCGAAACGCCCGAGCAGGACGGACTGACGGTACAGCGGCAGCCCATCCAGGTATTTGGCCGTCGCCACCCAGGCGATGGCGCCTTCGCTCAGCAGCCCCTTGGGGATGACCTGCGCCGGCTTGGGCGCCAGGCGCAGTGCGCCGTCACAGCAGGGGCAGGCGTACTTGACGCGCTCGTGGCGGATGACGCGCACCTGCTGCGGGATGATGTCGAGCTGCTCGCTGGCCTCCACCCCGATCTCGCGCAGCTCGGCGCCGTCGTGCGGGCACACGCGCTGGTCCTCGGGCAGTTCGTGACGGATCACCTCGCGCGGCAGGGCCGCATCCAGCGGGCGACGGCCGGCGCGTTTCTTGCGCTTGTGCGGCGCAACCTCGATGTCCTCGTTCTCGTCCTCGGCTTCTTCCTGTGCCGGCTCGGCGTGAGCCCCCAGGCTCTCGGCCTCGTTGAAGAACATGTCGCGCTGGTGCTGCGACGAGGCTTCGCTCTTGGCCGCAAAGAGCTGGCGTTTGAACTGGTTCAGGCGCTCCTGCAGCAGGTCACGCTCGGCCTGCGCCATGCGCAGCTCGCCGCGCAGCGCTTCGACGGCCTGTTCGGCCTGCTTCTGGTCGAGCCGAGCCTGCTCCAGCGCCTGCTGCAGGGCGATGAATTCGGCAATCGAGGGCGGCTGGACCATGGGCATATTTTGACCACGCCTCGGGAGCGGTCTGGTCTCGCCGGCCCACTTTTACACCTGCTTACCTCACCCTGCTCGCAGGTACTCGCGCTGCGGGTGGCGGCGCACCGCCGCGAGATCAATGCCCTCGAGCAGCCAGTGCAACTGCTCGACCGTCAGCGTCGCCACCGCCGCCTCGCGCGGCCAGCTGAAGCGGTCCTGTTCCAGCCGCTTGAGCAGCAGCCAGAAGCCGTTGCGGTCCCAGCCCAGCAGCTTGATGCGGTCGGCCCTCCGGTTGCGAAACACGTACACCGCCCGCGCAAACGGATCCAGCCCCAGCGATTGCTCGACCAGGGCCGCCAGCCCGTTGATGTTCTTGCGGAAGTCCACGGCTTCGCGGTGCAGGTAAACCTTGAGCCCTTCGTCCAGACGAAACATCAGCGCGCCCCCAGCGCCTCGATCATCGCCTTGACCAAGGCGCCATCGCGCCCGCCACATTCGAGTTCGAGCGTCACCCCGTTGGGCAACTGCGCCTTCAGGCGCGCTGGCACTGGTGCTCGCAGCGCCGGGGCGGCCGCATCGCGTCGTGTGACCACCGCAGCCGACTCGGCCATGGCCTCGACGGACCCGCTGACTTCGCCGAGCGTGACTACCGGCATGAAGGCCGGCTCCAGGCACTCAGCGGCATCGTCCATGGCATCTTCGCGCTCGTCATCCCGAATCCACTTGTGCAGCTGGTTGACGTTGACGCCCGCCTTGAGCGCCATGCCCGAGATCGACACCCCCGGTCGGCGACACGCCTCAATCAGCCGTCGCTTGCCGTCCGGGTCGAAAGTCCGCTTGCCCGTCGGCCCCACCTTGGTGACCTTCAGCGGCAGAAAGCTCAAATCATCATCTGTCATCGTTGCGTCCGCAGTTCTTGGTTGCGGACGCAATCCTGTCAAAG
>CAZJQH010000410.1:0-1768 GCA_964547895.1 uncultured Chitinophaga sp. | reverse complement strand
CATGGCGCCATGACCGGCATCATGAAGGCGCAGATCGACTGGATTCCCCTGAGCCAGGGCGCGATCCGCCCGACCCAGGGCAAGACGCTGGCGGTTATGCAGGTCTGCGGCGGCAGCCAGTCCTTCAACGCCGTCAACCAGATGCGGGTGCTGGGGCGCTGGATGCGCATGATCACGATCCCGAACCAGTCCTCGGTCGCCAAGGCCTTCCTCGAGTTCGACGACAACAACCGCATGAAGCCGTCGAGCTACCTCGATCGGGTCGTCGACGTGCTGGAGGAACTGGTCAAGTTCACCCTGCTCACGCGCGACGTGGCCCCCTACCTGGTCGACCGCTACAGCGAGCGCAAGGAAAGCGCCGAGGCGCTGATGAAACGCGTCAATCAGGCTGCGATTTGACAGAGTCATCCGTGCTGCCCTGCAGCCCATGCCAGAAATGGCTTGCCCTGCGTATGGGCGGTCACTAGGATTCAAAAAGGGAGGGGTTTGTGGACTATTTTCTGCATCTGATGGGTGGCGGAGCTGGCAACCTGGCGGCCTATCTGGCAGCGCATGTGCTGCTGTGCCTGCTGCCGGCCTTCTTCATTGCCGGCGCGATGGCGGCGTTGATCCCCAAGGCCAGCATCACGCGCTGGCTGGGGCGCAGCACGCCTGCCCATGTCTCGTATCCGGCCGCCGCCGCTGCGGGTTCGCTGCTGGCGGTCTGCTCCTGCACTATCGTGCCGCTGTTTGCCGGCATCTACCGCAAGGGCGCCGGCATCGGGCCGGCCGTCACCTTCCTGTTCTTCGCGCCGGCCGGCAACATCATGGCGCTGGCCTATACCGGCAGCATCCTGGGGCCGGAGTTCGCCGCCGCCCGTCTGCTGCTCTGTTTGCTGTTCGGCAGCGGCATCGGGCTGCTGATGGCCATGCTGTTCTGGAAGGCTGACGCCAGCCACGACGCCCAGACCGATACCTTGTTCGCCGAGCAGGCCAGCGTCGGTCCTGCGGCGATCGGCCTGCTGCTGTCGCTGGTGGCGGTGCTGATTGCCGGCACGCTCAAGCTCTGGCCGCTGACCGAAACCTTCGCCAGCGTCCACCTGCCGTTGACCTGGGCCGCTGACTGGCAGGCGACGCTGTTTGGCTGGGTGCCTTTCGATGCCGCCAAGGGCGAGGAGGGCGTGAGCTTCCAGGGGTCGGTGCTGATCGCGCTGCTACTGCTGATTGCCGCCACCGCCTGGAATGGGCTCGAGAACATCATCGAGGGCCCGAACCGCTGGACCTGGATCACGCTGGGTCTGACCGTGACCACGCTGCTGGTTGCCGCGCTGCGCCTGACGCCGGTGGCTGGCGGGCTGGAAGTCGGATCGACCGGCCGCGTGCTCGCGGTGGCCGCTTCGCTCTGGGCCTGCTGGCATTTCGCGCGGCAACTGAGCGCCGACGACCGCCAGGCCTGGTTCTGGGAGTCCTGGCGCTTCGTCAAGCAGATCTTCCTGTTGCTGGTGATTGGAGTCTTCATCGTCGGCGTGGTGCGCCAGATCATCCGGCCGGAATGGATCGAGTCGCTGGCCGGCAGCAACACGCTGCAGGCCAATGCGGTGGCGGTATTCTTTGGCGTCTTCATGTACTTCCCGACCCTGGTCGAGGTGCCGGTGGCGCGCATGTTCCTCGACCTCGGCATGCACCCGGGCCCGCTGCTGGCCTACCTGATGGCCGACCCCGAGCTGAGTCTGCAGAGCATGCTGATGGTCGCGGCCGTGATCGGACGCCAGAAGACCGCCGCCTATGT
>CAZJQH010000409.1:0-1786 GCA_964547895.1 uncultured Chitinophaga sp. | reverse complement strand
AACTTCCAGACCATGGTCACCGACCTGACCGGCATGGCGATCGCCAACGCCTCGATGCTGGACGAGTCGACCGCCGCCGCCGAAGCCATGACCCTGGCCAAGCGCTCGGTCAAGGCCAAGGGCAATGTCTTCATCGTCGGTGGCGACTGCCACCCGCAGACCCTGGAAGTGATCCAGACCCGCGCCGCGACCATGGACATCCAGGTCAAGCTCGCGTCGACCGAAGCCGAGTGGAACGCCGCCATCGCGGGCGACGACTACTTCGCCGCCATCAACCAGTACCCGGGCAGCAGCGGCTGGCTGTGCGACTGGACTGCCTCGGCCGAGACCATCCACGGCAAGAACGCCGCCCTGATCCTGGCCGCTGACCTGCTGGCCCTGACCCTGCTCAAGGCACCGGGCGAGATGGGCGCCGACATCGTGGTCGGCACCACCCAGCGCTTCGGCATGCCGATGGGCGCTGGCGGCCCGCACGCCGCCTACCTGGCCTGCCGCGACGAGTACAAGCGCACCATGCCGGGCCGCCTGGTCGGCATCAGCGTCGACGTGCACGGCAACCCGGCCTACCGCCTGGCGCTGCAGACACGCGAGCAGCATATCCGCCGCGAGAAGGCCACCTCCAACATCTGTACCGCCCAGGTGCTGCCGGCTGTCGTCGCCAGCATGTACGCGGTCTACCACGGCCCGCAAGGCCTCAAGCGCATCGCCGAGCGCGTCGCCAGCTTCACCGCCATCCTGGCGCAGGGCCTGCAGTCGCTGGGCTACTCGCTGGTGCACCACACCGCCTTCGACACCCTGACCATCAAGACCCAGAGCGCCGGCGCTGCCCACGCCCTGGTCCAGCATGCTGCCGCCAACGGCGTCAACCTGCGCCAGCTGCGTGACAACTGCATTGCCATCTCGCTCGACGAGACCACCACCCGCGCTGACGTCGCCCAGCTGCTGTCGCTGTTCGCCCAGCCGGGCCAGGACTGCCCGAAGGTCGAGGCCTTCGAGGCCGGTGTCGCGTCGCTGATCCCGGCCGCGCTGCGCCGCACCAGCGCCTACCTGACCCATCCGGTCTTCAACAGCCACCACTCCGAGACCGGCATGCTGCGCTACATCCGCGCGCTGTCGGACAAGGACCTGGCGCTGGACCGCAGCATGATCCCGCTGGGCAGCTGCACCATGAAGCTGAACGCGACCAGCGAGATGATCCCGATCACCTGGCCCGAGTTCGCCAACGTGCACCCGTTCGCTCCGGCCGACCAGCTCGAGGGCTACCGCCTGCTCGACGAGCAGCTGCGTGCCTGGCTGTGCCAGGCCACCGGCTACGCCGCCATCAGCCTGCAGCCGAACGCCGGCTCGCAGGGTGAATACGCCGGCCTGCTGGCGATCAAGGGCTACCATGAGGCGCGCGGCGAAGGCCACCGCAACATCTGCCTGATCCCGTCCAGCGCCCACGGCACCAACCCGGCCTCGGCCCAGATGGCCGGCCTGCAGGTGGTCGTGACCAAGTGCGACGAGAACGGCAACGTCGACATGGACGACCTGAAGGCCAAGTGCGAGAAGCACAGCCAGAACCTGGCCGCCATCATGATCACCTACCCGAGCACCCACGGCGTGTTCGAGACCTCGGTGAAGGAACTGTGCGAGCTGGTGCACAGCCACGGTGGCCGCGTCTACGTCGACGGCGCCAACATGAACGCGCTGGTCGGCGTGGCCGCTCCGGGCGAGTTCGGCGGCGACGTCAGCCACCTGAACCTGCACAAGACCTTCTGCATCCCGCACGGCGGCGGCGGCCCGG
>CAZJQH010000408.1:0-1790 GCA_964547895.1 uncultured Chitinophaga sp. | reverse complement strand
AGGTCGCCAAGCTGCACAAGGAAGGCTACGAGTTCATCATGATCGGCCACAAGGGCCACCCCGAGGTCGAGGGCACCATGGGCCAGCTCGACAGCGGCATCCACCTGGTCGAGGACGTCGAGGATGTCGCCAGGGTGCAGCCGTCGCAGACCGAGAGACTCGCGGTCGTGACCCAGACCACGCTGAGCGTCGACGACGCCGCCGCCATCACCGCCGCTGTCAAGGCGCGCTTCCCCCAGATCCGCAGTCCCAAGCAGCAGGACATCTGCTACGCGACCCAGAACCGCCAGGATGCGGTCAAGCTGCTCTCGACCCAGGTCGACGCGGTCGTGGTGGTCGGCAGCCCGACCAGTTCCAACACCAACCGGCTGCGCGAGCTGGCCGAGCGCCTGGGCGTGCCGGCCTTCATGGTCGATGATGCGAGCGAGTTGCAGGACGCCTGGTTCGACGGCATCCGCAGCGTCGGCATCACCGCGGGTGCCTCGGCTCCGGAAGACCTGGTGCAGGGCGTGGTGCAGCGCCTCAAGGCTCTGGGCGCGACCGCGGTGCGCAGCCTCGACGGCGTGCGCGAGACGACCAAGTTCCCGCTGCCCAAGGGGCTTAAGATCGAAGGCGATCCGGTCTGATGCCAGCCAGGCTCCAGGACGATTTGAAACGAGAACCACCGACATGCTAGACATCACCCAACTGCGCAAGGACCTCGACGGCGTCGTCGAGCGCCTGCAGACCCGCAAGAACCCCCAGCAATTCCTCGACGTCGAGGCCTTCCGCTCGCTCGAGAACGAGCGCAAGGCGATCCAGGTCCGCACCGAGGAGCTGCAGAGCAAGCGCAACAGCCTCTCCAAGCAGATCGGCATGCTCAAGGGCAAGGGCCAGCACGCCGAGGCCGACGCCGTGATGGCCGAGGTGGCGCAGTACAAGACCGAGCTCGAGAATTCCGCCACGCGCCTCGAGCAGATCCAGGGCGAGCTGCTGGCGCTGCTGCAGGCGGTGCCCAACCTGCCGCACGAGAGCGTGCCGGTCGGCGCCGACGAGAGCGGCAACGTCGAGCTGCGCCGCTGGAGCCCGCAGGGCGGCTATGGCGCCAATCCGCCCGAGCTCGGCTTCGAACCGAAGGATCATGTCGCGCTGGCCGAGCCGCTGGGCCTGGACTTCGAGACCGCGGCCAAGCTGTCGGGCTCGCGCTTCGTCGTCATGAAGGGCCGCGTGGCACGCCTGCACCGTGCGCTGGCCCAGTTCATGCTCGACCTGCAGACCCAGCAGCACGGCTACACCGAGTGCTACACGCCCTACATCGTCAACGCCGAGTCGCTGCGCGGCACCGGCCAATTACCGAAGTTCGAGGCCGACCTGTTCGCGGCCAAGAAGGGCGGCCAGGAAGGCGAGGAGGTGCCCGACACCCAGGCGCTCTACCTGATCCCGACCTCCGAGGTGCCGCTGACCAACTTCGTGCGCGACGAGATCGTGGCCGAGTCCGAGCTGCCGATCAAGCTGACCGCGCACACGCCTTGCTTCCGCTCCGAGGCCGGCAGCGCCGGTCGCGACACCCGTGGCCTGATCCGCCAGCACCAGTTCGACAAGGTCGAGATGGTGCAGATCGTCCATCCCGAGAAGAGCTACGAGGCGCTGGAAGAGATGACGGGCCACGCCGAGGCCGTGCTGCAGGCACTCGGCCTGCCGTACCGCGTGATCGCGCTGTGCACCGGCGACATGGGCTTCGGCTCGGCCAAGACGCATGACCTCGAGGTCTGGCTGCCGGCGCAGAACACCTTCCGCGAGATCAGCTCGGT
>CAZJQH010000407.1:0-1790 GCA_964547895.1 uncultured Chitinophaga sp. | reverse complement strand
GCCAGGCCGATCATGCTGTGCATGAAGGCGACCAGCTCGGGCATCTTGGTCATCTCGACCCGCTTGGCCATGATGGCGCCGGCGCCGCCGCCCAGCACCAGGCCGGCGAGCACCCAGCCCAGGCCGGTGATGGTGTCGAGCTGCATCTGCTGCGCCAGCGTGGCGATCAGGCCCAGCGTGGTCAGCACGGCGATGCCCATGCCGGTCATGCCGAAGACGTTGCCGCGGATCGAGGTGGTCGGGTGGCTCAGGCCCTTCAAGGCCTGGATGAAGCAGACGCTGGCCACCAGGTACAGCATCACGACGAGGTTCATGCTCATTGGGCGGCTCCTTCAGCAGCACTGGCAGTGGCAGCGGCAGCGGGCGCCTTGCGCTCCTTCTTCTTGAACATCTCGAGCATGCGGCGCGTCACCAGGAAGCCGCCGAACACGTTGACCGCGGCCAGCGCCACGGCCAGCACGCCCATGGTCTTGCCCAGCGGCGTTTCGGTCAGCGCGGCGGCCAGCATGGCGCCGACGATCACGATCGCCGAGATCGCGTTGGTCACCGCCATCAGCGGCGTGTGCAGCGCGGGCGTGACGTTCCAGACCACGTGGTAGCCGACGTAGATCGCCAGCACGAAGATGATGAGGTTGAAGACAACCGGGGAGATGGCTTCCATCTGGGTATTCCTTTTTATTTGCGCTTGACTTCGCCGCCCTGCGTCATCAGGCAGGCCGCGACGATGTCGTCGTCCATCGGCAGCTGGACAGCGGTGGCGTCCTTGGGGAGCACGAGCTTGAGGAAGTCGAGCACGTTGCGCGCGTACAGCGAGGAGCTGTCGGCCGCGACCAGCGCGGGCAGGTTGGTCTCGCCGATGAGGTGCACGCCGTGCTTCTGGACCGTCTTGCCGGCCTCGGTTAGCGGGCAGTTGCCGCCCGGCTCGCCATGCGGTCCGATCGCGCCCTTGCCGGCAGCGAGGTCGACGATCACCGAGCCCGGCTTCATGCTCCGGACCATCTCCTCGGTGACCAGCACCGGCGCGGCGCGGCCCGGGATCAGCGCGGTCGAGATCACGATGTCGGCCTGCGCCACCCGCTTGGCCACCTCGACCTTCTGGCGCTCGAGCCAGCTCGGCGGCATCGGGCGCGCATAGCCGCCCACGCCTTCGGCAGCTTCCCGCTCCTCGGCGGTCTCGTAGGGCACCTCGATGAACTTGGCGCCCAGCGACTCGACCTGCTCCTTCACGCTCGGACGCACGTCGGAGGCCTCGATCACCGCCCCGAGGCGCTTGGCGGTCGCGATCGCCTGCAGGCCGGCCACGCCAACGCCCAGGATCACGACGCGCGCGGCCTTGATGGTGCCCGCCGCCGTCATCAGCATCGGGAACAGGCGGCCGTACTGGTTGGCCGCCAGCATCACCGCCTTGTAGCCGGCGATGTTGGCCTGCGAGGACAGCACGTCCAGGCTCTGCGCGCGGGTGGTGCGGGGTGCGGCCTCCAGCGCGAAGCTGGTCAGGCCGGCGGCCGCGATGCGGCCCAGGCCCTCGGCATTGAAGGGCTCGAGCATGCCGACCAGGGTGGCGCCGGCCTTCATCTGCGCGAGTTCGGCGTCCGACGGGGCGCGCACCTTGAGCACGAGCTCGGCGGCCAGCGCTGCCGTGGCCTCGACGATCTCGGCGCCAACCGCCTGGTAGGCCGCGTCGGTCGCGTTCGACGCCAGGCCAGCGCCGGACTGCACCAGCACGCGGTGGCCTTGCGCCACCAGCTTCTTGGCCGTCTCGGGCGTCACCGCCACGCGGGTTTCGCCCG
>CAZJQH010000406.1:0-1791 GCA_964547895.1 uncultured Chitinophaga sp. | reverse complement strand
CGACCACGCGCAGGATGATCTGCTCGTCGAGCGGCTTGAAGCTGACGATGGCGTCGAGCCGGTTGCGGAACTCGGGCGTGAACAGGCGCTTGATGTCGGCCATCTCGTCGCCGGCCTGGCGCGGGTTGGTGAAACCGATGGTCGCCTTGTTCATGGTCTCGGCGCCCGCGTTGGTCGTCATGATGATGATGACATTGCGGAAGTCGGCCTTGCGCCCGTTGTTGTCGGTCAGGGTGCCATGGTCCATCACCTGCAGCAGCACGTTGAAGATCGCCGGATGCGCCTTCTCGATCTCGTCGAGCAGCAGCACGCAATGCGGCTTCTTGGTGATGGCCTCGGTCAGCAGGCCGCCCTGGTCGAAGCCGACATAGCCCGGCGGCGCGCCGATCAGGCGGCTGACCGCATGCTGCTCCATGTACTCGGACATGTCGAAGCGGATCAGCTCGATGCCCAGGATGTAGGCCAGCTGCTTGGCGGCCTCGGTCTTGCCGACGCCGGTCGGGCCCGAGAACAGGAAGCTGCCGATCGGCTTGTCGGTCTTGCCGAGACCGGCGCGCGACATCTTGACCGAAGACGACAGGGCCTCAAGAGCCTTGTCCTGGCCGAACACGACCGCCTTGAGGTCGCGCTCGAGGGTGGCGAGCTTGCCGCGATCGTCGCTCGAGACGTTGGCGGGCGGGATGCGCGCGATCTTGGCCACGATCTCCTCGATCTCGCCCTTGCCGATGGTCTTCTTGCGCTTGGACGGGCTCAGGATACGCTGGGCGGCGCCGGCCTCGTCGATCACGTCGATCGCCTTGTCGGGCAGGTGGCGGTCGCTGATGTACTTGGCCGAGAGTTCGGCGGCGGCCTGCAGCGCGGCGGACGCGTACTTGACGTTGTGGTGCTCCTCGAAGCGCGACTTCAGGCCCTTGAGGATGTCGACCGTCTGCTGCACCGTCGGCTCGACCACGTCGACCTTCTGGAAGCGGCGGCTCAGGGCGGCGTCCTTCTCGAAGATGCCGCGGTACTCGGTGAAGGTGGTCGCGCCGATGCACTTGAGCGCGCCGCTCGAGAGCGCGGGCTTGAGCAGGTTGGACGCGTCCAGCGTGCCGCCCGAGGCGGCGCCGGCGCCGATCAGGGTGTGGATCTCGTCGATGAACAGGATCGCGTGCGGCTTGTCCTTCAGCGTCTTGAGCACGCCCTTGAGGCGCTGCTCGAAGTCGCCACGGTACTTGGTGCCGGCCAGCAGCGCGCCCATGTCGAGCGAGTAGACCTGGGCCTGGGCCAGGATCTCGGGCACGTCCTTCTGCACGATGCGCCAGGCCAGGCCCTCGGCGATCGCGGTCTTGCCGACGCCGGCCTCGCCGACCAGCAGCGGGTTGTTCTTGCGCCGGCGGCACAGGATCTGGATCACGCGCTCGACCTCGAAGTCGCGCCCGATCAGCGGATCGATCTTGCCGTCCTTGGCGGCCTGGTTCAGGTTGAGCGTGAACTGCTCGAGCGGGCTGGCCTTCTCGCCACCCTTGGCTTCCTGGCCCTGCTCCTCGTTCTCGCCCGCGCCGCCTTCGGCCGGCTTGGAAGGCTGCTCGGGCGCATCGCTCTTCTTGATGCCGTGGGCAATGAAGTTGACCACGTCCAGCCGGGTCACGCCCTGCTGGTGCAGGTAGTAGACCGCGTGCGAATCCTTCTCGCCGAAGATGGCCACCAGCACGTTGGCGCCGGTGACTTCCTTCTTGCCGTTGCCGGTCGACTGCACATGCATGATGGCGCGCTGGATCACGCGCTGGAAGCCCAGCGTGGGCTGGGTGT
>CAZJQH010000405.1:0-1794 GCA_964547895.1 uncultured Chitinophaga sp. | reverse complement strand
CATCACGCACCTGCTCTACCTGCACGGCTTCCGCAGCTCCCCGCAATCGATGAAGGCGCGCCTGATGGCCGCGCGCATCCAGCGCGAGCATCCGGCCGTGGCCTGGGCCTGTCCGCAGCTGCCACCCTCGCCTGCCGCGGCCATGGCGCTGATCCGGGAACTGACGGCCGACTGGCCGCTCAAGTCGATGGCGGTGGTCGGCTCCTCGCTGGGCGGCTGCTACGCGGCGCGGCTGGCGGCCGAGACCGGCTGCGCCCGGCTGGTGCTGATCAACCCGGCCGTGCACCCTTCGCGCGACCTGGCCAAGTACATCGGCGAGCAGAGCCACTGGCATGACCCGCAGCAGAACTTCCGCTTCGGGCCCGAGCATATCGAGGAACTGCGCGCGATCGAAGCCTTCGAGCTGCCGCACCCTGGGCACTGCCTGCTGATCGCTGCCAAGGGCGACGAGGTGCTGGACTGGCGCGAGATGGTGGCGCGCTTTCCCGGCGCGCAGCTGCGGCTGGTCGAGGGTAGCGACCATGCACTCAGCGACTTCGAGGCAGCGCACCTGGACGCGGTGATAGCCTTCCTGCAGCCGGCGTGAAGCCAGGCTGCATACCCGGCTGGCGGCTGCTACAGTCGCCGCCATGGCCAAAGACAAGTCACTCTACGTCTGCAACGAATGTGGCGGCACCAGCACGCGCTGGCTCGGCAAATGCCCGAGCTGCGGCGCCTGGAACAGCCTGGTGGAAACCGTCGCCGAGGCGCCTGCCAGCAGCAAGAACCGCCTGAGCTCGACACCGAAGGGCCTGGCGCCCGCATCCGAGCTCGCGGTGCTCAGCGAGATCGAGGCCGCCGACGTCGCGCGCACCCCCACCGGCCTGGGCGAGCTCGACCGCGTGCTCGGCGGCGGCATCGTCGAGGGCGGCGTGGTGCTGATCGGCGGCGACCCCGGCATCGGCAAGTCCACGCTGCTGCTGCAGGCGCTCGACGCGCTGCAGCGCGCCAAGCTGTCCACGCTCTATGTCACCGGCGAGGAAAGCGGCGCCCAGGTCGCGCTACGGTCCCGCCGGCTCGGCCTCGACAACAGCCAGGTCAAGGTGCTGGCCGAGATCCAGCTGGAGAAGATCCTCGCCACGCTCGACGCCAAGCGGCCCGCGATCGCGGTGATCGACTCGATCCAGACCGTCTACTCCGACCAGCTCAGCTCGGCACCGGGCTCGGTGGCGCAGGTGCGCGAATGCGCCGCGCATTTGACGCGCGCAGCCAAGGCCAGCGGGGTGGCGATCGTGCTGGTCGGCCATGTCACCAAGGAAGGCGCGCTGGCCGGCCCGCGCGTGCTCGAGCACATGGTCGACACCGTGCTCTATTTCGAGGGCGACACCCACAGCAGCTACCGGCTGATCCGCGCGATCAAGAACCGCTTCGGCGCGGTCAACGAGATCGGCGTCTTCGCGATGACCGAGAAAGGCCTGAAAGGCGTCAGCAACCCCAGCGCGATCTTCCTGAGCCAGCACAGCGCGCCGGTGCCGGGCAGCTGCGTGTTGGTCACGCTGGAAGGCACGCGCCCGCTGCTGGTCGAGGTGCAGGCCCTGGTCGACAGCGGCGGGCCCAGTCCCAGGCGGCTGAGCGTCGGCCTGGACCGCGACCGGCTGGCCATGCTGCTGGCGGTGCTGCACCGGCATGCGGGTGTCTCGTGCGCCGACCAGGACGTGTTCGTCAACGCGGTCGGCGGGGTGCGCATCGGCGAGCCGGCGGCCGACCTGGCGGTGCTGCTGGCCATCACGTCCAGCCTGCGTGGCAAGGCGCTGC
>CAZJQH010000404.1:0-1794 GCA_964547895.1 uncultured Chitinophaga sp. | reverse complement strand
TGCCGCTGGACCTGTTTGCCCCGCTGGCCGAGGATGACCTCTCCGCCTGGGACGATCTGCTCTATCCCATGTACGCGCGTCGGGTGCAGGTCCATGTGCATCGGGCGCTGGACGAGATCAGCTTTGCCCAGCTCAGCGCCTGCCAGGCCCAGCATCTCGCGCTCCCCGCTGGATACCCCTGTGCGCAGGTGCAGCGTTCAGCCTTTGACTTCACCGGCCGTTGTGTCGAGGTTCGCACGACCCGCGGTGATGCCCATGCCTTCCACTACACCGTCACCATCACCTGAAGGAGTGAACATGTCTCCCATAGCCAACAACGGCGGATTGTCCCGTCGCCACCTCATCACGGCCGCAGGCGCCACCCTGGCAGCCCCCTGGATCGGTGCGAGTGCGCAAGGCAAGATTGCCAGCGGCAAGACGATCACGATCGTCGTGTCGTATCCGCCCGGCGGCGGTGCCGACATCATGGCCCGCACGATTGCTCCGCGGCTGGAAGCCGCTCTCGGTCAGTCTGTCATTGTGGAAAACCGGGCCGGGGCCAGTGGCCAGCTGGCGGCCGGTCATGTGGCGCGTGCCGCAGCGGATGGCGCGACCCTGCTGCTCGATGCTTCGTCCTTCGCGGTCAACCCCTCGCTGTTTTCCAAGCTGCCGTACAACACGGCTACCGCATTCACGCCGCTGGCGGTGCTGGCCACCTTCCCGAACGTCCTGGTCTGCACTCCCGGCTTCGAGGCCAGGAACGTGAAGGACGTGATCCGCCTGGCCAAGGCCAGGCCGCTGAGCTATGCCTCTTCGGGCAATGGGTCGGCCCAGCACCTGGCCGGAGCGCTGTTCGAACAGCGGGCGGGCGTGGAGCTGACCCATGTGCCTTATCGCGGCGGCGCTCCTGCGATGAACGACGTGATGGGCGGCCAGGTTCCGCTGTTCTTTGCCAACGTCGCGTCCGCGCTGGGTCACATCAAGGCGGGCAAGCTGCGTCCGCTCGCGGTCACCAGTACGCTGCGGACACGCGCCCTGCCGGAGATCCCCACCATGGCCGAAGCCGGTGTGCCGGGATACGAAGTGCTGGAGTGGAATCCCGTCCTGGCCCCGGCCGGCCTCCCGGCCGATGTCAAGGCCCGGCTGGTGGCGGCGATCCGCAAGGCGCTGGAGGATGCCGAGGTGCTAGGCCGCATCCGCCAGCTCGGTGGCGATGTCTTTGCCGACGCCAGCCAGCAGAGTGCCGGCCAGTTCATCGCAGCGCAGCAGGCGCTGTGGGCCAAGCTGATCAAAGAACGCAACATCACGACCGGATGAACACGCTGCAACAACCCGCTATCCCTCTTTCCTCTGGCTGGGACTGCCATGTGCATGTGTTCGACCAGGCCAGGTCGGTGGAGGGGGGCCACTACCAGCCGGTGCAGCGTGACCTGGCTGACATAGAAGCCCAGGCCATGGCCCTGGGTGTGCATCACCTGGTACTGGTGCAGCCCAGTGTCTACGGTACCGACAACACCGTTCTGCTGCGTGCACTGGCGCGTGAGCCCGGGCGTCACCGGGGGGTGGTGGTGGTCCAGGGCGACATTACGGACTCCGAGCTCGACCGCATGCATGAACTGGGCGTGCGTGGTGTCCGGTTCAACCTCGTCTCACCCGTAGGCAATGGTCCCGACGGTCTGGCGGCGCTGGCACCGCGCCTGCGCGAACGCGGTTGGCATGTGCAGTGGTACGCCCATGCCCATCAGCTCGCCACGATTGCAGCCCTGCATGAAGGAACGGGCCTGACGCCCGTGCTTGACCATCTGGCCGGCCTAG
>CAZJQH010000403.1:0-1800 GCA_964547895.1 uncultured Chitinophaga sp. | reverse complement strand
TGCACCGGACTCGCGGCGCCGGCGCGGTACTGGCTTTGCAGCACCTGGTGTTGTTGCTCGGCCGCCTGCACGCTGCGCGAGAGCGCTGCCAGCGACTCGGCGTCATGCTCAACCGCGCGCAGCGCGTCGGCCACGTTGCGCAGTGCCTCGAGCACCACGCGCTGGTAGTTGGCCGCCGCCGCCTCGAGCGCCGCCTGCGCGGCTCTCCGCTCGGACGGCAGGCCGGCGTTGAACAGGGGTTGGCTGAGCTGGCCGACCACGCTCCATACGGCAGCCGTACCGCCGAACAGCGCCGAAGTCGTGAGCGCCTGGCTCCCCAGGTTGGCGCTGAGGTTGAGCTGCGGGTACTGGCGCGCATAGGCCGCTCCCAGCTCGCCATGGGCTGCGCGCAGGCCGGCCTCGGCGGCCTGGATGTCGGGCCGCTGGCGCACCCATTCCGACGGCACCGACAGCGGCAGTCGCTCGGGCAGGCTGAAGTCGGCCAGCGTGAAGCCCGGTACGCCCTGCGCCGGCGTCCGGCCAGCCAGCACGGCCAGCAGGTGCTCGGTCTGCTGCAGCTGCTTGCGCAGCAGCGGCAGGCTGGCGCGGGTCAGTTCCGCCTGGGCCTTTAGTGCGCTCGCCTCGTCGGGTGCCGCCTGTCCCAGGCGCTTGCGTACCTCGGCCAGCCGGACCAGTTCGAGCTGCTTGTCCAGGATGGACGCCTGAGCCTCGATCTGGCCGGCCAGCCTTGCCCGCGTGATCGCGGCAGTGGCGATGCTGGCGGCCAGCGCCTGGCGCGCCGCGCCGAGTTCATGCTGGCGGATGTCTGCGCGCGCGGCCAGGATGCGCAGGCTGCTGTCGATGCCGCCACCCAAGTCAAAGCGGTAGCGGACACCGACACTGGCGCTGTAGAGGCTGAACTCGCGCGTATCGCCCGGCAAGCCCTGGCTGCTCGGGCTGGTCTGCTGGCGTTGCGCCCCCAGGCCCAGGTCCACCTGGGGCAGCTGGGTCGATCCCGCCTGGGCCGCATACACCTCGCGCGCCTGGGTCAGCACCGCATCGGCCGCGGCCAGCGTGGGGCTGGCGCGCAATGCCTCGTCGACCAGCGCATCGAGTGCCGGCGAGCGCAGCATGCGCCACCACCGGGCTTCGGCCGTCCCGTCGACCAGCTGCTGCGCCTGGCCATGAGGACCTTCTGCCGCGGCGGTGACCGTGGAGGCGCCGTCCGCCAGGCTCTTTACCGCGGGCAGGGGCGGCGGCTGGTAGGGCGCGGCGGCGACGCAAGCGGCCAGCAGCCATGCGCTGGCCAGTGGCACGAGGGCTGCGCGTACGCAGGGCGTCAGGGAAATTCTCATGGCCAGGCTCCTTGCAGGCAACGGACAGGAATCAGGCCAGCGCGACCGAGCGTCCCTCGCCGGCCTCCTCGTGCGTGACGCCGTCACGGATGTGATAGATGCGCTTGAAGGTCGGGATGATCTTCTCGTCGTGCGTGACGACGATGATGGCGGTCTGGTAGCGCTGGGCCATGTCATTGAGGATGCGGATCACCGCCATGGCGCGCTCGCTGTCGAGCGGCGCCGTCGGCTCGTCGGCCAGGATCACCGGCGGGTGGTTGACCAGGCCGCGCGCGATCGCCACGCGCTGCTGTTCGCCGCCCGAGAGCTGCGAGGGCATGGCCCGGGCGCGGTGCTGCACGTCCAGTGCGGTGAGCAGCTCGACCGCACGCGTGCGCGCCTGGGCATTGGGCATGCCGGCCAGCATCGGCAGCAGCGCCACGTTGTCGGTCACGTCGAGGAAGGGGATCAGGTAGGGCGCCTGGAA
>CAZJQH010000402.1:0-1805 GCA_964547895.1 uncultured Chitinophaga sp. | reverse complement strand
CCGCCGACCAGCAGGCGCTTCAGATACAGCTCGGGCGCGATGCGCAGGAACATGTCCTGCTCCAGCGCGTTGTGGTGCGTGATGAAGGGACGCGCGTTGGCGCCGCCCGGAATCGGGTGCAGCATCGGCGTCTCGACTTCCAGGAAGTCGTTCTGCACCATGAACTCGCGCATGCTGGTGACGGCCAGGCTGCGCGCCATGAAGCGCTTGCGCGCCTGCTCGTCCATCATCAGGTCGACGTAGCGCTGGCGGTACTTCATCTCCTGGTCCTGCATGCCGTGGAACTTGTCGGGCATCGGACGCAGGCTCTTGGTCAGCATGCGCAGCTTGTCGGCCTTGATGGTCAGCTCGCCGGTGCGGGTCTTGAACAACTCGCCCTCGATCGCGATGATGTCGCCCAGGTCCCAGTGCTTGAAGGCGGCATGGACGGCCTCGCCCACGCCCTCGTTGTTGATGTAGGCCTGGATGCGGCCGCCGGTCGGGCCGAAGGACGAGTCCTGCACCGTCGCGAAGCTGGCCTTGCCCATCACGCGCTTGAGCATCATGCGGCCGGCCACGCTGACGCGCACCTTCATCGGCTCCAGCATCTCGTTGCTCATGTGGCCGTACTCGGCCTGCAGCGCTTCAGCGCGGTGCTGCGGCTTGAAGTCGTTCGGGAAGGCCGGGCCCTGGCCGGCGGCCTGTGCCTCGCGCAGGCCTTTGAGCTTCTCGCGGCGCTCTGTGATCAGCTGGTTGTGGTCTTCGGCCGGGTGGGCGTGGTGTTCTTGCGTCATGGGACTAGGGGGTTGCGGCGTGCGCGGCCTGCGCACAAACCCCCTATTCTAATTTTTCGCGCGCCTGGCGGTTGAGTTCCTCGAGTTCGCGCAGCTTGGCCGCGATCCTGATCTCGAGCCCGCGCTCGACCGGACGGTAGAAACCGGGGGCCTGCATGCCGTCGGGCAGGTAGGTCTCGCCGGCCGCGAAGCCGCCCGCCTCGTCATGCGCGTAGCGGTAGCCGCGGCCATAGTCGAGCTGCTTCATCAGCTGGGTCGGCGCATTGCGCAGGTGCAGTGGCACCGGACGCGTACCGTCCTGCTTGACGAAGGCGCGGGCCTGCTTGTAGGCGGTGTAGACCGCGTTGCTCTTGGCCGCCACAGCCAGGTAGACCAGCGCCTCGGCCAGCGCGAGCTCGCCTTCCGGGCTGCCCAGGCGCTCGTAGACCTCGGCCGCGTCCAGGCAGATGCGCAGTGCACGCGGATCGGCCAGGCCGATGTCCTCGCTCGCCATCCGGATCATGCGCCGCGCCAGGTAGCGCGGATCGGCGCCGCCATCCAGCATGCGCGCGAACCAGTACAGCGCCGCGTCGGGGTCGGAGCCGCGCACGCTCTTGTGCAGCGCGCTGATCGTGTCGTAGAACTGCTCGCCGCCCTTGTCGTAGCGCCGCAGCCGCTCGCCCAGCACCTGCAGCAGCCAGGCATCCGAAATCTGCTCCAAGCCCTGCGCCTGCGCGGTCACCGACAAGGTCTCGAGCGTGTTGAGCAGCCGGCGCGCGTCGCCGTCGGCATAGGCCAGCAGCCGGGCCAGCCCTGCCGGCTCGATTTCCGGCACCGCGCCGATCCCCTGCGCGCGCTGCACCAGCTGGGCCAGGTCATCTTCGGACAGCGGCTGCAGCACATAGACCGCCGCGCGCGACAGCAAGGCCGAGTTGACCTCGAAGCTCGGGTTCTCGGTCGTGGCGCCGACAAAGGTGAACAGGCCGCTCTCGACATGGGGCAGGAAGGCGTCCTGCTGGCTCTTGTTGAAGCGGTGCACCTCGTCGACGAAGA
>CAZJQH010000401.1:0-1808 GCA_964547895.1 uncultured Chitinophaga sp. | reverse complement strand
GCGCCTGCTGGTCGACTGCGGCCTGTTCCAGGGCTACAAGCAGCTGCGGCTGCGCAACTGGAACCCGCTGCCGGTGGCGCCAGGCCAGGTCGACGCGATCGTGCTGACCCATGCCCACCTCGACCACAGCGGCTACCTGCCGCTGCTGGTGCGCGATGGCTTCCGGGGCAAGGCCTGGTGTACCCAGGGCACCCGCGACCTGTGCGAGATCATCCTGCCCGACAGCGGCCATATCCAGGAGGAGGATGCGGCCTTTGCCAACCGGCACGGCTTCTCCAAGCACCACCCTGCCCTGCCGCTCTACACCATCGAGGACGCGCGCGCCAGCCTGCGCCAGCTGCAGGTGGTGCCGCCGTTCCGCGAGTTCGAGCCGATCCGGGGCTGGAAAGCCAGGCTGCAACCGGCCGGCCACATCGTCGGCGCCAGCAGCCTGCTGCTCGAGATCGGCGGCCGGCGCCTGCTGTTCTCGGGCGACCTGGGCCGCAACGACGACATCCTGATGCTGCCGCCCGAGGTGCCGCCCGGCTGCGATGCGGTCATCGTGGAGTCGACCTACGGCGACCGCGAGCATCCCCGGCAAGGCCTGGTCGAGGAGCTCGGTCCGGTGCTCGAACGCGTGGTCAGGCGTGGCGGCACCGCGGTGGTGCCGGTGTTCGCCGTGGGCCGTGCCCAGGCACTGCTGCACGCGATCGCGCGGCTCAAGCACGAGCGCCGCTTGCCGCATCCGCTGCCGGTCTACCTCGACAGTCCGATGGCGATCCACAGCACCGAGCTGTTCACCCGCCACCTCGGCGAACATCGGCTCGACGCGGCCCAATGCCGCGACATGGCCAACGCGGCGACCATGGTGCGAACCCCCGACGAGTCACGCGCGATCGCCAGCCAGCACGGCCCCAAGATCATCCTGGCGGCCAGCGGCATGGCCACCGGCGGGCGCGTGCTGCACCACCTGGTCCAGTACCTGGGTGACCATCGCAACATGGTGGTGCTGACCGGCTACCAGGTGCCCGGCACGCGCGGCGCGGCGCTGGCCAACGGCAGCGATACGCTACGCATCCACGGCCAGGACGTGACGGTCAGGGCCGAGGTGGTCCAGCTGCAGTCAGCCTCGGCGCATGCCGACGCGCGCCAGCTGATGAACTGGCTGCGCGCCATGCCGGGTGCCCCCCGGCGCGCCTTCCTCGTCCATGGCGACCAGGACGCGTCTGACGCCCTGCGCCAGCGCATCGAGCGCGAGCTGCGCTGGCATGTCGTCGTGCCCGAGCACGGGTCAAGCTGGGCGGTGTAAGCTTTGTCGTCATGAAAAACCCGCTCACCCGACTCCAGGACCCCAA
The DNA here is from genome assembly GCA_964547895.1 of uncultured Chitinophaga sp. Lineage (GTDB taxonomy): Bacteria > Pseudomonadota > Gammaproteobacteria > Burkholderiales > Burkholderiaceae_C > Malikia. The sequence goes on along the minus strand of CAZJQH010000401.1, from coordinate 474 downwards.
CCTGCTCAAGACCGACGCCTTCATCAACGGCCAGTGGGTCGCGGGCAGCTCGCGCTTCGATGTGCACGACCCGGCCACCGGCCTCAAGCTGGCCGATGTCGCCAGCCTGGGTGCCAGCGACGCGCAAGCCGCCATCGACGCCGCCAACACCGCCTGGTCCGGCTGGAAGAACAGGACCGCCAAGGAGCGCAGCATCATCCTGCGCCGCTGGTACGACTTGCTGATGGCCCACCAGGAGGACCTGGCCACGCTGATGACCTCTGAACAGGGCAAGCCGCTGGCCGAGACGCGCGGCGAGGTCGCCTATGGCGCGAGCTTCGTCGAGTGGTACGCCGAGGAAGCCAAGCGCGTCAACGGCGAGACCCTGCCCCAGTTCGACAACAACCGCCGGCTGCTGGTGCTCAAGCAGCCGATCGGGGTCTGCGCCGCCATCACGCCCTGGAACTTCCCGCTCGCGATGATCACGCGCAAGGT
>CAZJQH010000400.1:0-1818 GCA_964547895.1 uncultured Chitinophaga sp. | reverse complement strand
GAGCTCGGCCTTGACGCGGGCGTCCTCGATCGACTCGATGCGCGCCTTGGTGTAGCTGCTGTCGGTCTTGATCGGAACCTGCCAGCCGGAGAAGCTGACTGCCTCCAGGCCTTCGGCCTGCAGCGCGATCGCCAGCAGCGCCGACGAGGCCTGCTCGCCGGTAGCGGCCAGCTGGTCAAGCTCGCGACCGTAGGCGGTGCCCGGCTTGGCCGGTGCCAGTTCCTTGGCCAGTCCCAGCAGGCGATTGGTTTCGCCGCTCATGGCGCTGGGCACGACCACCATCTGGTGGCCGGCGCGGTGCCACTTGGCGACACGCTTGGCGACGTTGCGGATGCGCTCGGTCGAGCCCATGCTGGTGCCGCCGTATTTGTGAACGATCAGTGCCATCGTGAAAATGTGTAAGGCCGGACTGTGAAACTTTTGCGACGCCGGCTGCCAGACGCAAAACCTTGGGATTATATCGAGGGCTGGTAATCCAGCCCAGCCCCCTGGCGCAGCAGGAAGCCGCTGGAGAGCTTGAGCCGAATCCGGTGGCCGCGGGTGGTGCAGGCCGCGATCTGGTCCAGCGCCTGCTCGAGCTGGGCCTCGCTGGGCGCAGCCTGCCAGTGCAGCCGCAGCCAGTGGCGCAGGACATTGGCCTGGCGCGCGCGGCTCAGGCCTTGCAGTTTCTTGATCGCAGGTGGATCGCCAACCTCGAGCAGGTCCTGCGCCGCGACCTCCTCCAGCAGGCTCTGCGCCTGGGCGGCGTGGCGCGCACTGCGCGCAAGCGTCTGGGCGTAGGCGGGAAAGGCTGCAGCGAAGGCTGGCAGCAGGCGCGCGCGGATGCGGTTGCGCGTGTAGCGCTCATCGGCATTGGTCGGATCGACCACGTAGGCAATGCCCTGCCCGTCCAGCCAGTCGCGCAGCGCCTGTGCATCGACGCCCAGCAGCGGCCTGCCGAAGCGCTGGCCATGACGCTCGAACGACTCGGCCATGCCAGCCAACCCCGGCAGGCCGGCGCCGCGACTGAGCGCCAGCAGCAGGGTTTCGGCCTGGTCCTGGGCATGCTGGCCCAGCAGCACGCAGGCCGCGCCAGTTTCTCGCGCGGCGATGGAGAGTGCCTGATAGCGCGCCTGGCGCGCGGCGTCCTCAGGGCTCTGGCCGGGGGCGTGGCGCGCGTCCACGCGCTGCACGGCCAGGGGGATATCCAGGCCGGCGCAGAACGCGCGCGCATGACGCTCGAAATCGTCGCCGGCGGCCTGCAGGCCGTGGTGGACATGGATGGCGCTCACCCGGCCGGGCCAGAGCGTGTGCGCGGCCAGCAGCAGCGCGGTGGAGTCGGCGCCGCCGCTGTAGGCTACGGCCCAGGGCTGCGGGCCGTCGCCTACAGCGGCCTCGAGGGGATGACGTACAGCCCAGGCGCGCAGCGCGCCCAGGCAGGGATTGTCAGCCGCGCCGGCCACCCTTGGCGTCGGCCTTGGTGTCGGTGAAGCGGCCGTAGCTGTTGAGGCGCTCGTAGCGGCGCTCGATCAGCTCGCCGGTCTTGAGGTCGGCCAGCTGGCGCCAGGCGTCGGCCAGCGCGCGCTTGAGGCTGGTCGCCATCGCCTGGTGGTCGCGGTGGGCGCCGCCGACCGGCTCGTTGACGATCTTGTCGACCAGGCCCAGGGCTTTCAGGCGATGCGCGGTGATGCCGAGCGCCTCGGCCGCATCGGAGGCACGCTCGCTGGTCTTCCACAGGATGGAGGCGCAGCCTTCCGGACTGATCACCGAATAGACCGAATACTGCAGCATCAGCACCTGGTCGGCGACCGAGATCGCCAGCGCGCCGCCCGAGCCGCC
>CAZJQH010000399.1:0-1833 GCA_964547895.1 uncultured Chitinophaga sp. | reverse complement strand
AAGCGCTTGATCAGGTGGCCGGTGAAGAAGCCCGGCGCGAACATGCCGATCACATGCCACTCCAGCACCAGCGCCGCGTCGGAGAACGGCATGCCGCAGACCTGCATCGCCAGCGGCGTGGCGGCCATCAGCAGGTTCATGACGCCGTAGCCCAGCGCGGCGCCGACGGTCGCGACGATGAAGACCGGCTGGCGCATGATCTCGCCCAGCGGGCGGCCGCTGCTGGCGCCGGCCTTGCGGGCCGGCTCGGCCGGGAAGCGGATCAGCCCGATCACCACCATGCCCAGCAGCGCGACCCCCGCCAGCGCCAGGTAGGCGCCCAGGAAGGGCTGGCCCAGCGAGTCGCGCGTCTGCGTCGCCAGGTTGGGGCCGGCGACGGCGCCGATCAGTCCGCCCGCCAGCACCAGCGAGACCGCCTTCTCGCGGAAGGCCGGCGCCGCCAGCTCGCCAGCGGCAAAGCGATACAGCTGGCCGTTGGCGCTGTAGTAGCCCGCCACCACCGTCGCCGCCACCAGCATCCAGAAGCTGCCCAGCTGCAGCGCTGCCGCACAGGCCAGCGAGGACAGCAGCGCCACCAGCAGGCCGAGCTGGAACGAGACCTTGCGGCCCCAGCGCTGCTGGCTGCGCGCGACCAGGCCGGTCGAGAGCGCACCGCCGACCACATAGCCCATCACTGGCAGCGTGGCCATCCAGCCCAATGGCGCCAGGCTCAGGCCGACCAGGCCGTTGATCGCGATGAAGACCACGTTGTTGGTCAGGAACAGGCCTTGCGCGGCGGCCAGTAGCCAGAGATTGAGGTTCATGGTGACGATGGGGCAGGGGGAGGGCGCTTGCTGCAGCCGGGTTCCGAGTATATGGGGGATGGGGTATTTTGGCTTGATTCGCCTTCTGTGGCTTGCCGTTCTACCTTGCAATGGCCTGACTCGTTTTCAAACTCTAGAATGTTGCATCAGAACGTTGCCTGCACAGGCGCGACCCAGAAGATTCAAAAAAGGGCTTCACCATGGTTCCCCATCTTGTCACCGCACTCACCGGGCCGATCAACGAGCTCGAGCAGCGCATCCTTGAATCCACCCCGGTGATCGAGCGCTGGTTCCGTCTCGAGTGGATGGAGCACACGCCGCCGTTCTACAGCTCGGTCGACATCCGCAACGCCGGCTTCAAGCTCGCGCCGGTCGACACCAACCTCTACCCCGGCGGCTGGAACAACCTCACGCCCGAGATGCTGCCGCTGGCGGTGCAGGCCGCGATGGCCGCGATCGAGAAGATCTGCCCCGAGGCCAAGAACCTGCTGGTGGTGCCCGAGAACCACACGCGCAACATGTTCTACCTGATGAACGTGGCGCAGCTGCAGAAGATCTTCTACCAGGCCGGCCTCAACGTGCGGCTCGGCTCGGTCAACCCCGAGATCAAGGAGCCGACCACCTTCAACCTGCCCAACGGCGAGCAGGTCACGCTCGAGCCGCTGATCCGGCACAACCGGCGCATCGGCCTGAAGGACTTCGATCCCTGCACCATCCTGCTCAACAACGACCTCAGCGCGGGCGTGCCTGGCATCCTGGAGGACCTGCACGAGCAGTTCCTGCTGCCGCCGCTGCACGCGGGCTGGCATGTGCGCAAGAAGAGCCAGCATTTCAAGGCCTACGAGGAAGTGGCCAAGCGCTTCGGCAAGCTGCTCGGCATGGACCCCTGGCTGATCAACCCGCTCTTCAACAGCTGCGGCGAGGTCAACTTCGCCGAGGGCACCGGCATGGAATGCCTGCAGACCAACGTCGACGCGCTGCTGGGCAAGATCCGCCGCAAGTACAAGGAATACGGCATCAACGAGAAGCC
>CAZJQH010000398.1:0-1836 GCA_964547895.1 uncultured Chitinophaga sp. | reverse complement strand
CGACAACTATCTTGGCCGGGCGTGGCTGACGCCGGGTAGGTCCGGGGTGCGGGGATAGGGTGAGGAGATCGAACGGATCGGACCTCGCGGATGCCCGGCAAGAAGATCACGGACCACCAAGTGCTGAAGTACAAGGACCATCGCAAGAAGCTCACGCAGGTCGCGGCTGCCGCCAAGGCGGGCGTCAGCGAGCGCAGTGCCCGGCGCATCGAACGCAACGATGCGCTGCCCTCCCAGAGCCCCGGCCGTCATTGGCGCACGCGCCACGATCCGCTGGCCGATGTCTGGGATGCCGAGGTCGTGCCGCTGCTGCAGAGCGACGCACTGCTCAACGCCGTCACGCTGCTGGAGGAGTTGCAGCGCCGGCATCCCGGCCGGTACGGCAGCAGCGTGCTGCGCACCTTGCAGCGGCGCATGCGCCAGTGGCGCGCTCTGCACGGTGCTGAGCGCGAGGTTTACTTCGCGCAGGAGCACCCACCGGGCCGGCTGGCGCTGTCGGACTTCACCGTGGCCGACGACCTGCGGGTGGAGATCGACGGCGCGGTGTTCGAGCACCGGCTGTACCAGTTCGCGCTGGCGCACTCGGGCTGGCGCCATGCCGTGGTCTTCACCGGCGGCGAGAGCTTCCTGGCGCTGTCCACGGGGCTGCAGGCCGCGCTGTGGCGCCTGGGCGGCGTGCCCGAGGAGCACCGCACCGACAGCCTGTCGGCCGCGTTCAACAACCTGGCCGAGGCAGAGGAACTGACACGGCGCTACGACGATCTGTGCCGGCACTACGGCATGCGCGCCAGTCGCTGCAACCCGGGGCAGTCGCACGAGAACGGCTCGGTGGAGTCGCGGCACGACTCGCTGAAGACGGCGCTGGACCAGGGCCTGCGGCTGCGCGGCTCGCGCTGCTTCGACGATCGCGCCGGCTACGAGGCGTTCGTCGAGCAGATCGTGCAGCGGTTCAATGCCCGCGCGGTCAAGCGCCTGACCGTGGAACGGCCAATGCTCAAGCCGCTGCCGCCACGGCGCACGGCCGAGTACGAGGAACTGCCAGCGCGGGTGAGCAAGTACGGCATCTTCACCGTGCGCGGTGCGCAGTACAGCGCGCCCAGCCAGCTCATCGGGCACCGGCTGATGGTGCGCCAGTACGCGCAGCACATCGAGTGCTGGCTGGGCGGCCAGCGGGTGCTGGAGCGCGTGCGCGCCACGCACTGCAACGGCCAGCGCCATCCGCGCAACATCGACTACCGGCACTTGGTGGGCGCGCTCAAGCGCAAGCCCGGCGCGTTCGCCCGCTGGGTGCTGCGCGACGCGGTGTTCCCGCGATCGGTGTACCGCCAGACCTGGGAGCGGCTGGCCGCGGCGCTGCCCGAGCGCCAGGCCTGCAAGACCATCGTCGGGCTGCTGGCGCTGGCGGCCGACGGCCACGAGGCGCAGTTGGCCGACGAACTGGAGCAGTTGATCGAACTGGACCAACTGCCTGACCTGGACGCGCTGAGCGCGCTGGTGGCACCGCCGCAACGCCCGATGCCAGACGTGACGGTGGAGTTGCCGCAGTTGGCCGACTACGACGCGCTGCTGGCCCAGACCGGCGAGCACGATGCCCGCGAGGTGGTGCGATGAGCGGCGCGGCCATCACCGCAGGCCGGCTGGACCTGATGCTCACCGAACTGCGGCTGCCCACGGTGCGCCGGCTGGCTGCCGATCTTTGCGCGCAGTCCGACCGCGAGGGCTGGCCCGGCCATCGGCTGCTCGAAGCGCTGCTGGAGCACGAACTCGCCGAGCGCGAGGCCCGCCGCATCGACCGCCACCGCACCGAGTCAGGCTTGGCGCCGGACAAGCGGCTGT
>CAZJQH010000397.1:0-1837 GCA_964547895.1 uncultured Chitinophaga sp. | reverse complement strand
GGCCACGGCGAATACCGCCTGCGCTACCCGATGAAGCTGGTCAACGGCAAGTACCAGCGTATTGCCTGGGACCAGGCGCTGAGCGAGATCGCCGGCAAGATGAAGGAGCTGCGCGCGGCCAGCGGCCCCGACAGCGTCTACTTCATCGGTTCCTCCAAGCACAGCAACGAGCAGGCCTACCTGCTGCGCAAGTTCGTCAGCTTCTGGGGCACGAACAACTGCGACCATCAGGCGCGCATCTGCCACTCGACCACGGTCGCCGGCGTCGCCAACACCTGGGGCTACGGCGCGATGACCAACTCGTACAACGACATGCAGAACAGCAAGGTCGCGCTGTACATCGGTTCCAATGCCGCCGAGGCGCACCCGGTCTCGATGCTGCACATGCTGCACGCCAAGGAGAACGGCTGCAAGATGATCGTGGTCGATCCGCGCTTCACCCGCACCGCGGCCAAGGCAGACGAGTACGTGCGCATCCGCTCCGGCTCCGACATCCCCTTCCTGTTCGGCATCCTGCACCACATCTTCAAGAACGGCTGGGAGGACCAGGCCTACCTCAAGGACCGCGTCTGGGGCATGGACAAGGTGCGCGAGGAGGTGCTCGCCAAGTGGACGCCCGACAAGGTCGAGGAGGCCTGTGGCGTGAAGGAAGAGCAGGTGCTGCGCGTCGCCACCCTGCTGCACGAGCACCGCCCCGGCACCATCGTCTGGTGCATGGGCCAGACCCAGCACAGCATCGGCAACGCGATCGTGCGGGCCTCCTGCATCCTGCAGCTGGCTTTGGGCAACATCGGCAAGAGCGGTGGCGGCACCAACATCTTCCGCGGCCATGACAACGTGCAGGGCGCGACCGACGTCGGCCCGAATCCCGACTCGCTGCCAGGCTACTACGGCCTGGCCGAGGGCTCCTGGAAGCATTTCGCCGCTGCCTGGGGCGTCGACTACGAGTGGATCAAGGCCCAGTACGCCGAAGGCCAGATGACCAAGCCCGGCATCACGGTCTCGCGCTGGATCGATGGCGTGCTCGAGAAGAACGAGCGCATCGACCAGGGTCCCAACCTGCGCGGCGTGTTCTACTGGGGACACGCACCGAATTCGCAGACGCGCGGCCTCGAGATGAAGCGCGCGATGGACAAGCTCGACCTGCTGGTGGTGGTCGATCCTTATCCGTCAGCGACCGCCGCCATGGCGGCCATGCCGGGCGACGCCGCCGACCTCAACCCGAACCGTGCCGTCTACCTGCTGCCGGCGGCGACCCAGTTCGAGACCAGCGGCTCCTGCACTGCCTCGAACCGCTCGCTGCAGTGGCGCGAGAAGGTGATCGAGCCGCTGTGGGAAAGCCGCAGCGACCACATGATCATGTACCAGCTGGCGCAGAAGCTCGGCTTCGACCAGGAGCTGGTCAAGAACGTCAAGCTGCAAAAGGTCAAGGGCCAGGACGAGCCCGTGATCGAGGACATCCTGCGCGAGATCAACCGCTGCGTCTGGACCATCGGCTATACCGGCCACAGCCCGGAGCGGCTGAAGGCGCACATGCGCAACATGCACGCCTTCGACGTCAAGACACTCAAGTGCAAGGGCAAGGTGGTCGATGCCGAGACCGGCTACGACCTGACGGGCGACTATTTCGGCTTGCCCTGGCCGTGCTACGGCACGCCCGAGCTCAAGCACCCGGGTTCGCCCAACCTGTACGACACCTCGATGCACGTGATGGAGGGAGGCGGCAACTTCCGCGCCAACTTCGGCGTCGAGAAGGACGGAGTCAGCCTGCTGGCCGAGGATGGCTCGCACTCCAAGGGCGCCGACATCACGACCGGCTACCCCGAGCTCGACCATG
>CAZJQH010000396.1:0-1853 GCA_964547895.1 uncultured Chitinophaga sp. | reverse complement strand
CAAAGCTGGCCGGCTCGCTGCAGAAAATGGTGGGATTCCGCAACTTGGCGGTGCACGACTACCAGAGCCTGCTGCTCCCCATCACCGCGCGCGTGATCACGCAGCATCTCGGAGAATTCCTGGACTACAGCGCCGCGCTGATCAGGCGCGATGCCGACAAGGGCTGAGCGAAAAGAACCCAAGCCATGACCTCCCCCGACATCCGCTGGAAGCAGCGCTTCCAGAACTACATCAAGGCGCTGCAGACGCTGACCGAGGCGATCGAGCTGGCGCGCCAGCGCCCCTTGAGCCGGCTGGAAAAGCAGGGCCTGATCCAGAGCTTCGAGTTCACCCATGAGCTGGGCTGGAAAGTGCTGAAGGACTATCTGGAACAACAGGGGATCGGCGACCTGATCGGATCGAAGGACGCCACGCGCAGCGCATTCCAGAACGGCCTGATCGAGGATGGCCAGGCCTGGATGGACATGATCAAGGCGCGCAACCTGACTTCGCACACCTACAACCAGGATGTCGCCGAGGCCATCGAACAGGACACGCTGGCACGCTTCTACCCCGCCTTTGTCGCGATAGCGGAACGGTTTTCCGCACTGGCCCGCAAGCAGGACGCCGAATGAGCGACCTGGCGGCGCGCACCGGCCTGCCGGCCCAGGCCATCGATTCGATTCGGCAAGTGTTCGCCGCCTGCCCGGCGGTCGAGCAAGCGCTGCTGTATGGCTCGCGTGCCAAGGGCAACTTCAAGCGCGGTTCGGATATCGACCTGGCCCTCAAGGGCGATGCGCTCACCTATCACGACCTGCTGCGCCTGCTGGACGAACTTGACGACTTGCTACTGCCCTACATGATCGACCTGTCGCTCTACGCCCAGATCGACAACCCCGCGCTGCGCGAGCATATCGACCGGGTCGGACAGGTGTTCTACACGCGCTGAAGTGGTCGTCACAATCTCACCCCACCATCAAGGCATTGACATGCAGCGCGACCACGCACCCCATGCCGACCGTCCAGACGAGTGAGCGCAAGGTAGCCTGGTCGGCCAAATAGCAAGCGATATAGCCCAGGCGCGCCAGCACGAAGGCAATTGCCAGAACGTCCACCCGATCCGGATCGACGCCGGCATGCAGCGCCAGCAGCACGCCCGAGGCAAAGAAGGGGAAGGCCTCGAAGCTGTTGGCCTGGGCGGCGTTGGCGCGCGCCCGAAATCCCGTGACCTGGGCCAGCCAGGTGCGCGGGTTGTGGTTGTCGTAGCCCTTGAGGCCGGCCTTGGCGATGCCGGCGCAGACCACCGGCAGCAGGCCCGCGATCAGCAGGCAGAGGTAGGACCATTTCATCGAGGGGGTACTCCTTGTGTAATCTTCACAGTCCATTGTCAGGGCGTCCTGGACATTTCGTGGCGCATGGCTCACATGCCCTGCAAGCAGCCAGGCACCCACTGCCCACCAGAGCAGAAAATATGCTTACAATGAATACTGCTCCGGGGTGTCCGCATGTTGCGGGCTGAGACGGCTTGAAGCCGAACCCGAGAACTTGATCCGGTTCATACCGGCGGAAGAAGAGCTGTCTTTCCCCCCAGGTCTAGGATGACCGTGTCGGCCTTGCGCCGTCCCTCCATCCAGCCGCCGGGGCGACCTTCGGAGCACAACCCTGTCACACCGAAGGAGACCCGCCCCATGAACGCACCCGCTGAAAAGTTCCTCGCCGCCGCCGCCCAGGTGGATTCGGCCGCCATCCAGCCCCTGCCCAATTCGCGCAAGGTCTACGTCGAAGGCTCGCGCCCCGACATCCGGGTGCCGATGCGCGAGATTGCGCAGTCCGACACGCCGACCGGCTTTGGCGGCGAACAGAACCCGCCGGTC
>CAZJQH010000395.1:0-1862 GCA_964547895.1 uncultured Chitinophaga sp. | reverse complement strand
GCTCTTCCTGTTCGACGAGCCGACCACCGGCCTGCATTTCGACGACATCGCCAAGCTGATGCGCGCGCTGCGCAAGCTGCTCGACGTCGGCCATTCGCTGATCGTGATCGAGCACAACCTCGACGTGATCCGCGCCAGCGACTGGCTGATCGACTTGGGTCCCGATGGCGGCAGCGGCGGCGGCAGCATCGTGGCGCAGGGCCGGCCCGAGGACGTGCGCCTGCACCCGAGCAGCTACACGGCCAGGGCGTTGCGCGACTATGCCGAGGCGGTCGGCGAGCTGATGGAGGTCAACGAGGGCCGGCTGTCGGATTACCTTTCGCCTTCGGCCTTGGCGCCGGTCGCCGGGGTGGGGGGAATGCCGGGCCCCTCATGGCGCGAGCACAAATCGTCACCCGGCATTCCCCCCGCCCCGACGACTTTGAGGGCGTCGGCAGACCAGCCCATGGCAACAGAGGGTCGAGCGGGACTGGCGGAAGCCGATTTGTGCTTGCACCATGAGGCTTCCGCCAGTCCTGCTCGGCCCGACAGGGCGGGAGGAGCCATCCGCATCGTCAACGCCCGCGAGCACAACCTCAAGGGCCTGAGCGTCGAGATCCCGCGCGGCAAGTTCAACGTCATCACCGGCGTCAGCGGCTCGGGCAAGTCCACGCTCGCGTTCGACATCCTGTTCAACGAGGGTCAGCGCCGCTACCTCGAGAGCCTCAACGCCTACGCACGCTCGATCGTGCAGCCAGCCGGCCGGCCCGAGGTCGACGCGGTCTACGGCATCCCGCCCACGGTCGCGATCGAGCAGCGCCTCTCGCGCGGCGGGCGCAAGTCAACCGTCGGCACCACGACCGAGGTCTGGCATTTCCTGCGCCTGCTCTACGTCAAGCTCGGCACCCAGCATTGCGTGCACGACGGCACGCCGGTGCAGCCGCAGCAGCCCGACAGCATCCTGGCGCAGATCATGACCCAGTGCCGTGGCCAGCAGGTGCAGTTCCTCGCGCCGCTGGTGCTGAATCGCAAGGGCGTCTACACCGAGCTGGCCGATTGGGCCCGGCCGCGCGGCCACACCCATCTGCGCGTCGATGGCGAGTTCCTGCCGACCACCGGCTTTCCGCGCATCGACCGCTTCAAGGAACACACGATCGAGTTGCCGCTGGCCCGCCTGCGGGTCGAGCCCGGCGCCGAGTCCGAGCTGCGCCTTGCCATGAACCAGGCGCTCGAGCTCGGCAAGGGCGTGTTGCATCTGCTGACGGGCGTCGAGGGCCTGGATGAGGCGCTGGCCAGCGGTCAGCCCACCGCCAGCATCGGCCAGCTGCAGGTCTATTCCACCCTGCGCGCCTGCCCGGTTTGCGCGAGCAGTTACGCCGAGCTCGACCCGAGACTGTTCTCCTACAACAGCAAGCATGGCTGGTGCCCGGATTGCGTCGGCACCGGCGTCGCCCTGACCCGGGCGCAGCGCCAGCTGATGGATGACTCGGTGCGCGACGACAAGGAGAAGGGCCGCGAGCAGAGCTTCGCCGAGCCCGAGCTCGAGGACGTCGCCGAGCAGGCCTGCGCCAGCTGTGGCGGCACCCGCCTGAACCCGACCGCGCGCGCGGTGCGCTTCCATGGCCTGACGATCACCGACCTGGCCCATCGCAGCGTGGTCGAGCTGCGTCACTGGGTCCAGGCTTTGCAGGCCGGAGCCGAGCTGAGCCAGCGTGAGATCGAGATCGCGCGCGACCTGCTGCCCGAGATCGCGAGCCGGCTCGAGTTCCTGGAAGAGGTCGGACTCGGCTACCTGACGCTGGATCGTGGCGCCCCCACGCTGAGCGGAGGCGAGGCGCAGCGCATCCGGCTCGCGGCCCAGCTCGGCAGCAATCTGCAGGGCG
>CAZJQH010000394.1:0-1866 GCA_964547895.1 uncultured Chitinophaga sp. | reverse complement strand
TAGTTTTTTTCTGCGGTTTTACGAGGTGACAGAACCTCGACATGCCCTGCTGCGTCTCCGAACCCACGTCGAAACCAGTGCAGCCCCTGGATAAGTGATTAGTTTACGCCAGTTCGAAAAAGTTCAAGAGCTCGAGCGGATTATTTATCACCGCATCCGCGCCCCAGGTCGCCACGTCGCCGACAGCGCCCAGATAGCCGTAGGTGGCGGCCACCGTCGGCATGCCGGCGGCCTTGCCGGCCACGATGTCCCGATGGTCGTCGCCGACGTAGAGGCAGGCCTCGGGCGGCAAGCCCAGGCGGCGCGCGGCCTCGAGCAGCGGCTCGGGGTGCGGCTTGGCGTGTGGCGTGGTGTCGCCGGCGATCACGGTAGCGGCATCGCTGAACAGCGGCATGGCGGCGGTCAGCGGCAGCGCGAAGCGCTCGGACTTGTTGGTGACCACGCCCCAGCGCCGGCCCCCGGCCTGCAGCGCGGCCAGCATGTCGGCGATGCCGTCGAAGGCAAAGGTGCGCTCGGTCATGCAGGCTTCGTAGTTGGCGAAGAACTCCTCGCGCAGGGCCTCGAACTCGGGGTGGTCGGGGCCATGGCCGAAGGCCACGCCGATCATGCCGCGCGCGCCGGCACCCGCCATCGGGCGGTAAAGCTCGTAGGGCAGCGAGGGCAAGCCGCGCCGCAGGCGCATCAGGTCGGCGGCATGGCCAAGGTCGGGCGCGCTGTCGATCAGGGTGCCGTCGAGGTCGAACAGCACTGCCTGCAGGTGATTGAAGCGGCTCATGCGGGCTTGCGGGTAGCGATCATGTAGTTGACGCTGGTGTCGCCGCTAAGCCAGTAGCGCTTGGTCAGCGGGTTGTACTCCATGCCGCGCGTGCCCTGCAGGTCAAGGCCCGCTTCGCGGCAGTAGGAAGCCAGCTCGCTTGGCTTGATGAACTTGGCGAACTCGTGCGTGCCGCGCGGCAGCAGGTTCAGCACATATTCGGCGCCGACGATGGCGAACAGAAAAGACTTGGGGTTGCGGTTGAGCGTGGAGAAGAAGACCCAGCCGCCTGGCTTGACCAGCTCGGCGCAGGCCTTGACGACCGAGGCCGGGTCCGGCACATGCTCGAGCATCTCCATGCAGGTCACTACGTCGAAGCTGGCCGGGCGCTCGGCGGCCAGAGCCTCGACCGCGACCTCGCGGTAGGCGACGTTGGCCAGGCCCGACTCCAGCGCATGCAGCTGCGCGACCTTGAGCGACTTGCTCGCCAGGTCGATGCCCAGCACATCGGCACCCTGCCTGGCCATGGCCTCGGCCAGGATGCCGCCGCCGCAGCCGACGTCGAGCACCTGATGGCCCGACAGCGGTGCCTGGCGCGCGATCCATTCCAGTCGCAGCGGATTGATCTGATGCAGCGGGCGGAATTCGCTCTCGGGGTCCCACCAGCGATGCGCCAGCTCGGAGAACTTGGCCAGCTCGGCCGGATCCACGTTCATGTTCTTGTCCATGGCTGAATTATGCGGCCGGACAGAAAAAAACCGCGCCAAGGCGCGGTTTTTTCGGAATCCGGGAAGGGATTACTTGGTGCCGACGACTTCGATCTCGACGCGGCGGTTCTTGGCACGGCCAGCGGAGGTCTTGTTGTCAGCGACCGGCTGCTTCTCGCCCTTGCCTTCGGTGTAGACGCGGTTCTTCTCGATACCCTTGGAGACCAGGTAGGCCTTGACGGCTTCAGCGCGGCGCAGCGACAGCTTCTGGTTGTAGGCGTCGGTGCCGATCGAGTCGGTGTGGCCGACGGCGATGATCACTTCGAGGTTGATGCCCTTGACCTTGGAAGCCAGGTCGTCGAGCTTGGCCTTGCCTTCGGGCTTGAGGACAGCCTTGTCGAAGTC
>CAZJQH010000393.1:0-1869 GCA_964547895.1 uncultured Chitinophaga sp. | reverse complement strand
TCCATGTGCTCGATCACCGGCGGCTGGGCGAAGAAGGGGCCGACGATGGCGCGCCACTCGGTGAAGGCCGGCGACTGGCGGAAACCCACGACATGGTCGTCCAGCGTGGCCCAGAAGATGGTCATGATGTAGCGGCCTGGCGACTCGATGCTGCGGTTGACCTTGTGACCGCGATAACCCTTGGCCTTGGCAATCACGGTTTCCAGGCCGCGCTGCACGGCCTCCTCGAAGGCGGCGGCGTTGGCGGGATCGATGCGGATTTCGGCGTGCTCGAGAATCATGTCTGGCCTCTGTCTGGGGTGGGTTGCAAGGTAAACCAGCCCGCATCATAGCCAGCCGGGCCGATCCGGCCCCGGGACAGCTGGCAAGATATGTCAACATAGCGCGTTTGAGGCTCCCGAGAGCCCACGAGACAAATAGACAGCATGAAGATCATCCGAGGCCTGCACAACCTGCTGCGCCGCCAGCGCCAACACGAGCCGGGCTGCGCGCTGACCATAGGCAATTTCGACGGTGTCCATCGCGGCCACCAGGCCATGCTCGCGCTGCTGATCAACGAAGCCCGGCACCGCGGCGTGCCCAGCTGCGCGATGATCTTCGAGCCGCATCCGCGCGACTACTTCGCGGCCAAGTTCAAAAAGCCTGAGCTGGCGCCGGCGCGCATCGCGACGCTGCGCGACAAGCTGCACGAGCTGCGCCGCTGCGGCATCGACCAGTGCGTGATCCTGCCCTTCGACGACCAGCTCGCCAGCCTGCCGGCGCAGGATTTCATCGACCAGATCCTGGTTCGCTCGCTAGGCGTGCGCTACCTGCTGGTGGGGGACGACTTCCGCTTCGGCGCGCAGCGTGCGGGCGACTACGAGATGCTGGATGCGGCCGGCAGCCGGCTGGGCTTCGACGTGGCGCGCATGATGAGCTACGAGGTGCACGGCCTGCGGGTGTCGAGCTCGGCGGTGCGCGAGGCGCTGGCCGAGGGCCGGATGGACGACGTCGCCGCGCTGCTGGGCCGGCCCTACGCGATCAGCGGCCATGTGGTGCATGGCGCCAAGCTCGGGCGCGAGCTCGGCGCCAGCCAGGCGGGCGCGGGCGACGGCTTTCGCACGCTCAACCTGCGCTTCACTCACTGGAAGCCAGCCGCCAGCGGCATCTTCGCGGTCCAGGTCCATGGACTGGACCCGGCACCAGACGCCGAGCCGGTGATCGGCGTGGCCAACCTCGGCGTGCGGCCCTCGCTCGACCCCAACGACGTCAACGGTGGACGCGTGCTGCTCGAGACCCATTGCCTCGAATGGCCCGAGCGGGTGCGTGCCGCCCTGGGCGAAAAAGAGGCCTACGGTAAAATCATCCGGGTGGAGCTGCTGCACAAACTGCACGACGAACTCAAGTACGACAGTCTGGACGCCCTGACCAGGGGCATCGCCAAGGACTGCGATGACGCGCGTGCCTTCTTTGCCAGCCAAGCCGACCACCTGGCCGCGCATGCCGCCCAGCGCCGCCAGACCACGCGCGACCGAATTTAACGCCCGCCCCGCCTGCAGCGCCGCATACCCCTGGACGGGCTCGGGGTGTCCGGCCATGGCCTGATCGACCTCCTGCACAAGCGGGCCGAGCCTGTCACCGACCTCCTATCCCGACCATGTCCGACGCCAACCAGACCGACTACAGCAAGACGCTGAACCTGCCCGACACCCCCTTCCCGATGCGCGGCAACCTGCCGCAGCGCGAACCCGGCTGGGTGCAGGGCTGGCAGGACGCGGACCTCTACCGCCAGCTGCGCGAGGCGCGCCAGGGGGCGCCGAAGTTCGTGCTGCACGACGGCCCGCCCTACGCCAACGGCCAGATCCACATCGGCCACGCGGTCAACAAGGT
>CAZJQH010000392.1:0-1873 GCA_964547895.1 uncultured Chitinophaga sp. | reverse complement strand
ACCACCGTGATCAGCGTGACCAGCCCGGCCAGCAGCGGACTCTTGCCGTAGCGGCTAGCGATGAAGTCGGCGATCGAGGTGATGCGATAGCGCTGCGCGATGCGCACCATCTTGCGCAACACCAGCCAGGCCAGCACCATGGCCAGCATCGGACCGAGGTAGATCGGCAGGAACCACAGGCCCGAGCTGGCCGCCCGGCCCACGCTGCCGAAATAGGTCCAGGCGCTGCAGTAGACCCCCATCGAGAGCGCGTAGACCCAGGGGTTGGCGATCACGCTGCTGCCGGTCGCAGCGCGCCGGTCGCCGTAGGAGGCAACGGCAAACAGCAGCAGCAGATAGGCCAGCGAGACGGCAAGGACGAGCCAGGGAGACATCTTGGCAATCCGCGGACGGGCTCAGCCCGCGCCTTGCTCCATGCACCAGGCCAGCGCCGCGATCAGCAGGGCCCAGAGCACGAACAGGGCGAGCGGAAACAGCGGCAGGCCCCAGACGGTCTGGCCGCCGTCCCACAGCATCAGCAGGGGAAAGTTGAGCAGCAGGCAGCCCAGCGCGAACAGCGCCAGCAGGCGTTGCGACTCCAGCTTCTGCTTCATGCCAGTCTCCTGAGGTAAGCCGGTCGATCGCCGGCTTGTCGAGCATCCAAGCCTGGATTGTGTATCGGCAGCGCTTACCCTGCACTTACTTCGCAAAGCAGCGAGCATGAGGCTGATCAGGTGCACAATGTGAGATGCAATTCGCAGGACCTGCCGACTCTCGACATGCCAGACTCCTTCAACTTCTCTGCCTCGCCCTTTGACTGCCTGACGGCCGATGAGCGCCGGCTGGTGCGCCAGCATCTGGACGTGGCCTACTACCGCGAGGGCGATGTGCTGCTCGCGCCGGGCATGACGCCCACCCACCTGTTCGTCATCATCAAGGGCCATGTGGCGCAGTGGGATGGAGAGGAGCTCGTGGCCAGCTACGGGCCGGACGATTGCTTCGACGGCCGCTCGCTGCTGGCGGGCAAGGTCAGCGACCGCTTCGTCGCCACCGAGGAAGTGGTCAGCTACGAACTCAGGCAGCAGGCGGTGACCGAGCTGATCGCCGCCAACGCCCGCTTCGGCGCCCTGCTGTTCTCGGACCTCGGCCACAAGCTCAGCGAGCTGTCGCAACGCCAGAGCCAGCATGAGATGCAGTCGCTCACGCTGGCCCGGGTCGACCAGGCCTTCGTGCGGCCGGCGCACCAGGTCGATGCCGGCGACGACGTGGTCAAGGTGGTCAAGCTGATGCAGGCGCAACGCACCTCGACCGTGCTGGTGCGCGACGCAGCCCAGGACCCGCCGCGGCTGGGCGTGTTCTCGACCACCGGCCTGCAGAAGGCAATACTCGACGGCCGCCCGCTCGAGCAGCTGCCGGTCGGCGACCTGGCGACCTACTCGCTGATCACGGTCGCGCCCTCGGACCAGCTTGGCGATGCGATGACGCTGATGCTGAGCCGTCGCGTCCACCGCGTGGTGGTGGCCGAGGGCGAACGCGTGCTGGGCGTGCTCGAGGCGCTCGACCTGTTCAGTTTCCTGTCCAACCACTCGCACCTGATCAGCGTGCAGATCGACCAGGCCGGCGACCTGGCCGAACTGAGCCAGGCCGCCGCCCAGATCACCCGCATGATCACGCTGATGCAGCGCAGCGGCATGCGGGTCACCCTGATCGCCCGCCTGGTTCAGCAGCTCAATGCCCAGCTGTTCGAGCGCGCCTGGCAGATGATCGCGCCGGCCGAGCTGGTCGCCAACAGCTGCCTGTTCGTGATGGGCAGCGAGGGGCGCGGCGAGCAGCTGCTCAAGACCGACCAGGACAACGGCCTGATCCTGCGCGACGGCTACCAGCCGCCGGCCAA
>CAZJQH010000391.1:0-1873 GCA_964547895.1 uncultured Chitinophaga sp. | reverse complement strand
GCAGGCCGAGGGCGGCACGCTGTTCCTCGACGAGATCGGCGACATGCCGTTCGACTTGCAGACGCGGCTGCTGCGCGTGTTGTCGGACGGGCATTTCTACCGTGTCGGCGGCCACAGCGCGGTCAAGGCCAATGTTCGCGTGATCGCGGCGACGCACCAGAACCTGGAGCAGCGCGTCAAGGAAGGCGCCTTCCGCGAGGACCTGTTCCACCGCCTCAATGTGATCCGGCTGCGCCTGCCGGCGCTGCGCGAGCGGCGCGAGGACGTGCCGCTGCTGGCGCGCTATTTCCTGCAGCAGAGCGCCAAGCAGCTCGGCGTCGAGCCCAAGCGGATCTCGGAAGCCGCGCTGCAGCGGCTGTCGGCCTTCGACTTTCCCGGCAACGTGCGCCAGCTCGAGAACATCTGCCACTGGCTGACCGTGATGGCGCCGGCCCAGCTGATCGAGAGCAAGGACCTGCCGCCCGAGGTGCTGGGCCAGCCTGGGGAGTCCTCAGGCGCCGAGGCGGCCCAGGCCGTGGCCCCGCCGCTTGTGCCGCAGGAGGCGTTGCGGCCTTCGCCGGCGGCAGCGCCAGCCTCGGCGGCGGCGGAGCTGGCCTGGCTGCAATCCGGTGCCGGGCTGCCTGCGGCCGGGACCGACTGGGAGCAGGGCCTGCAGGATGAGGCGCTGGCCTTGCTGGCCCAGGGCCGCACCGATGTCTGGGATCTGCTGTCGCGCCGCTTCGAGAGCAGCCTGATCCAGACCGCGCTGGCCGCCACGCGCGGTCGTCGCATCGAGGCGGCGCACAAGCTCGGCATCGGCCGCAACACCATCACGCGCAAGATCCAGGAGCTGGGGCTGGAGTAGGTTGTGCTCTGCTTGGGTTGGGCTGGCAGAGGGCGAGGCGGGGCTGCCGGCCTCATCCGTCTGCTGCGCAGCCGGCAAATCGGCCAACAGCCCCGCCTCGCCCTCTGCCCATGGGGCTGCTGCGCAGCCGGTCAATGAACAGCCTGCGTCTCGTGCTGACGTTGTTCTGCGATTTGAAAATATGACAAAGAGATCAGGGATGACCCGAGCCTGACAGCCGATTTTCTGGACGCGAAGCGGACAGATGAGGCTGGCAGGTTCGGGTCAGCCCTGATCCATCAGAGTCTCAACACATCAGAGCTCCAGCGTGGCGACCACTGGCGCGTGGTCGCTCGGCTTGGGCCATTTGCGCGGCGCCCGGTCGATCGCACAGGCGCTCACCGAAGGCTTAAGCGCCTCGCTGACCAGGATGTGGTCGATGCGCAGGCCGCGGTTCTTCTGGAAGCCCAGCATGCGGTAGTCCCACCACGAGTAGCTCTTGGGCGGCTGCTCGAACATCCGGTACGCGTCGCTCAGGCCCAGTTCGAGCAGCTCGCGGAACTGGCGCCGCTCGGCGCTGGTGTGGTGGATGGTCTCGCGCAGGCCCTCGGGGTCGTAGCTGTCGCGGTCCTCGGGCGCGATGTTGAAGTCGCCCAGCAGCACCAGGCGCGGGTGGGCGACCAGTTCTGCGCGCAGCCATTCGCGCAGCGCGTCCATCCACTGCATCTTGTAGACGAACTTCTCGCTCTCGGGATCCTGGCCGTTGACGAAGTAGCCGTTGACCACGCGTAGCGGGCCCTGCGCGGTCTCGAAGGTGGCGGCGATCACGCGCGACTGCTCGTCGGCGTAGCCGGGGATGTTGCGCACCACGTCGGTCGGCTCGCCGCGCGCGATCAGCGCGACACCGTTGTAGGTCTTCTGGCCGAACCAGACGGCCTGGTAGCCAGCCTGGGCCAAGGCGTCGGCCGGGAACTTGTCGTCGGTGAGCTTGAGCTCCTGCAGCGCGAGCAGGTCGACCGGATGGTCAGCCAGCCAGTCCAGCACCTGGGG
>CAZJQH010000390.1:0-1885 GCA_964547895.1 uncultured Chitinophaga sp. | reverse complement strand
TGCGCGCGGTCGAGGTGTTCGGCTTCCACCTGGCCACCGTCGACCTGCGCCAGAGCTCGGACCAGCACGAGGCGGCGCTGGCCGACCTGCTGGCGCTCGCGCGCATCGAGCCCGACTACAGCGCGCTCGACGAGGACGCCAGGCAGGCGCTGCTGCTGCGCCTGCTGAATGAGGCCCGCCCGCTGCGCGTGATCGATGCGCCCTACCAGCCGCACACCCTCAGCGAGCTCGCGATCTTCGAGGCCGCGCACGAGCTGCGCCGGCGCTACGGGGCAGCCGCGATCCGCCACGCCATCATCAGCCACACCGAGACGGTCAGCGACCTGCTGGAAGTGCTGCTGCTGCAGAAGGAATGCGGCCTGCTGCACGGCACGCTGGACCAGGACGCGCGCGCCGACCTGATCGTGGTGCCGCTGTTCGAGACCATCGAGGACCTGCGCAACGCCGCCGGCATCATGGACGCCTTCTACCGCCTGCCGGGCGTGGCCTCGATGGTGCAGCGCGGCGAGCCCGACCAGTACAGCGAGCAAGACATCATGCTCGGCTACTCGGACAGCAACAAGGACGGCGGCATCTTCACCAGCAACTGGGAGCTGTATCGCGCCGAGACCGCGCTGGTCGAGCTGTTCGACCGGCTCGGGCGCCAGCGCCATCCGGTCAAGCTGCGCATGTTCCACGGCCGCGGCGGCACTGTCGGGCGTGGCGGCGGCCCGAGCTACCAGGCCATCCTGGCGCAGCCGGCCGGCACCGTGCGGGGACAGATCCGCCTGACGGAACAGGGCGAGGTGATCGGATCGAAATACGCCAATCCCGAGATCGGCCGGCGCAACCTCGAGACCCTGGTCGCCGCCACGCTGGAGGCGACGCTGCTGCCGCCGACCGAGCCGGTGCCGGCGAGCTATCTCGAGACCGCGGCGCGGCTGTCGCAGGCCAGCATGGACGCCTACCGCGCGCTGGTCTACGGCACGCCGGGCTTTACCGACTACTTCTTCAGCGCCACGCCGATCCGCGAGATCGCCGAGCTCAACATCGGCTCGCGCCCGGCCTCGCGCAAGGCGAGCCAGCGCATCGAGGACCTGCGCGCGATTCCCTGGGGCTTCAGCTGGGGCCAGTGCCGCCTGACGCTGCCGGGCTGGTACGGCTTTGGCAGCGCGGTCGATCGGCTGTCCGCCGAGCTGGGCCAGGACGAGGCCGCCCGGCTGCTGCGCCAGATGCACGCCAGCTGGCCCTTCTTCAGCACGCTGCTGTCGAACATCGACATGGTGCTGGCCAAGAGCGACCTGTCGCTGGGACGCCGCTATGCCGACCTGGTGCCCGACGCCAGGCTGCGCAAGCAGGTGTTCGCGCTGATCGAGGCCGAGTGGCACCGCACCCAGCAGGCGCTCGAGCTGATCACCGGCGCCGGGCAGCGGCTGGCGGGCAACCGCTCGCTGGCACGCTCGATCGAGCACCGCTTCCCCTACATCGACCCGCTGCACCACCTGCAGGTCGAGCTGATCAGCCGCTACCGGGCCGGCAGCCAGCAGGAGAAGGTCAAGCGCGGCATCCACATCTCGATCAACGGCATCGCCGCCGGCCTGCGCAACACCGGTTGAAAGGATGAAGATGCGGATCGCCCTGATTGCACATGACGGCCGCAAGGCCGCGATGGTCGCGCTGGCCCGGGAGTTCCGGGATTTCCTGCTGCGCTGCACGCTGTGCGCGACCGGGACCACGGGTGGACGGCTGCAGGCCGAGGTCGGGCTCGAGGTCGAGCGCCTGCTGAGCGGACCGCTCGGCGGCGACCTGCAGATCGGCGCCCGGCTGGCGGTCGGCGAGATCGACGCGGTCATCTTCCTGCGCGACCCGATGACGCCGCAGCCGCACGAGCCCGACATCAACGCGC
>CAZJQH010000389.1:0-1890 GCA_964547895.1 uncultured Chitinophaga sp. | reverse complement strand
TGAGCCACCGCGACCAGATGGTCGGCCCCTGGCAGGTGCCGGTGGCCGACTGCGCCGTGACCTTGGCCGACTATGCAGGCTTCGCCGGCGAGGCGATGTCCATGGGCGAGCGCACCCCGCTGGCCGCGATCGACGCGCCGGCCTCCGGCCGCATGGCGGTGGCCGAGGCCATCACCAACCTGCTGGCGGCTCCGTTCGAGCTCTCGCGCGTCAAGCTGTCGGCCAACTGGATGGCCGCCTGCGGCGAGCCGGGCGAGGACGCCGCGCTCTACGAAACGGTCAAGACCGTCGGCATGGAGCTGTGCCCGGCACTCGGCATCTCGATCCCCGTGGGCAAGGATAGCCTCTCCATGCGGACCCAGTGGCAGGCCGACGGCCAGACCCAGAAGGTCAGCTCGCCGGTGTCGCTGATCGTATCGGCCTTCGCCACGCTGCCCGACGTGCGCGGCACGCTCACGCCCCAGCTCAATGCCGACGAGGACACCACGCTGGTGCTGGTCGATCTGGGCAAGGGCCAGAACCGCATGGGCGGCTCGATCCTGGCGCAGGTGCTGAACCAGCCGGGCGGCGTGGTGCCGGATCTCGACGATGCGCAGGACCTGGTCAAGCTGGTCAACGCGGTCAACGCGCTGCGCGCTGACGGCAAGATCCTGGCCTACCACGACCGCAGCGACGGTGGCCTGCTGGCCGCTGCCGCCGAGATGGCCTTCGCCGGCCATGTGGGCGTAGCGCTCAACGTCGACCTGCTGGTCACCGAGGGCGACGGCATCAGCGACAGCCGCATGGACAGCGGCGACGCCAAGAACTGGTCGATCCAAGTGGCAGAGCGCCGCAACGAGCTCACGCTCAAGGCTCTGTTCAACGAGGAGCTCGGCGTCGTGCTGCAGGTCCGCACCGCCGAGCGCGACGCGGTCATGGCGGTGCTGCGCGAGCATGGCCTGTCGAAATTCAGCCACTATGTCGGCAAGACCCGTCCGCTGTCGTCCGAGATCGACGCCGGCAAGGGCCAGCTGCAGGTCTGGCGCGACGCCAAGGCCGTCTTCAGCGCCGACCTGTTCGACCTGCACCAGGTCTGGGACAGCGTGAGCTGGAAGATCAACCAGCAGCGCGACAACCCGGCCTGCGCCGACTCCGAGCACGCCGCCGCCGGTGTGCCGAACGACCCCGGCATGCATGTCGCGCTGACCTTCGATCCGTCGGACAACATCGCCGCGCCGTTCCTGAACCTGAGCCGCCCCAAGGTCGCGATCCTGCGCGAGCAGGGCGTGAACTCGCATGTCGAGATGGCCTACGCCTTCACCGAGGCCGGCTTCGAGGCCTACGACGTGCACATGACCGACCTGCAGACCGGTCGCGCCAAGCTGTCCGACTTCAAGGGCGTGGTCGCCTGCGGCGGCTTCAGCTATGGCGACACGCTGGGTGCCGGCATCGGCTGGGCGCGCTCGATCACCTTCAACAAGGTGCTGTCCGAGCAGTTCCAGGGCTTCTTCGGTCGCGCCGACACCTTCGGCCTGGGCGTGTGCAACGGCTGCCAGATGTTCGCCGAGCTGGCCGACATCATCCCGGGCGCCGAGGCCTGGCCGCGCTTCACGACCAACCAGAGCGAGCGCTTCGAGGCCCGCCTGTCCATGGTCGAGGTGCTGGAGTCGCCCAGCCTGTTCCTGCAGGGCATGGCCGGCAGCCGCCTGCCGATCGCCGTTGCGCATGGCGAGGGCTACGCCAACTTCAAGCACCGGGGTGACGCGACCAAGGCGATTGCCGCGATGCGCTATGTCGACAACTTCGGCGCCGCCACCGAGCAGTACCCGTTCAACCCGAACGGCAGCGCTGGCGGTCTGACCAGCGTGACCACCGCCGACGGCCGCTTCACCGCGATGATGCCGCACCCCG
>CAZJQH010000388.1:0-1908 GCA_964547895.1 uncultured Chitinophaga sp. | reverse complement strand
TGCAGGTTCTCGACATAGCCGTCGAGCATGCCCTTGATGGTCTCGGTGTTGTAGAGCACGCCGTCGTAGGTCGACTGCGTCAGCGTCAGGATGCGCGGCTTGACGGTCTCGGGGTCCACGCCCTTGAGCAGCGGGTTGGCGCGGATCTTGGCCTTGATCGCCTCGGGCTCGAACTCGCTCTGCTGGATCGGGCCGATGATGCCCCAGTGGTTGCGCGTCGGCTTCAGGAACACGGGAATGGCCCCGGTCATGATGATCGCGTGCAGGTTGGACTTGTGGCAGTTGCGGTCCACCACCACCACGTCGCCAGGCGCGACCGTGTGGTGCCAGACCATCTTGTTCGAGGTCGAGGTGCCGTTGGTGACGAAGAAGCAATGGTCGGCATTGAAGATGCGCGCGGCATTGCGCTCGCTCTCGCCGATGGCGCCGTTGTGGTCGAGCAGCTGGCCGAGTTCCTCGACCGCGTTGCAGACGTCGGCGCGCAGCATGTTCTCGCCGAAGAACTGGTGGAACATCTGGCCCACCGGCGACTTCAGGAAGGCCACGCCACCCGAATGGCCCGGGCAGTGCCAGGAGTAGGAGCCGTCCTCGGCATAGTCCAGCAGCGCGCGGAAGAACGGCGGCTGGATGCCTTCCAGGTAGCTCTTGGCCTCGCGGATGATGTGCTTGGACATGAACTCCGGCGTGTCCTCGTGCATGTGGATGAAGCCATGCAATTCACGCAGGATGTCGTTGGGCAGGTGGCGACTGGTCTTGGTCTCGCCGTAGATGTAGATCGGCACCTCGGTGTTCTTGCGCCGCACCTCCTGGATGAAGGCGCGCAGGTTGAGCACCGCCGGATCGAGGTCGGGACCGGGAGTGAACTCGTCGTCGTCGATCGCCAGGATGAAGGCGCTGGCGCGGCTTTGCTGCTGGGCAAACTGCGACAGGTCACCATAGCTGGTCACGCCGAGCACCTCGAAGCCCTCGGCCTCGATCGCCTGCGCCAGCGAGCGAATGCTCAGCCCGGAGGCGTTCTCGGAACGGTAGTCTTCGTCAATAATGACTATGGGGAAGCGAAATTTCATGAGGCGTGACAAAGGGTTGGGCGCCAAAACAAGAAGCGGACGGTGACTCCGGCCGCGCGGCTTGCTGCGCCGTGGGCCAGCCCCGGCGCGCGATGGCGCCAAGTGTAAGGAAATAATGTGACAACTGCTCGAATCCAGCCCGGTTTCGCTGCAAATTCCGGCTAACAGCGCTACGATGAAGACCGATTTATGTCATCAGGAGGAACTGGCATGAGCGATGCGACCGTCTGGTGGCTGCTGGCTGGCGCTGCCGTGGCGCTCGAACTGGTCAGCGGCACCTTCTACCTGCTCATGCTGGCGCTCGGGCTCGCTGCAGCTGCGCTGGCGGCTCATGCAGGGGCCGGACTCGCCTGGCAGTTGAGCTGCGCAGCCCTGGTCGGCGGTGGCGCCGTGCTGGCCTGGAGCCGGCTGGCGCGCCAGCGCGGTCAAGGGGCCGACAGCGCCGCCAACCCGGACCTCAACCTGGACATCGGCCAGACCGTCATGGTCGAGCAGTGGCAGGCTGACGGCCATGCCGCAGTCTGGCACCGTGGCGCCCGCTGGGAAGCCGAACTGGACCATCCTGTTGCCTTGGCTGCCAGCGGCCGCTATCGCATCGTCGCCGTGCGCGGCAGCCGCCTGATCCTGGCCGCACTACCTGAACGGGAGAACTGAACATGGAAATCGCCTTCCTGCTATTCGTCATCGCCGCCATCTTCGTCATCAAGTCGATCAAGATCGTTCCGCAACAGAACGCCTGGGTCAAGGAGCGGCTTGGCAAGTACGCCGGCACGCTGGCGCCCGGGCTCAACTTCGTGCTGCCCTTCATCGACCAGATCACCTACAAGCACAGCCTGAAGGA
>CAZJQH010000387.1:0-1914 GCA_964547895.1 uncultured Chitinophaga sp. | reverse complement strand
TTGTCGATCTTGTCGTCGGCCTTGAACACGACTTCGGTGGCCATATTGCTCAGCAGGGCCTTGAGCTTCATGCGCACGGTGGCAGCGCCGCGGCCGCCACGGGCGTATTCGGTCTTCAGGACGATCATCGGGTCCTTGCCGTGCATGATCACGTTGCCGGCGCGGATTTCTTGAGCGATTTTCATGGTGCTTCCTGTGGAATTTGCCGCCCGGCCTGGAGTGGCCTCGGATTCATGCGGCGGGGGTCAATATGCCCGTTGTTCTGTCAGGCAAGGCAGCCCACGAAGAGCGCCATGCGAGAAAACCCTTGATTTTAGCGCTTTTCCCCAACAAAGCCCAAGAGCTGGCTGGCCAGGTCCTGCTGTTGCAGCAGCCGCTCTCGTGCCGCCAGGGCGCAGTCGCGCCATTCGTCCAGCCATACCGGTGGCAGCGGACCAGCCTCCAGCCCGTTCCAGACCCGGTGGAAGGCACGCAGCGACTCGGGCGCCTGCAGCCAGTCGAGGAAGGCCTCGAGCTTGAGGTGATGCGCGTCGTCGTGCTGCGGGTAGATATGCCAGACGAAGGGTTGAGCAGCCCAGAGCGCGCGCACCAGTGAATCCTCGCCGCGCACCAGGTTCAGGTCGCTGGCCCAGAGCAGGCGATCGAACCCGGTCTGTGGCAGATGCTGCAGCTCGTGGCGCCGTGCCGGAGCCGAGCCGTCCCAGGCGCTGGCCAGAGCGGCCGCCGGCCGGCCCGGTGCGACCAGCCAGTGGGCGCCGCGCAGGGCCGGATCGTGCAGCAGCGCGGGCAGATGGACGGGCTCGTAGCAGAACAGCGTCACGCGCGGTGCGCCATCTGCGCCATCAGGCAGGCCCTGCGCGCGCAGCCAGGCTTCGGGCTCGAAGGTGGCGCGCTGCTCCATCAGCGCGGGCTCGCGCAGCAGGCCGCCGGTGGCTGGGATGAAGCCGGGGTAGAAGAACCATTTGGTCCGACCGCGCAAGGGGCCGCTCATGACGGGCGAGGCCAGCCGGTGGCTGCGCTCGACATAGGACTCGGCGCTCAGGTATTCGAGGTTGATCCAGACCCGCTGCGGCTCATCCGGTCCGGGTTCGGGCTGCAGCGCCGCCACCCAGGCCGGAGCGATCTCGCAGCCGAAGGCCTCGACCAGTACGTCGCCGGGCGCAAGCTCCGGGGGCAGGGCGTAGTCATCGGTGCGCGGCCAGCGCCGGACCTCGATGCCGGCAAAGCCGCCAGCGCGCGCGCCGGGCGCCATCCAGTCGAGCGGCTCGGGCTGGTCGGCCCACAGGCGCACTCGCTGGCCGCGTGCGGCCAGGTTGCTGGCCAGCCGCCAGCAGACGCCCAGGTCGCCCCAGTTGTCGATCACGTGGCAGAAGATGTCCCAGGTCAGGGGATTGGCAGGTTCTGAATTCACGCCCGGGATTGTCTTACAGTCTCGGCTTCGACACCTGCCTTGATCCTGCTGCTCTCTCATGACCGCCCCCCACCCCGAATCCCTGCTGCAGGCCGTCGCCGCCTTGCCGGCGCTGCCGGGCGTCTACCGCTATTTCGACGCCGATGGCCAGCTGCTCTATGTCGGCAAGGCCAAGGACCTCAAGCGGCGTGTCTCGAGCTATTTCCAGAAGACGCACGACGGCACCCGCATCGGCCACATGGTGGCCAAGATCGTACGGCTCGAGACCACGGTGGTGCGCTCCGAGGCCGAGGCGCTGCTGCTGGAAAACAACCTGATCAAGACCCAGCAGCCGCGCTACAACATCCTGTTCCGCGATGACAAGAGCTACCCCTATCTGCGCCTGAGCGCGAGCCGCTGGACGCCGGCGTTCGAGCATTCTCCTGCCGCGCTTGAGCCCGGCCAAGACCCGGCGCATTACCCGCGCATGTCCTACTACCGCGGCGCGGTCGAGAAGAAGCACC
>CAZJQH010000386.1:0-1914 GCA_964547895.1 uncultured Chitinophaga sp. | reverse complement strand
GCGGCAGCTTGTAAACGACGGCCTTGGCATCGTTGACCAGTTTGGGGCTCAAGCCGGCATCCCGGACTTCCCGCTCCGTCATCGCCTGCCAAGGCTCAGGCGGTTTCTTCTGCTTCGGCCCCGCCTTCGGATCGTACTGGGCGTAGCTGTTGTCGGACAGCCGCGCCAGTTCGACCGCGTGCATGTCTGCCTTGAGCTGCCGCGCCGCCTCGCGCACGGCAGGGTCGGGGCTGCTCTCGCCGTGCAGGATCAGGCGCTGGCGCTTCTCGATCCGCAGCCTTCGCGCCAGGCCCGAGCTCTGGTCCAGGCAAGGCAGACAAGGCTCACCGGGCGGGCGTTGCGGCAGGAACTGGCGCTGCAGCTGGTCGCTGGCGCCTTGCAAGGCATTCCCAACCGCCCGATTGCGCTGCCCCGTGGCATAGGCCACGGCCCCGAGTGCCGCAGCCCCGGCTGTCCCTGCTGCCGTCCCGGCCACGACACCGGCGGCCGCGACCTTGCGCGCCATCGCGGCATGTGCCTGGGCTTCGGCCAGGTTGGCCTCCATCTGCAGTTCGGCCCCGGCACGCAGCAGGTCGACTGCGCTGCTCGCGAGCTGTCGCGCCTTATCCAAGGCGCTGGCGCCCACCTGCCCCAGCGCCCGTGCCAGTTCGATGTCAGCCTGGCCACGCGCCTGCAGTGCCTGCTGCATCGCAGCTCCGAATTCCTTCATGCTCCCCCTCCCCTGCGTCGGTCCATGCCGGATCCGACGCCTGTTGTTCTGCTCTTGTCGGCAAGCAGTCTAGGGCGGGACGGCTCATGCCGTAAATAGGCAAGGCCACAAAAAGCTCAAGCCGCTGGCGGCGGCTTGAAATGGAAAGCCACGGGCAGATCAAGCCCACGGCGGGGTCGGGGCGGAAGGTGTTGGCCGATTTGTGGCCGCGCAGCGGACACCATGAGGCCGGCGCCTCCCGCCCCGACTACACCTCCCTGCCAACGAGTGGCAGGAAAGCAGCGGCGATCAGTGACGGAAGTGGCGCACGCCCGTGAACACCATCGCCACGCCACGCTCGTTGGCCGCGTCGATCACTTCCTGGTCACGCATCGAGCCGCCCGGCTGGATCACGCAGCTCGCGCCGGCGTCCACCACCACGTCCAGGCCGTCGCGGAACGGGAAGAAGGCGTCGCTGGCCACGGCGGTGTCCTGCAGCGTCAGCTTGGCGTGCTCGGCCTTGATGCTGGCGATGCGGGCCGAATCCAGGCGGCTCATCTGGCCGGCGCCGACACCCATGGTCATGCCGTCCTTGCAGAACACGATCGCGTTCGACTTGACGTACTTGGCCACCTTCCAGGCAAACAGCAGGTCTTCCATCTGCTGCGGGGTCGGCTGCTTGACGGTCACCACCTTGAGGTCGGCCAGCGTCATGTCGTGGTTGTCGGCGCTCTGCAGCAGCAGGCCGGAGCCGATGCGCTTGATGTCGACCGCGTTGCGGCTGGCGTCCGAGCCACCCTCGGGCAGCTCGATCTTCATCAGGCGTACATTGGCCTTGGACTTGAAGACGGCCAGCGCCTCGGGCGTGAAGTCGGTCGCGATCAGCACCTCGACGAACTGGCGCGAGACCGCCAGCGCGGCCTCGCCGTCGAGCGGACGGTTGAAGGCGATGATGCCGCCAAAGGCGCTGGTCGGATCGGTCTGGAAGGCCTTGCAGTAGGCCTCGAAGGCGCTGCCAGCCACCGCGACGCCGCAGGGGTTGGCATGCTTGACGATGACGCAAGCCGGCACGTCGAAGCTCTTGACGCATTCCCAGGCCGCATCGGCGTCGGCGATGTTGTTGTAGGACAGCTCCTTGCCCTGCAGCTGCACGCCGGTGACCAGCGAGCCCGGCAGCGGATTCGCGTCGCGGTAGTAGGCCGCGCTCTGGTGCGGGTTCTCGCCGT
>CAZJQH010000385.1:0-1920 GCA_964547895.1 uncultured Chitinophaga sp. | reverse complement strand
ATGAGCGCTTCCACTTCCGGCTTTGAACTTGAACGGGGCTCGCGTCGCCTGCGCGACGCGGTGGAGCTGCTGTCCTCGATGCGGTTCGCGATCGCCCTGCTTACGGTGATCTGCATCGCCTCCGTCATCGGCACGGTGCTCAAGCAGCACGAGCCTATCAACAACTACATCAACCAGTTCGGACCCTTCTGGGCCGAGCTGTTCGGCTCCATCCAGCTCTACTCGGTCTACAGCGCCTGGTGGTTCCTGCTGATCCTGGCCTTCCTGGTCGTCAGCACCAGCCTGTGCATCGTGCGCAACACACCCAAGATCCTCAAGGACCTCAAGTCCTACAAGGAGAACCTGCACTTGCAGAGCCTGAAAGCCTTCGGCCACCGGGCCGAGGCCGAGCTCGCGCAGTCACCCGAGGCCGCCGCCCAGTCGATGGGCCAGGCGCTCGCGCAGGCGGGCTGGAAGGTCAAGCTGCAAAAGCGCGAAGGTGAAGCGGGCGATGGCTACATGGTGGCGGCCAAGGCTGGTGCGGCCAACAAGCTTGGCTACCTGGCCGCTCACAGCGCGATCGTGTTGATCTGCATCGGCGGGCTGTTCGATGGCGACCTGATCGTCAAGGCCCAGACCTGGTTCCAGGGCAAGGAGCCGTTTGCCGGCGGTGGCATGATCGCCGAAGTGCCGGAGCGCCACCGCCTGTCCGACCGCAACCCGACCTTCCGCGGCAACCTGCTGGTCAGCGAGGGACAGAGGGCCGGCGTCGCCGTGCTGACCCAGCCCAATGGCGTGCTGCTGCAGGACCTGCCCTTCGACGTCGAGCTCAAGAAGTTCACTGTCGACTACTACAGCACCGGCATGCCCAAGCTGTTCGCCAGCGACATCATCATCCACGACCGCTACACCGGCGAGGCGAAGGAGGCTCGGGTCGAGGTTAACCACCCGGTCAGCTACCGCGGCATCGAGATCTACCAGTCGAGCTTCGATGACGGCGGCTCTCGGCTCACGCTCAAGGGTGTTCCGATTGATGGCGTGACGCCTGCACTCGACCTCGCGGGCCGGGTCGGCGAGTCCGCGCGGCTGAACCTGGGCGGCCAGCCGGTGACGGTGGAGTTCACCGGCCTGCGTGTGATCAACGTCGAGAACCTGGGTAATTCCAACGCCAGCGGCGCCGATCCGCGCAAGGTCGACCTGCGCCAGGCGATCGAGGGCCGCCTGGGTGCCGGCCACAAGACCATGAGCGAGCGGGTGCAGCGCAACGTCGGCCCGAGCGTCAGCTACAAGCTGCGCGACGCCGCCGGCCAGGCGCGCGAGTACCAGAACTACATGCTGCCGTTCGAGATCGACGGCCGCCGCGTCTTCCTGCTCGGCGTGCGCGACACGCCGGCCGAACCGTTCCGCTACCTGCGCCTGCCGGCCGACGAGAACGACAGCATGGACGGCTTCCTGAGCCTGCGCGCCGCGCTGGCCGATCCCGTGTTGCGCCGCGAGGCCGTGCGTCGTTATGCCGCCGGCGCGACCGAGCAGCAACGTCGTGACCTGACCGAGGCGCTCGAGGCTTCGGCTGGCCGTGCGCTCGAGCTGTTCGCCGGTGCCCAGTCAGTTGCCGTGGCCGGCTCCGAGCCCCTGCCGGGCGGCCTGCCGGCGCTGTCGCAGTTCATCGAGTCCAACGTGCCCGAGGCTGAGCGCGAGCGCGCCAGCGAGATGCTGCTGCGCATCCTCAACGGCACGCTGTTCGAGCTGGCCCAGATCGGGCGCGAGCGGGCCGGCCTGCCGGCACTGCAGCGCGACGAGCGCAGCGTGAGCTTCCTGACCCTGTCGCTGATGGCGCTCAGCGATGCCTTCTACTACCCGGCCCCGCTGGCGCTGCGTCTCGAAGGCTTCGAGCAGATCCAGGCCAGCGTGTTCCAGGTCGCGCGTGCGCCGGGCAAGACG
>CAZJQH010000384.1:0-1922 GCA_964547895.1 uncultured Chitinophaga sp. | reverse complement strand
GCAGCTCGGCGTCGGTCTCGACGTGGATGGCGCGGTCGGCGCCGATGGCCAGCGCCGTGCGCAGCGTCTCCTGGCACTGGGCTACGCCGCAGGAGACCGCGACCACCTCGGTCGCAGCACCCTTCTCCTTCAGGCGCACCGCTTCCTCGACGGCGATCTCGTCGAAGGGGTTCATGCTCATCTTGACGTTGGCGATGTCGACGCCAGTGCCGTCGGCCTTGACGCGCACCTTGACGTTGTAGTCCACCACGCGCTTGACGGGGACGAGGATCTTCATGTTTGCTCCTGCAAATAGGCGATGAAATGCTGAGCAGGATTCTATTTCAGCCCCGCCGCGATCAGCTGCGCTGCTGGCCGGCAGGCAAAGGCTGGGTCGCGCTCACATGCAGCACCCGTTGCGGATAGGGAATCTCGATGCCAAGGCGGCGGAAGGAAGCCAGGATGGCCCGGTTGATGTCGGACTTCAAGGCCAGCGTTCCGTTTTCGGGGTCGGCGATCCAGTAGCTCAGCGTGAACTCGAGCCCGTCGGCGCCAAAGGCCGACAAGGCCGCCGTAGGCGCCGGATCGCTCAGCACCCTGGGCTGGGCGGTCGCGGCCTCGACCAGCAGGGCTGCCACCTGCTCGATGTCGCTGTCATAGGACACGCCGACCACGGTCGCCTGCGAGACGCGCGGATCGGCCAGCGACAGGTTCTCGACCCGGCTGGTGATCAGGGTCTCGTTGGGCACGATGGCCTCGCGCCCCGATAGCGAGCGGATCACGGTGAAGCGCGCCTTGATGTCGGTGATGCGGCCCTCGAAGTTGTCGACCCGCACCATGTCGCCGATGCGCATGCTGCGCTCGGTCAGGATCACGAAGCCGCTGACATAGTTGGCCGCCAGCTTCTGCAGGCCGAAGCCGATGCCGACGCCGACCGCACCGCCCAGCACCGACAGCGCCGACAGGTCGATGCCGACCGTGGTCAGCGCCACGATCAGGCCGACGAACATCAGCAGCGCGCGCGCGGCATTGCTGGCGGCCTTGCGCAACGACAGTTCACTGCCGCTGGTCGAGCGCAGCAGGCGCGACTCGATCGCCGACGAGACCCAGAGCGCCAGCAGCAGGACGGCGCCGGCCGTCAGCACGCCCTCGATCATGGTGCGCACCGACAGCTTGCTGCCGCCGATCTTCCAGCTGATCTGGTCGAGCTCGTTGAGCAGCACCGGCAGCAGGCCGCTGACCCACAGCACCATCGACAGCCAGGCGATCCAGGAGATGGTGCGCTCGATCGGGCGCAGCCAGCTGGCCTGGCGGAAGGCGACCTGCAGCACCTTGACGCCGACGCGGATCACGACCAGCGCGACCAGCACCGGTATCGCGATGCGCAGGATGTGGACCGGATGCTCGGCGGCCCAGAGCGTGCGCGCCGTGAAGCCCAGCGCCAGCAGCACCGCCGGAAACAGCACGCCGTCGACCACGCCGCGGCCGAACCAGATCGAGTAGCTGGCGTCGGGCGAGAAGACGCGCCGCAGCAGGGCGACCAGCAGCCAGGCCAGCAGGCCGCAGCACGCCAGCAGCGCGAGCTCGAGCAGGGACTGGGGCCGGCCGAAGGAGGCCAGCCAGAGCGAGAAGTCGTCGATGGGAATGGGCGCGGGTGTCACTGCAGGCGGCAATCAGGGAAAAACCCTAGCTTGCCACAAAATTGCGACCCTGCCGCTACCGGGCAGGTCAGACGTCGGCCAGCACGCGCAAGTGGGCCTCGACGCTGCGCGACAGCGAGCTGAGGTCGTAGCCGCCCTCCAGGCAGCTCACGATCCGGCCCTGGGCATGGCGCTTGGCCACCTGCTTGAGCTTCATCGTGATCCAGGTGTAGTCCTGCTCGACCAGGCCGAGCTGGCCCATGTCGTCCTCGCGGTGGGCGTCGAAGCCGGCGCTGATGAAGA
>CAZJQH010000383.1:0-1924 GCA_964547895.1 uncultured Chitinophaga sp. | reverse complement strand
GCGCACCGCCTGTCCACCCTGCGCAAGGCCGACCGCCTGGTCGTGATGGACAAGGGCCGCAAGGTCGAGGAGGGCTCGCACGACGAGCTGATGGCGCGCGAAGGCGCCTACTACCGGCTCTACCAGGCGCAGCAGCGCCAGGCCGAGGCCAACCGTGACATCCTGCCCGAGGACTGAAAAACGATGAAGATCGATCGCAACCCGATGGGCCGGCTCAGGGTCCAGACTGCCGACGGCATCACGCACGAGCCAGTCACGGCCGTGCGCGCCTATCCGATCCAGACGCCCAACGCCAACATCTCGCTGGTCGGGCCGAACGGGCACGAGGTCGCCTGGATCGCGGCCCTGGCCGAGCTGCCCACCCAGCAGCGCGAGCTGATCGAGCAGGAACTGCACCAGCGCGAGTTCATGCCGGTGATCCAGCGCCTGCTCGAGGTCAGCTCGTTCGCCACGCCGAGCGCCTGGACGGTCGAGACTGACCGCGGCCGCTGCAAGTTCATCCTCAAGGGCGAGGAGGACATCCGCAAGCTCAACCGCACCACCTTGCTGGTGCTCGACAGCCATGGCGTGCAGTTCATGATCCGCGACCCGCAGTCGCTCGACAAGCACAGCCGCAAGCTGCTCGACCGCTTCCTCTGACCGCCAGATGAGTCATCACAATCCGCGTATCCTGCTGACGCCGGCGATGCGCAGCGTGCTCGACCGCATCGCGCGTGCCAACCGCGTCCCGATGCACATGCTGACCGCCGCCCAGGCGCGGGCTTTTTACGAGGCCGGCGCCGGCATTCTCGACCTGGCGCCGCACAAGCTCGAGCGGGTCGAGGACCTGCAGGTCGCAGTCAGGGACGGCGCGACCATCTCGGCCCGTCTCTATTCACCTGCCAGGGCAGAAGACAAGCCCGGCCTGCCGGTGCTGCTCTACCTGCATGGCGGCGGCTTCACCGTCGGCAGCCTCGACACTCATGACAGCCTGTGCCGGCACCTGGCGCACCTGGCGCATTGCGCGGTGCTGTCGCTAGACTACCGGCTGGCGCCCGAGCACAAGTTCCCGACCGCGGTCGAGGACGCCTTCGACGGGCTGGTCTGGCTGTACCGCAATGCCGCGGCGCTGGGACTGGACCCAAGCCGCATCGCCGTGGGCGGCGACAGCGCTGGCGGCACGCTGAGCCTTGCGACCGCGATCCAGGCGCGCGACGCCGGCATCGGGCTCGCACTGCAGCTGCTGTTCTATCCGGGCTGCACGCCCAGGCGAGACACGCCCTCGCAGAAGACCTTCGGCCACGGCTTCCTGATCGAGCGCGCGACGATAGACTGGTTCTTCTCACAGTACCTCAACCACGAGGATGAATGCGAGGACTGGCGCTTCGCCCCGCTGATGGCGCACGATTTCGACGGCCTGGCACCGGCCTGGTTCGGCCTGGCCGAGTGCGATCCGCTGGTCGACGAGGGCATCCTGATGGCCGACCGGCTGCGCCTGAGCGGCGTGCCGGTGGACCTCGAGATCTATCGCGGCGTGGTGCACGACTTCATCAAGATGGGACGCTCGATTCCCGAGGCGCTGACCGCGCACCAGGATGCAGCGCGCGCCTTGCGCCACGCCTTCGGCATCAGCTGAAACTGGCTGGCAGAGCCTGGCTGCCATGCGGTCGTTGATTCGACGGCTTGCGCATGCATGACCATGGGAGCAGCATGTTTTCCCCTGAAAACTTACAATGGCGGGTTGTCCCGGATTCCCGCCCATGAACGCTCCCATCGACGTCTCCTTCTTCCCGCGCCATGCCAAGCCGCTGACCAGCTATCGGCCCTACTGGGCCAAGCGCTTCGGCACCGCACCCTTCCTGCCGATGAGCCGGGCCGAGATGGACCAGCTCGGCTGGGACAGCTGCGACATCATCCTGGTCACGGGCGACGCCTATGTCGACCA
>CAZJQH010000382.1:0-1925 GCA_964547895.1 uncultured Chitinophaga sp. | reverse complement strand
CGCCGAGGAGTCCAGCCGCTTCATGCGCCAAGAGATCCAGCGCTACCTCGACCAGTATCCGACCCGATAACCCCCCGACTTCGAACACAAGCAAGGAGCAAACCATGACTTTGAAAATTGGTGTCATCGGCACCGGCATGATTGGCCGTGACCACACCCGTCGCATCCAGCAGGTGCTGGCAGGCGCCGAGGTGGTCGCGCTGTCCGACGTCAACCTGGCCTCGGCCGAAAGCGTGCGCGCCGACCTGGCCCCCAACGCCAGGCTGTACCAGACCGGCGAGGAACTGATCGCGGCACCCGAGGTCGACGCGGTGCTGGTGACTTCCTGGGGTGCGACCCACGAGCCCTATGTGCTGGCAGCCGTCGCCGCCGGCAAGCCGGTGTTCTGCGAGAAGCCGCTGGCGACCACCGCCGAGGGCGCGCGCCGCATCGTCGAGGCCGAGGTGGCCCACGGCAAGCGCCTGGTGCAGGTCGGCTTCATGCGCCGCTATGACGCGGGCTATGTCGCGCTCAAGGACGCCGTGCAGCAGCATACCGGCGCCCCGATCCTGGTCCATGCCGCGCACCGGAATCCGGCCGTGCCCGAGGCCTATGTCACGCCGATGGCGATCCACGACACACTGATCCACGAGATCGACGTGTTCCGCTGGCTGCTTGACGACGACTATGTCTCGGCGCGCGTGCTCTATCCGCGCAACGCCGCGCGCAGCCACGGCAAGCTGCGTGACCCGCAGGTGGTGGTACTGGAAACGAAGAAGGGCGTGCTGATCGACGTCGAGATCTTCGTCAACTGCCACTACGGCTACGACATCCAGTGCGAGGTGGTGGGCGAGGACGGCACCGCGCGCCTGCCCGAGCCGATGGCGATCGACATGCGCCTGGGCGCCAAGCGCCAGAGCCGCATCCTGACCGACTGGAAGGACCGCTTCGTCGCCAGCTACGACGTCGAGCTGCAGGACTTCATCGCTGCCGCTGCCAAGGGCGGCGCTACCGGCCCGAGCGCCTGGGACGGCTATGCCGCCGCGGTCACCTCGGACGCCTGCGTGCAGGCGCAGGAAAGCGCCGGCCAGGCCGTCGCGATCGAGCTGCCGGCCCGGCCCGCGCTGTACGAATAAGTTCCCCTCACGCCTTGCCGCGGCTGCCGCAATCGGAGTCTTCATCCCATGGCAGCGTCGCGGCTAATCCTGAAAACCCTTACATCCAAGACCCATACCATGCGCTTTTCCCTCAGCCATATCCTGGCTCCCCGCCAGTCGCCCGCCCAGTTCTTCGCCATGGCGCGCGCACTAGGCGTGACCGACGTCGAGATCCGAAATGACACCCCGAACGTGGTCGGCACCGTGCCGGCCGCCGAGGTCAAGGCTGCCGCCGAGGCCGCCGGCGTCAATCTGCTGTCGATCAATGCGCTCTACCCCTTCAACGTCTGGAACGACGAGCGTCGCGCGCAGACCGAGAAACTGGCCGACTACGCGGCCGCCTGCGGCGCCAAGGCACTGGTCATGTGCCCCCTGAACGATGGCACGCCGGTCGCCCAGGCCGACGTCGTCGCTGCCCTCAAGGCGATCAAGCCCATCCTGGTCGAGCGTGGCATCCAGGGCCTGGTCGAGCCGCTGGGCTTCCCGGTGTCTTCGCTGCGCCGCAAGGCCGACGCGATCGCTGCCATCCAGGCCGCCGGGGGAGAAGGCGTGTTCAAGCTCGTGCACGACACCTTCCACCATCACCTGGCTGGCGAGACCGAGTTCTTCCCCGAATGGACCGGCCTGGTGCACATCTCTGGCGTGGCCGACCCGGAGGTGGCGGTCGACGACATGCTCGACGCCCACCGGGTGCTGGTCGACCAGCAGGACCGGCTCGGCAACGTGGCGCAGATCCGCGCGCTGCAGGCCGCCGGCTACAGCGGTCCGTTCAGCTTCGAGCCCTTCGCC
>CAZJQH010000381.1:0-1928 GCA_964547895.1 uncultured Chitinophaga sp. | reverse complement strand
GCGGTGTTCCTGACCACCAGCGTGAGCGTGCGCCGGCCAGGATTGAGCAGATGCTCGCCCTCGTCGAGCAGGTATTCGCCAGGGATCATGGGCGCCGTGCTCACTTGCTGCCGTACCAGACCGCGGCGGCCACGGCCACCCCGGCAGCGACGAAACCGAGCACGTCGGTAGCGTGCCAGTGGGTGCCGAACAGGCCATGGCCCTCATGGGCCCAGACAGAACTGGAGGCCACCAGGGAGGAAGCGGCAAGGAAGACTGAAGTCAGACGGGACATGTGGTGCTCTTTCTGGTGGTTGAAGGTTTCAGGCAATCGGCTGGTGCACGGTGACGAGCTTGGTGCCGTCAGGGAAGGTGGCCTCGACCTGGATGTCGGGGATCATCTCGGGCACGCCGTCCATCACGTCGTCGCGCGTCAGCCAGGTGCGGCCCTCGCCCATCAGCTCGGCCACGGTCTTGCCGTCGCGCGCGCCTTCCATCACGGCGGCGCTGATCAGCGCGACCGCCTCGGGATAGTTCAGCTTCAGGCCGCGCGCGCGCCGGCGCTCGGCCAGCAAGGCGGCGGTGAAGATCAGCAGCTTGTCTTTTTCACGCGGTGTCAGGTCCATGGCCTGATGCAGCAAATGCCGTGCCAGTTCGCGGCAGGCACGAAAGCTGCACGGCATCCGGGGTGAACATTGATCCGAACGACCCGCTTACTCAACCTGCCGCGCCCCAGCGCATCGTCAAGGTCAGGCGCGACTACAACCGCTGGGTCGCCAGCGAGACGCTGGAGGACTACGCGCTGCGCTACACGCCGCGGCGCGCGCGCATGCCATCGGAATGGCGTGTCGCCAACACGGCTTTCGGCGTCGCGTCCTTCCTGGTGCTGGAGGCGATCGGCGCCACGCTGCTGCTGCAGTACGGCTTCATCAACGCCTTCTGGGCCATCCTGGCCACCGGGCTACTGATCTGCCTGGCTGGGCTGCCGATCAGCGTCTACGCCGCGCGCCACGGCGTCGACATGGACCTGCTGACGCGCGGCGCCGGCTTCGGCTACCTGGGCTCGACGCTGACCTCGCTGCTCTACGCGTCCTTCACCTTCATCTTCTTCGCGCTCGAGGCGGCCGTGATGGCCTACGCGCTGGAGCTGGCGCTGGGCATCCCGCCGGCCTGGGGCTACCTGGTCTGCGCGCTGGTGGTGATACCGCTGGTGCTGCACGGCATGGCCGCGATCAGCCGCTTCCAGGTCTGGACCCAGCCGCTCTGGCTGCTGTTGCTGCTGCTGCCCTATGGCGCGGTCTGGATGCTCGAGCCTGGTGCATGGCGTGATCTGACGCACTACGCTGGTGAATCGGGAGCCGGTGGGCAGTTTGACTGGCACCTGTTTGGTGCCGCGCTGACGGTGGGCGCGGCGCTGATCACGCAGATGGGCGAGCAGGCCGACTACCTGCGCTTCATGCCCCCTGCCGAGCCCGGGCGGCGCGCGCGCTGGTGGCTGGCAGTATTCACGGGCGGGCCGGGCTGGGTACTGCCAGGCGTGCTCAAGATGCTGGGCGGCATGCTGCTGGCCTGGCTGGCGCTGTCGCAGAGCGTAACGCCCGAGCGCGCGGTCGACCCGAACCAGATGTACCTGCTGGCCTGGGAGACGCTGCTGCCCTACTCCTGGGCGGTCTGGGCCACCGTGCTGCTGGTGGTGGTGTCGCAGCTCAAGATCAACGTCACCAACGCCTACGCCGGCTCGCTGGCCTGGAGCAACTTCTTCTCGCGCCTGACCCACAGCCATCCGGGCCGCGTGGTCTGGGTGGTGTTCAATGCGGGGATCGCGCTGCTGCTGATGGAGATGGAGCTGTTCCAGGCGCTCGGCGATGTGCTCGGCCTCTATGCCAACCTGGCGATCGCCTGGATCATGACGGTGGTGGCCGACCTGGTGATCAACAAGCCGCTGGGCT
>CAZJQH010000380.1:0-1929 GCA_964547895.1 uncultured Chitinophaga sp. | reverse complement strand
CCTTCGGCACCCGGCTGATCGAGAAGGGGGCGGCGCCCGATGCGGTGCAGTCCTCGATGGGGCATGCGTCGCTGGTGACGCTGAGCCGCTACACGCGTTCGAGCGCGAAGCGGCAGTTCAGCGAAGTGGCCAAGGTGTTCGGGGAGTGAGGGCGCACTGGGGGCATTGGGTCGGCTCGGGTCTCTCACCCTGCCGCCGATCGAAATCTCGGAAAACGGTTTGCAGAAACACTCGTCAGAGCCGGGCGATGTGCAGGGCGATGCGCTCCAGGATCGCGTCAAAGGGCACCTGGCCGGTGTAGTACAGGCCCTGGGTTTCTTCGTACTTGCGGGCGTAGAGTCGCCGCACCTCCGGGTCCGACAGGAGGAACGCCTCGTTGCTGGCGATGTCGAGGTTGTCGGCCTTCGGAAAACGCACCCGCTTGCGATCCTGGTACTCTGGCGTACCGATGAAGGCTTGCACCTCGGGGCTTTGCAGCAGGCAGTACAGGTCGTAGTAGTGGCGCAGGAAGTTCTTGGGGAAACTCTCTGCCGCGTCAGCACCGCCGGCCTGCAGGGCCTGCTGGTTGCGAAACTTGGTGGAGACGGTCTGCAACTTCTCGACGAAGGTGTAGGCCGGGCTGTAGCACGGCACTCCCAGGGCACGGTTGTCGATGAAGGCGACCGTGCTCTTGAGGGCAACGTCCAGCGCCCAGCTGGAGATGTCGCAAGGCTGGTTCGGGGCGGTGTCGTCGAAGCCCACTTCCAGCAGGATGCCTTCCTTGACGCCGTACAGATGGTCGGTGGCCACGGGGTAGACCATGCGGATGCCGGCGCTGCGGTACTTGACATCGTCAAACTCAGGCGCGCGCTCGATGCCGGCAAAGCCTGGCAAGGGGCGAACCTGGAGTTGCTCCGACAACCAGTCGAAGTAGGACTGGCGGACCTGGATCTGTACCGGCTTGTCCTGGTTCTTGCCCACGGGCACGACCCTGTCGGCAGGCGGCTCTATGCGCAGATCGATATCCTCGGAAAACCGCTGGATGAGCTTGTGCCCCTTGGACAGCGAGGTTCCGCCTTTGAGCTGGAAGGTCCAGCCTTGTTGCTGCAGGCACCACAGGCCGTGCATCAGCCAGTAGTCCTTCTCGATCAGGTAGGGGGCGATGCCCTCTTGCTGCGCGACCTGGCGAATCAGGTCCAGAAAGTTCGGGTGGTCGTGCAGAAAGACGGCTGCCTGCCTCTTTCTCTTGGCGGGGCTGGCCTCAGCCATGTGCAGCGGCCTTCCAGGCGCTCATCAGGCGCCGAGTCCTGGCCGATCCATAGGCCTTGACGGCCTTCTGGAGCCGGACAGCATCGAAGGTCGGCAGCTTGGCCTGCACCCGTTGCAGGACCTGCTCATGGTCCTCTGCCAGCTGATCCAGGTTGTTGAGCATGTCCACCAGCAGGAATTCACGGTTCACCTGCTTGGGCCTCGGAAAGCTGGGCTTCTCGCGGAAGTCGAACTCGATGCCTGCCAGCTTGAACTTGCCGTGCCGCTTGTGGTTGTAGACCACGGTGGTGTTGTAGAGCTGCGTGGTGCCCAGCCCCAGGCTGTTGTAGCTGCTGGGGTTGAACAGCAGGAAACGGTCATCCTCGAGGAACTTGGCCACCAGGGCTTGTTCGGCGGGGGGAGCCGTGCCAAAAGGGGTTTTCTTGGGCACGTAGTAGAGACCTTGCGAGGCTTTGCACAGCTTGCCCTCCTGCACGAAGCGGCCCAGATCGCGATCCACGCTGGGGAAGTAGTCCACCAGATCCTTGCGTCGGTAGACCTGGCCCGCACGGAAGCGAAAGCCTGGTTTTGACGGATGAAAGGGTTCTAGATCACGCGGGTTCATGT
The DNA here is from genome assembly GCA_964547895.1 of uncultured Chitinophaga sp. GTDB lineage: Bacteria > Pseudomonadota > Gammaproteobacteria > Burkholderiales > Burkholderiaceae_C > Malikia. Next base: position 75 of record CAZJQH010000380.1, on the reverse strand, counting down.
TTGAAATTTTACTTACGTTTCATGCAAAAATCTAACGCACACGCTATAGGCACATCTGCATGCGCCACACCTTCG
>CAZJQH010000379.1:0-1937 GCA_964547895.1 uncultured Chitinophaga sp. | reverse complement strand
TCATCGGCATCGTGATGCTGATGGGCCTGGTGACGAAGAACGCGATCCTGCTGGTCGACTTCGCGATCCGCGCCCGCGAGGGCACGGCCGACCATCCTGCCATGGGCCGCGAGGACGCCCTGCTGCTGGCGGCCAGGGTCCGGCTGCGCCCGATCCTGATGACCACGCTGGCGATGGTGTTCGGCATGGTCCCGCTGGCCTTCGCCATGACCGAGGGCTCGGAGCAGCGCGCCCCGATGGGCCAGGCCGTCATCGGCGGCGTGCTGACCTCCTCGCTGCTGACGCTGGTCGTGGTGCCGGTGGTCTACTGCTACATGGACGACCTGGGCCACTGGATCAGGCGCAAGTTGCTGCGCCGCACGCCCGTCGATGACAGCCCGGCGGTTTCCGCACCCCCGGTTCAGTAAAATGAGACTGAATTGGCAAAAATACCCACTGGAGCATTTAGATGAGCACTGAGATCGCCTTCGACTTCGACAAGGCCCGCTTCAACATGATCGAGCAGCAGGTTCGCCCCTGGAACGTGATGGATCCCAAGGTGCTGGCGCTGCTGGGCGAAGTCAAGCGCGAGGACTTCGTGCCCGCCGCCTACAAGGACGTCGCGCTGGCCGACCTCGAGGTTCCGCTCGGCCACGGCGAAGGCCAGTGCATGCTGGCGCCCAAGGTCGAGGCCCGCACGCTGCAGGAGCTCGCCCTGCAGCCGAACGAGTCCGTGCTCGAGATCGGCACCGGCTCGGGCTACATGGCCGCGCTGCTGGCCAAGCTGTGCGCCCGCGTCGTCAGCATCGAGATCGACCCTGCGCTGGCCCAGCAGGCGCGCGCCAACCTTCAGGCTGCCGGAGTGAGCAACGTCGAGGTCCGCAGCGCCGACGCCGCGGCCAACCACTTTGCGGCCTGTAGCGTGGGCGCACCGTTCGATGTGATCGTGCTGAGCGGCTCGGTCACCGAAGTCCCCGAAGACCTCATGACCCTGCTCAAGCCGCAAGGTCGGCTGTTCGCCATCACCGGCCGCGCGCCGGCCATGCGCGCCACCATCGTGCGCCCGGCCCCCGGTGGCCAGCAGGTCGAACAGCCCTGGGACTGCTGCGCGCCGCGCCTGCAGAACTTCCCCGAGCCCAGCCAGTTCAAGTTCTGAGCCGCGCCGTGATCAAGGCCATACGCCCTTCCCAGCTCAAGGACTGGATCGCCGCCTGCCAGGCCGATTCCCCGGACTGCCGACCGCTGGTGCTCGACGTGCGCGAGCCCTGGGAGCTGCAGACCGCCAGCGTCAAGGCCGACGGCTTCGAGCTGGTCGCCATGCCGATGGCCAGCATCCCGGCCCGGCTGGCCGAGCTGCCGCGCGAGCGCCCGATCGCCTGCCTCTGCCACCATGGCGGACGCAGCGCCCAGGTCTGCCATTTCCTGCAGAACCACGGCTACGACGAGGTCGTCAACCTGCACGGCGGCATCCACGCCTGGTCGCAGGAAGTCGATCCGTCAGTGCCGCAGTACTGAGCCCACAGCCCCACCCGGTCCCAGCGCCATGACACAAGCCCCCGCCTGCATGCCCGCCACCCAGACAAGCCCGACCCAGTCCCGCAATTCCAGAACGGTGGTCGCGCGCGCGGCAAGGCTGGCGCTGGCTACCCTGCTCACGGGCGGCTTCGCGCTGGCGGCACAGGCGCAAAGCCTGGCCGAACTCTATGACTCGGCCAGGGCATACGACGCCGGCTACCAGTCGGCCCGTGCCCAGTACGAGGCCAGCCTGGCCAAGGCGGCGCAGGCCCGCGCCGGCGTGCTGCCGAGCGTCAACCTGACGGCGGCCGCGTCGCGCACCCACCTCGACAACACGACTGCGGCTGAGTCAGCGACCAATCCGCGCGAGTACGGCACCCAGTCAGCCGGCATCAACCTGTCGCAGCCGCTCTACCGCCCGGCCAACCTGGCCAGCTACCGCC
>CAZJQH010000378.1:0-1938 GCA_964547895.1 uncultured Chitinophaga sp. | reverse complement strand
GCATCAGGCGCACGTCCTTGGCGTCGGCCTTGTAGAGCAGCGACAGGATCATGGCATTGATGCCGACCGACTTGCCCGAACCAGTCGTGCCAGCGACCAGGCAGTGCGGCATCCTGGCCAGGTCGGCCACCACCGGCTGGCCGCCGATGTCCTTGCCCAGGCCCATGGTCAGCAGGCTCCTGGCATCGTGGTAGATCTGCGAACCCAGGATCTCGCTGAGCTTGATGGTCTGGCGCTTGGCGTTAGGCAGTTCGAGCGCCATCAGGTTCTTGCCCGGAATGGTCTCGATCACGCGGATGCTGACCAGCGACAGCGAACGCGCCAGGTCCTTGGCCAGGTTGACCACCTGCGAGCCCTTGACGCCGGTAGCCGGCTCGATCTCGTAGCGCGTGATGACCGGGCCCGGCAGCGCCGCGACCACCTTGACCTCGACGCCGAAGTCGCCGAGCTTCTTCTCGATCAGGCGGCTGGTCATCTCGAGCGTCTGCGGGTCGACCGTCGAGACCTGGCGCTGCGCCGGGTCGAGCAGGTCGACCTGGGGCAGCTTGGCTCCAGCCTCGGCAACTGGACGCGGCTCGAACAACGGCTGCTGGCGCGGCGGATTGACCCGGCTGCTCGGGGCTGGCGGCGGGCTGGCGGGCTCGTCGGCATTCGACTGCGGCGGCTCGACCGGCTCCTGTACCGCCTTCGGCCTGGCCTGGACACCGGGGACCAGCTGGGCCAGTCGCGCGAGCTTGCCTGGCCTGGTCGCGGGGACCGCCTCGTCGTCGGCCTGGTCTTCATCCGCCCAGGGCTCGGGTTCGACCCGGGTCCGGCTGGCGCTGGATTCGGCGGCGCGCTGCAGCACTTCTTCCTCGCGCTCACGCTCGCGCGCGGCCTTGTGACCCTGGCGCCGATCCTGCCCGGCCAGCAGCCTGAGCCTGAGCTGCTGCAGGCCATCGTCGACCCGCTGCCCCAGCCTCTCGGCCAGCGCGCCCCAGGAGAAACCGAACACCTGCGAGGAGGCCGCCAGCCAGAGCGGCAGGCCCAGCAGCACCGACCCGGTCACCCCGAGCCAGCGCAGGCTCCAGTCACCGACCTGCGCCCCCAGCACGCCGCCAGCGCCATAGGGCAGCGCGGCATCGAAACGGTAGAGCCAGAGCCATTCGAGCGCGCAGCTGGCCGACATCAGCACGAAAAAGCCGGACCAGACGCCGAGCTGGCGCAGCAGTCGTTGCGGCCAGCCAGTTGCCGCCTCAGGCTGGCGCGGCGGCTCACCACGCAAGGTACGGCTGACGGCCGCAACCCAGGCGCGCAGCGCTGCCAGTAGCAGCCACCAGGCGGAAAACCCGAAAAGCAGATAGTTGAGGTCGGCCAGCAAGGCGCCGAAGCGCCCGCCCCAGTTGTGGGTGGCTGCGGCTGCGCCGGAAGTCGACCATGCCGGGTCGGCCAGGTCGTGGCTGAGCATGGCCAGCAGCCAGAACAGCAAGCCGGCGGCCACCAGCAACAGGCTGGAATCCTGCAGGAAGCGCAGCGCACCGGAGGATGGCCTGGAGCTACGGTCGGCCTTGAGAGTGTTGAGCGAATATGTCATATCTGCAAGCGCGCTAGCTTAACCCAGTGATAGCCCCCAGCACGCAGAAATCCAGCTGCTTTCCTACAATAGTGCCCTCCTATTAGAGAGCATTTGCATGAAACACGCCAAAGTCCTGATCCTCGGCTCCGGCCCGGCCGGCTACACCGCCGCCATCTATGCCGCACGCGCCAACCTCAAACCGCTGCTGATCACCGGCATGGCCCAGGGCGGCCAGCTCATGACCACGACCGAAGTCGACAACTGGCCGGCTGATGCCATGGGCGTGCAAGGGCCCGAACTGATGCAGCGCTTCCAGCAGCATGCCGAGCGCTTCCAGACCGAGATGGTGTTCGACCACATCAACGCCGTCGACCTGTCCCAGC
>CAZJQH010000377.1:0-1938 GCA_964547895.1 uncultured Chitinophaga sp. | reverse complement strand
TGGCGGCGTTGATGAAGGTCTTGAGCAGGTGGATGGAGCTGATGCCGATGATGGCCGTGGCCAGCTTGACCTTGAGCACCGAGGCGTTGACATGGCTGAGCCACTCGGGCTGGTCGGGATGGGTTTCCAGGCCCATGCGGCTGACGAAGGTCTCGTAGCCGCCCACGATCACCATGATCAGCAGGTTCGAGATCATGACGACGTCGATCAGCGCCAGCACCACCAGCATGATGATGGTCTCGTTGAGCGCGGTCACCTCGGCGCCCGACTTGTAGCCCATGCTGGTGACCAGCGCGTTGAGGGCATACTGGTTGCCGAAGGCGGCCTCGATCAGATGCACCAGTTCGACCCAGAAATGGTAGACGTAGATGCCCTGGGCCGCGATCAGTCCCAGGTAGAGCGGCAGCTGCAGCCAGCGGCTTGCGAAGATCAGTTTTGGCAGGGGGCCAATCGGCTTGGTCGGATCGGTCTTGATGGAGCTCATTGCGGGATGAAGTTGATTGCGCAGAGATTGTAGGCGGCAGCGGTGGCGACTGTCCCGGGTCTGGTGTAAGAGCCTCGTCAGAGATGCCGCGCACATTCACTCTGGTTGCTGTCATCCATCAAATTAAATAGGAGACCCTACATGTCCGCACCCTCGTCCGCCATTCAGTCCACCCTGGTTGAAAACCGCGTCTTCGAGCCCAGCGCTGCGACTGTCGCGGCTGCCCGCATTCCCGGCATGGACGCCTACCAGGCGCTGTGCGCCGAGGCCGAGCAGGATTTCGAAGGCTTCTGGGCCAAGCGTGCCCGCGAGCACCTGAGCTGGCACAAGCCCTTCACCCAGACGCTGGACAGCTCGAACGCGCCGTTCTACCAGTGGTTTGCCGATGGCGAGCTCAACGCCTCGTTCAACTGCCTGGATCGCCACATGGGCACCCCGGCCGAGAACAAGACAGCGATCATCTTCGAGGCCGACGGCGGCGAGGTCACCAAGGTCAGCTACAAGGAACTGCTGGCCAAGGTGTCGCAGTTCGCCAACGTGCTCAAGTCCAAGGGCGTGCAGAAGGGTGACCGTGTCGTCATCTACATGCCGATGACGGTCGAGGGCGTGATCGCGATGCAGGCCTGCGCCCGCATCGGCGCCACCCACAGCGTGGTGTTCGGCGGCTTCTCGTCCAAGGCGCTCGAGGAGCGCATCAACGACGCCGGTGCCGTTGCCGTCGTGACCGCCAACTACCAGATGCGCGGCGGCAAGGAACTGCCGCTGAAGGCCATCGTCGACGAGGCGATCACCCAGGGCGACTGCAAGACGGTACGCAACGTGATCGTGTTCCAGCGTACCCAGACCCCGGTCAACATGGTCGAGGGCCGCGACAGCTTCATGCACGAGGAGATGGCGGCCCAGTCGAGCGAATGCCCGGTCGAGGTCGTCGGCGCCGAGCACCCGCTGTTCGTGCTCTACACCTCCGGCTCGACCGGCAAGCCCAAGGGCGTGCAGCACAGCACCGGCGGCTACCTGCTGTGGGCCAAGATGACGATGGACTGGACCTTCGACCTGAAGGACAGCGACGTGTTCTGGTGCACCGCCGACATCGGCTGGATCACCGGCCACAGCTATGTCGCCTACGGCCCGCTGGCCGCCGGCGCCACCCAGATCATCTTCGAGGGCGTTCCGACCTATCCGAATGCGGGCCGCTTCTGGCAGATGATCGAGAAGCACAAGTGCACCATCTTCTACACCGCGCCGACCGCGATCCGCTCGCTGATCAAGGCCTCCGACACGGACGAGAAGGTGCATCCGAAGAACTGGGACCTGTCGAGCCTGCGCATCATGGGCTCGGTCGGCGAGCCGATCAACCCCGAAGCCTGGATGTGGTACTACAAGCATGTCGGCGGCGAGCGCTGCCCGATCGTCGACACCTTCTGGCAGACCGAGACCGGCGGCCACATGATCAC
>CAZJQH010000376.1:0-1938 GCA_964547895.1 uncultured Chitinophaga sp. | reverse complement strand
CCGTCATGGGCGGCAGCCTGGGCGGCATGCAGACGCTGAGCTGGACGCTGCAGTATCCGGATCTCGTGCGGCACGCGGTGGTGATCGCCAGCGCACCCAACCTGAACGCCGAGAACATCGCCTTCAACGAGGTCGCGCGCCGCGCCATCATCACCGACCCGGACTTCCACGACGGCCACTACCTGCGCGCCGGCACCATCCCGCGCCGCGGCCTGCGCATCGCGCGCATGATCGGCCACATCACCTACCTGAGCGACGATGTCATGAACGAGAAGTTCGGCCGCCAGCTCAAGCCGCTGGCCAGCGCCATCGAAGCGGGTGACCCCGACAGCGCCGAGCGCCTGGCCTACCAGTACAGCACGCAGGCGGTCGAGTTCCAGATCGAGAGCTACCTGCGCTACCAGGGCGACAAGTTCAGCGAGTACTTCGACGCCAACACCTATCTGCTGATCACGCGCGCGCTCGACTACTTCGACCCGGCCCGGCTCTACGGCGCTGGCAGCCTGAGCGCGGCGCTGGCGCGAGCGCGCGCCAAGTTCCTGCTGATCAGCTTCACGACCGACTGGCGCTTCTCGCCGGCGCGCAGCCGCGAGATCGTCAAGGCCCTGCTCGACAACCGGCGCGATGTCAGCTATTCGGAAATCGACGCCCCGCATGGCCACGACGCCTTCCTGCTCGACGACCCGCGCTACCTGGCTGCGGTGCGGGCCTATTTCGAGCACACCATAGCCGCCAGCCTGAAGGGAGCAGCCGCATGAGCGACCGCCAGACCATGGAGGCGGTGGCCCGCCTGGTGCCGCAGGGCGCGCGCGTGCTGGATCTCGGCTGCGGCGACGGCGCGCTGATGGCCTACCTGAAGGCCGAGCGCGGCTGCAGCGGCTACGGCGTCGAGATCGACGACGCCAAGGTGCAGGCCTGCCTGCAGCGCGGCGTCAACGTGCTGCAGTTCAACCTCGAGGAAGGGCTGAGCATGTTCGGCGACGACAGCTTCGACATCGTGCTGCAGGTCGACACCCTGCAGCACCTGCGCAATGCCGAGACCATGCTGCGCGAGACCGTACGCGTGGGCAAGCGCTGCATAGTCGCCTTCCCGAACTTCGCCCATTGGCCCAACCGCCTGAGCGTGCTGCAGGGCCGCATGCCGGTCACGCGCCGCCTGCCCTACCAGTGGTACGACACGCCCAACATCCGGGTCGGCACCTATGCCGACTTCGAGCTGCTGGCGCGCCGCAACGGCCTGGCGGTGGAGGACAGCTTCGGCCTGCAGGACGGCCGCGAGGTGCGCTGGCAGCCGAACCTGCTCGCGAGCACCGCGGTCTTCAAGCTCAGCCGGGGCTGACCGCGGCTGGCAAGACCCGCTTGCAGCCGCGGTCTATGCCGGATTGGCGCGAGACTCGGCGACAATCGGGAATGGATCCCGGCCAGCAGGCCGACCAGGCACGGCGACCAGCAGGCGCTGGCCTCATCTCACCCTAGCAACCAGGACATCGACATGCCCGTCTACCGTTCCAAGACTTCCACCGCCGGCCGCAACATGGCGGGAGCGCGCTCGCTCTGGCGCGCCACCGGCATGAAGGATGCCGACTTCCAGAAACCCATCATCGCGATCGCCAACAGCTTCACCCAGTTCGTGCCCGGCCACGTGCACCTGAAGGACCTGGGCCAGCTGGTCGCGCGCGAGATCGAGGCCGCCGGCGGCGTCGCCAAGGAATTCAACACCATCGCGGTCGACGACGGCATCGCGATGGGCCACGACGGCATGCTGTACTCGCTGCCGAGCCGCGACATCATCGCTGACTCGGTCGAGTACATGGTCAACGCCCATTGCGCCGACGCGCTGGTCTGCATCTCCAACTGCGACAAGATCACCCCCGGCATGCTGATGGCCGCGATGCGCCTGAACATCCCGGTCGTGTTCGTCTCGGGCGGCCCGATGGA
>CAZJQH010000375.1:0-1939 GCA_964547895.1 uncultured Chitinophaga sp. | reverse complement strand
TGCCGAAGTTCAACTCGATCAGCATCAGCGGCTACCACATGCAGGAAGCCGGCGCCAACCAGGCGCTCGAGATGGCGTTCACGCTCGCCGACGGCAAGGAATACGTCAAGACCGCCATCGCCAAGGGCATGGACGTGGACGACTTCGCGGGCCGCCTGTCCTTCTTCTGGGCGGTGGGCATGAACTTCTACCTCGAGATCGCCAAGATGCGCGCCGCGCGCATGCTGTGGACGCGCATCATGAAGGGCTTCAACGCCAAGAACCCCAAGAGCCTGATGCTGCGCACCCACAGCCAGACCTCGGGCTGGTCGCTGACCGAGCAGGACCCGTACAACAACGTGGTCCGCACCACGATCGAGGCGATGGCGGCGGTGTTCGGTGGCACCCAGTCGCTGCACACCAATTCGCTCGACGAGGCGATCGCGCTGCCGACCGAGTTCTCGGCCCGCATCGCGCGCAACACCCAGCTCATCATCCAGGAAGAGACCCACATCACCAACGTGGTCGACCCCTGGGCCGGCAGCTACCTGATGGAGAAGCTGACGCAGGAGATGGCGGACAAGGCCTGGGCCATCATCGAGGAGGTCGATGCCATGGGCGGCATGACCAAGGCGGTGGATTCGGGCTGGGCCAAGCTCAAGATCGAGGCTGCAGCCGCCGAGAAGCAGGCCCGCATCGACTCGGGCAAGGACGTGATCGTCGGCGTCAACAAGTACAAGTTGGCCAAGGAAGACCCGATCGAGATCCTGGACGTGGACAACGTCAAGGTGCGTGACGCGCAGATCGCACGCCTGCAGCAGATCAAGGCCAGCCGCGACAATGCCGCCGTGACGGCAGCGCTCGACGCGCTGACCGCTGCCGCTGAATCGGGATCGGGCAACCTGCTGGATCTGTCGATCCAGGCGATCCGCCTGCGCGCCACCGTCGGCGAGGTGTCCGACGCGCTGGAAAAGGTCTACGGCCGCCATCGCGCCGATACCCAGAAGGTGACCGGTGTGTACGCTGCCGCCTACGACTCGGCCGAGGGCTGGGACAAGCTCAAATCTGAAATCGCTGACTTTGCCGAGGCGCAGGGCCGCCGTCCGCGCGTGATGATCGCCAAGCTCGGCCAGGACGGCCATGACCGCGGTGCCAAGGTGGTCGCGACCGCCTTTGCCGACCTCGGCTTCGACGTCGACATGGGCCCGCTGTTCCAGACCCCGGAGGAATGCGCGCGCCAGGCGATCGAGAACGACGTGCACGCGGTCGGCGTTTCGACGCTGGCTGCTGGTCACAAGACGCTGGTGCCGGCCATCATCGCCGAACTCAAGAAGCAGGGCGCCGATGACATCGTCGTCTTCGTCGGCGGCGTGATTCCGCGCCAGGACTACGAGATGCTGTACGAGGCCGGCGTCAAGGGCGTCTATGGCCCGGGCACCCCGATCCCGGCCAGCGCCAAGGACGTGCTGGAACAGATCAAGAAGTCGCTCGGCTAAGCTCGTCATGTTGCTGCAAGGCATCATCGAAGGCAACGCGGTCGTGCAGCGGCGTGCCATGGCCAAGGCCATCACGCTGCTGGAGTCGACCCGCGCCGACCACCGCGCCCAGGCCGACGAGCTGCTGACCGCGCTGCTGCCGCATACCGGCCGCGCGCTGCGGCTCGGCATCAGCGGCGTGCCGGGGGTCGGCAAGTCGACCTTCATCGAGGCGCTCGGCCTCTACCTGATCGGCCTAGGCCACCGCGTCGCGGTGCTGGCGATCGATCCGTCATCGAGCGTCTCGGGCGGATCCATCCTGGGCGACAAGACCCGCATGGAGCATCTTTCGGTCAATCCCTCGGCCTATATCCGCCCGAGCCCGAGCAGCGGCACGCTCGGCGGCGTGGCCGAGAAGACCCGCGAGGCCATGCTGGTCTGCGAGGCGGCCGGCTACGACGTCGTGATCGTCGAGACCGTCGGCG
>CAZJQH010000374.1:0-1960 GCA_964547895.1 uncultured Chitinophaga sp. | reverse complement strand
GGCCAGTTCGACAAGGCCGAGCAGATGATCACCGACAACCGGGTCCTGTTCCACCGCGTCGCCAACACGCTCAACTACCTCGACATCAAGACCGTCGTGGTCTCGTGCGGCACCTGCTACGACCAGCTCGCCGGCTACGAGTTCGACAAGATCTTCCCGGGCTGCCGCATCGTCGACATCCACGAGTACCTGCTCGAGAAGGGCATCAAGCTCGACTCCAAGGGCGCCTACCTGTATCACGACCCCTGCCACACGCCGATGAAGCAGCAGGACCCGATGAAGACGGTCAAGGCGCTGGTCGGTGACACCGTGGTCAAGGCCGACCGCTGCTGCGGCGAATCCGGCACGCTCGGCGTCACCCGGCCCGACATCTCGACCCAGGTCCGCTTCCGCAAGGAGGAGGAGCTCAACAAGAACGCACGCGAGCTCGCCGCGCTGGCCGAGAAGAACGGCGCCGAGACTACGCCCGGCAAGACCAAGATCCTGACCAGCTGCCCGAGCTGCTACCAGGGCCTGAGCCGCTATGGCGAGGACCTGCAGAACGGCCTGCTCGAAGCCGACTACATCGTGGTCGAGATGGCGAACCAGATCCTGGGCCAGAACTGGATGCCCGACTATGTCGCCAAGGCCAACGCCGGCGGCATCGAGCGGGTGCTGGTCTGATGACGGCCCCCAAGCAGCCGGACTGCCCGCTCTGCCGCGAGGATGGCGGGCTGCTGATCGCGCGCCACGACAGCTTCCGCATCATCCGCGCCACCGGTGCGGATGCGGCCGACTGCCCGGGCTTCTACCGCGTGGTCTGGAATTCGCATGTGGCCGAGTTCAGCGACCTGACCGAGGCCGACCAGCTGCTCTGCCTGCGCGCCGTCAGCGCGGTCGAGCGCGTGCTGCGCGAGCAGCTGCAGCCGGCCAAGGTCAACCTGGCCGCGCTCGGCAACATGGTGCCGCACCTGCACTGGCATGTGATCGCACGCTTCGACTGGGACGCGCGCTGGCCGGCGCCGGTCTGGGCTGCACCTCTGCGCGAGACCGATCAAGCGCGGCTCGCGGCGCTGCGCGAACGGCTGCCCGATTGCGACGCAGCTATCGCCGCTCTCGCATTCTGAGCCCGCCTTTCCCGCCTGCCGGCGCGGGGTGGGGCAGGCCGCGTTACGATATCGACCTGTTCCCCTGTCGCAACGCGAGCAAGAAAATGGCCGGCCTCAATCCCCAAACGCCCAATCCCGTCGAGCTGACGCTGCATGCCAAGTCGCGTGTGCTCGAGATCGCCTTCGACGACGGCGCGCGCTTTCGCCTGCCGTTCGAGCTGCTGCGCGTGCTCTCGCCCTCGGCCGAGGTCCAGGGCCACGGCCCGGGCCAGGAGACCTTGCAGACCGGCAAGCGCGAGGTCGGGATCGTCGCGCTCGAGCCGGTCGGCCACTATGCGGTCAAGCCTACCTTCTCCGATGGCCACGACTCCGGCCTCTACAGCTGGGACTACCTCTACCGCCTCGGCAGCGAGCAGGAACAGCGCTGGGCCGACTACCTCGCGCGCCTGCAGGCCGCCGGCCTCGACCGCGATGCGCCCATGCCCGAGAAGGCCGGCCCCGGTTGCGGCCACTCCCATTGAACCGATGCCGCCAATATCCGGCACCCCAAAGAAGCAGCCATGAGCCAGACCCATTTCGGATTCAAGACCGTCGACGAGAAGGACAAGGCGCGCCACGTGCGCAGCGTGTTCGACTCGGTCGCGTCCAACTACGACATCATGAACGACCTGATGTCGGCCGGCCTGCACCGCATCTGGAAGGCCTACACCATCCAGGTTGCCAATCCGCGTCCGGGCGACCGCGTGCTCGACATCGCGGGTGGCACCGGCGACCTCGACCTGGCCTTTGCGCCCAAGGTCGCGCCCAACGGCCAGGTGGTGCACACCGACATCAACGAGGCCATGCTGCGCGAGGGCCGCAACCGCCTGCTC
>CAZJQH010000373.1:0-1986 GCA_964547895.1 uncultured Chitinophaga sp. | reverse complement strand
TGCACCACCACCGGGTTGATGCCGACCAGCTTGAGCAGCACCACGTCCTCGGCGAAGGCCTGCTGCAGCGCCGGATCGGTCATCGCGTTGCCGCCGTACTTGATCACCATGGTCTTGCCATGGAACTGGCGGATATAGGGCAGCGCCTGGGCGAGGATCTCGGCCTTGTCGCGGGCCTGGACATGGGACAGGTCGTGGGGAACGTGGGTCATGAAGATGATTCGCTTGGGAATGAAGACAGCTCAAATTGTGCCGGAAAGACCGATGCCTGCCTGTCATGAATTCTTCATGTGACAGTTGCGCGCCGCATGCGACACTCGGGCTCAAACACCTGCCTGACCTGAAATGAACCCGACCGAAGTCGAACTCAAGCTGCTGCTGCCCGGCGCCGACGCCGCCACCCTCGAGCAGACCCTCGCCAGCCTGCCGGCGCTGGCCGGCTGCCCGCTGCAGCGCCAGTGGCTCTGGAACCGCTATTACGACACCGCCACGCAGGACCTGCGCCGCCAGCGCAGCGCGCTGCGGCTGCGCTGCGTCAGCAACCAGCCCTGGCCCGAGCACGACCCGACCCTGCCGCCGGCGGGCGAATGGATCCAGACCTTCAAGACCGCCGGCGTGTCCCAGGGCGGCCTGAGCCGGCGCGGCGAGTGGGAGTCGGCGGTCGCCAGCGGCCAGCTCGACCAGGCCGCGCTCGACGCCACGCCCTGGAAAGACCTCGACCCCAAGGGCGAGCTGTTCGCGCAACTGCAACCCTGCTTCGACACCCGCTGCCGCCGCACCACCTGGCTGCTGCAGCTCGACGACGGCAGCCGGATCGAGGTCGCGCTCGACGTCGGCGCGATCGCCGCTGCCGGCCAGCAGCTGCAGCTGCTCGAGCTGGAGCTCGAGCTGCAAGCCGGCATGCCGGAGGCACTGTTTGGCCTGGCGCAGCAGATCGCCTCCAGCGTTGCCCTGCTGCCCTGCGACGCCAGCAAGGCCGAGCGCGGCTATGGCCTGGCCCAAGGCGTGCTGCATGCGCCGGCCCGGGCGCGCGCCGTGCACCTGAGCGCCAAGGCCAGCCCGCTGGCAGCAGCGCAGCTGGCCATGGGCGGCATGCTGGAGCAGTTCACCCGCAACCTGGCCGGCCTGCTGCACGCCGACGACCCCGAGCTGGTGCACCAGGCGCGCGTGGCCTGGCGACGCTGGCGCAGCACCGAGCGCCTGTTCCGTCCCTGGCTGGCCAGCTTGCCGGCGCGCACGGCGCTGCGCCCGCTGCTCGATACGCTGGGCCGGCTGCGCGACCTCGATGTCGCCTGCACCGAGACTTTGCCCGCCTGGCTCGATGCCTACGCCGCTGGCGATGGGAAGCGCCACAGCCAGGCCGAACGGACCCTGGCCCGGCTGCAGCTGGCCGCCCAGTCGCAGCGCCACATGACCCGCCAGCTGCTGGCCCAGCCCGCCAGCGGCCAGGGCCTGCTGCAGTTGGCGCACTGGCTCCATGAACTGGGCCGCGAGGCCGAACCAGACGAAGGCCGGCGCAAGGGCGAGCGCGACTGGGCACGCGAACGCAGCGCCCGCCTGCTGCGCCGGCTGCGCCAGGCGATCGAGGCCAGCGCAGCCGAGGACGCCAGCGAGGCGCAACAGCACCGCACCCGGCTGCTGGCCAAGCGCGTGCGCTACGGGGTCGAGACCCTGCACGACCTGCTGCCCGCTCGCAAGGCCGGCCGCTGGGTGCGCCAGGCCAGCCAGCTGCAGACCCGGCTCGGCGCCGAGCGCGACCTGCTGCGCGCGATCGCCCTGCTGCGGGAAATCGGCGAGGAAGGCGGCCTGACCGATTTCCTGCGCGGCGTCGCGGCAGCGCAGCAGCGCGGCTGAAGCCCGGCGGGTAGAATCCGGGCCATCGCAACCACCTGACAGCCTCTGGATCTACACCATGAACCGCTGCCTGAAATCCCGCGCGCGCCAGGCCCTTGGCCTCGGCTGCGCTGCCCTGCTGGCTGTGCTGCC
>CAZJQH010000372.1:0-1996 GCA_964547895.1 uncultured Chitinophaga sp. | reverse complement strand
CCTGCACCCGGATGAAGCGCCAGGGCTGCATGAAGCCGACGCTGGGCGCATGGTGGGCGGCTTGCAGCAGGCGGCGCAGCGTCTCGGGCTCGACCGATCCACCCGCGAAATGGCGCATGTCGCGCCGCTCGAAGATCGCGCGATAGACCGCTTCGCGCGCCTCAGGAGCAAAAGCCTGCTTGGGCGTGGCCGCAGCGAGATCGGCATCGGTCACGGCGGCCTCAGTGGCAGCACCAGCACAAGAATCGACGACTGACGAGGGGATACTCTCCATCGACAGGTCTCAGTCCTCAATGCCGCGCTGGGCCGGAATGCCGGCCTGGAAGGCGTGCTTGATCATCTTCATCTCGGTCACGGTGTCGGCGAGCTCGACGATCTCCTCCGGGCAGCGGCGCCCGGTGAGGCAGACATGGACCTGCCGGGGACGGTTGCGCAGGGTCTCGAGCACGTCGGGCAACGGCAGCCAGCCGTAGATCAGCGGATAGGTGATCTCGTCGAGCACGACCAGGAACAGATCGCCCGACAGGATGGCGGCCTTGGCCTTTTCCCAGCCGTCACGCGCCAGCTGGGCAGAGCGCTCCAGGTCCTGGCTCTTCCAGGAAAAGCCGTCGCCCAGACCCTCGATCGGAATGCCGAGCTGCTCGAACATGCGGTGCTCGCCAAAGCGCGCGCTGGGCACCTTCATGAACTGGAAGACCTTGACCGCCTTGCCGCGGCCATGCGCGCGCAGTGCCAGGCCGAAGGCGGCCGTGCTCTTGCCTTTGCCGTCGCCGGTGTTGACGATAACCAGGCCGCGGCGCTCGCCTTCAGCCTTCTCGTAGGGCTTTTCGGTCGGGGGAGTTTCGATCTTCATCTGTTGAGTCCTGTTCATGTGACCGGCAGCGCGACCCATTGCCCAGCCAGGGCATGGATGGCGATCCGGTGGTCGAAAACCTGTTCCAGCGCACGATGCGTAGAAGCATCCGCACAGCCGCCATGGTGCGCGATACGGCCCTGCTGCATCACGACCAGGTCGTCGGCGTGCAGGGCGATCGAGATCTCGTGCAGCACGCTGACCACGCTGCGACCGGCCGCGACCAGCTCGCGCACCAGCAGCAGCCAGTCGGCCTGGTGTGGCGGATCGAGGTTGGCCAGCGGCTCGTCCATCAGCAGCACCTGCGCCTCGACCGCCAGCGCACGCGCAAGCAGCACGCGCTGGCGCTCGCCGCCCGACAAGGCGCCGAGCGGCCGCTCGCGCCAGTCCCAGGCCTGCGTCTGGCGCAGCGCGCGCTCGACCGCAGCCCGGTCAGCCGGACTGGCCGGCGCTAGCCAGCCCTGGTGCGGCAGCCGGCCCAGCATCGCGATGTCGTAGACGGTCAGGTCATCGGCCGCGACCTGGTTCTGGCCGAGCCAGGACAGCACGCGCGCGCGTTCGTGACGCGGCCAGTCATGCAACTCGCGCCCGATCAGCTCAATGCGACCGCTGGAAGGCAGCAGACCGCCAATGGCGCGCAGCAGCGTCGACTTGCCGGCGCCGTTCGGCCCGACGATCGAAGTCCAGGCCGCAGCGCGCAGTTCCAGGTCTATGCCGTGCAGGATGGGGCTGCCGCCCAGGCTCGCGCCGAGGCGATGGATCGAATAGGCGGGTGCGCTCACAGCATGCCTCCGGAGCCGAGGCCGCTGCTGCGGCGGTGCATCAGCCAGAGCAGATAACCGCCACCCAGCGCCGCGGTCACCACGCCCACGGGCAGCTCCTGCGGTGCGATCGCCCAGCGCGCCAGCAGGTCGGCCGCTGCCAGCAGCACGCCGCCCATCAGGCTGGCCAGCCACATCAGCTGGCGATGCGGCACCTTGACCACGGCGCGCACCAGGTGCGGCGCGGCCAGGCCGACGAAGGCGATCAGGCCGGTCTGCGCCACTGCGGTGCCGGTCGCCAGCGCGAGCGTGCCGACCAGCGCGGCGCGCAGCGGCGCCAGCGGCAGGCCCAGGCTCTGCGCGGTCGCCTCGCCCAGGCTCA
>CAZJQH010000371.1:0-2004 GCA_964547895.1 uncultured Chitinophaga sp. | reverse complement strand
ACACCATGGGCCTGGCCAAGGCCAGCCTGGAAGCCAGCGTGCGCTACCTGGCCGAGGCGCTCGGCGTGCTGCCCGACGGCCGCAGCATCCGCGTCAACGGCATCAGCGCCGGCCCGATCAAGACGCTGGCCGCCAGCGGCATCAAGGACTTCGGCAAGCTGCTCGGCATGGGTGCGGCCGCCGCCCCGCTGCGCCGCAACGTCACGATCGATGAGGTCGGCAACGTCGCTGCCTTCCTGCTGTCCGACCTGGCCTCGGGCGTGACCGCCGAGATCTCCTACGTCGACTGCGGCTTCAACTCGACCGCCGGCGTCAGCCGCGACAGCGCCCTGATCGCCTGATCCTGAGCGCGACCGGACGGCCTGCTGGCCGTCTTCGCCCGGCATCAGTCAACAAAAAACCCGCCACGGCGGGTTTTTTATGTTCAGGACCGGGAGTCGGTCAGGCAGATGCCTTCCTCAGGATGGTGTAGAGCTCGTCCTTGAGCGCGAGCTTTTCCTTCTTGAGGTTCTCGATCTCGACCTGGGTGCCGGGAGCGATGTGCGACTCCATGTTCTTGATCTGCTGGTCGAGCTCGTTGTGCTTGTCGAACAGGCGCGAGAAGTGGTGGTCGCTGGTCTTGAGCTGGGTGATCAGTTCGCGGTATTCAGGAAACATCTTTACTCCTACTAAAAATTGGAACCATTTTTACGCCATCCAAGGAACAGCGTATTGATCTAGTTCAAGAAACCTTCACGCAATCGGCAAAGTAGCGCTTGCGACCGTTTTCGTCCTCTTCCACCACCAGGCCGTGGATGTCGGTCTCGAAGCCCGGGCAGCGCTCGTTGAACTCGCGCGAGAACTTCAGGTAGTCGACGATCTTGCGGTTGAACACCTCGCCCGGAATCAGCAACGGGATGCCAGGCGGGTAAGGCGTGATCAGACCCACCGTGGTGCGGCCGGCCAGCTCGTCGACCGGCACGCGCTCGGTGTTCTTGCGCGCGATCTGGGCGAAGGCGTCGGTCGGCGTCATGGCCGGCTCCAGGTCGCTCAGGTACATGTCGGTCGTCAGGCGCGCGATGTCGTACTTGGCGTACATCTCGTGCACATACTGGCACAGGTCGCGCAGGCCCATGCGCTCGTAGCGGCGATGCTTCTGGCAGAACTCGGGCAGGATGCGCCACATCGGCTGGTTGCGGTCGTAGTCGTCCTTGAACTGCTGCAGCGCGGTCAGCAGCGTGTTCCAGCGACCCTTGGTGATGCCGATGGTGAACATCACGAAGAAGCTGTAGAGGCCGGTCTTTTCGACCACCACGCCATGCTCGGCCAGGAACTTGGTCACGATGCTGGCAGGAATGCCGGTGGCAGCAAAGTCGCCGTTGATGTTCAGGCCCGGCGTCACGATGGTGACCTTGATCGGGTCGAGCATGTTGAAGCCCGGGGCCATGTCGCCAAAGCCGTGCCAGGCCTCTTCGCCGTCGGCCGGCTGCACACCCTCGCTGTCGGTGCGCTTGAGCACCCAGTCGCGCGCCTGGCCAACGCCCTCTTCCTCCAGGTCCTCGGGTCCCCAGACCTGGAACCACCAGTCGTCGGCTCCGAACTCCTGGTCGACCTTGCGCATCGCGCGACGGAAGTCCAGCGCCTCGGCGATCGACTCCTCGACCAGCGCGGTACCGCCCGGAGGCTCCATCATCGCAGCGGCCACGTCACAGCTCGCGATGATGCTGTACTGCGGGCTGGTGCTGGTATGCATCAGGTAGGACTCGTTGAACAGGTTGCGGTCGAGCTTGGTGTTCTGCGATTCCTGCACCAGCACATGGCTGGCCTGGCTGATGCCGGCGAGCAACTTGTGGATCGACTGGGTCGAGTACACCATGGTGTGCTCGGGGCGCGCGCGCTTGCGGCCCATGGCGTGGAAGGCACCATAGAAGGGGTGGAAGGCGGCGTGCGGCAGCCAGGCTTCGTCGAAATGCAGGTTCTCGACATAGCCGTCGAGCATGCCCTTGATGGTCTCGGTGTTGTAGA
>CAZJQH010000370.1:0-2007 GCA_964547895.1 uncultured Chitinophaga sp. | reverse complement strand
CCGAGCCGCGAGCGGCAGGTCAATGCCCGCTTCCTGGCCATGGCGAGCCACTATCTGTTCGAGCCCGAGTTCTGCAATCCGGCATCGGGTTGGGAGAAAGGTCAGGTCGAGAAAAACGTCCAGGACGCCCGGCACCGCCTGTGGCAGCCCCTGCCTGAGTTCGACAGCCTGGAGGCGCTGAACGCATGGCTGGAGCAGCGATGCGTGGCGCTGTGGGAGGAGATCCCGCACGGCGCCGAACCCGGCAGCGTCGCTGATGTCTGGCGGCAGGAGGTGGGCAGCCTCATGCCCGTCAGACGGCTCTTCGACGGCTTCGTGGATGAGGCCAAGCGGGTCTCGCCAACCTGCCTCGTGCACTTCGACCGCAACCGCTACAGCGTCCCCGCCTCCTTCGCCAATCGCCCGGTCAGCCTACGGATCTATCCCGAGCGCATCGTGGTAATCGCCGAGGGCGCCGTCCTTTGCGAGCACCAGCGGATCATCGAGCGCTCCCACCACGGCCAGGGCCGGACGGTCTATGACTGGCGCCACTATCTGGCCGTGGTCCAGCGAAAGCCCGGTGCGCTGCGCAACGGCGCGCCCTTCGCCGAACTGCCCGAGGCATTCCGGCAGCTGCAGCGCCAGTTGCACGGCAGGCCTGGTGGTGACCGGGAGATGGTGGAGATCTTGTCCCTGGTGCTGCAGCACGACGAACAGGCCGTGCTGGTTGCCGTCGAGATGGCGCTGCAGGCCGGGGTGTCCACCAAGACCCATATCCTGAACTTGCTGCACCGGCTGACCGACGGCACAGCTTCCCTAATCCCGCCGATCGAGGCGCCCCAGGCCCTGGTGCTGGCGCAGGAGCCCAAGGCCAACGTCGCCCGCTATGACAGCCTGCGCCCCAGGCAAGGAGGCCGCCATGCGTCATGATCCGGCGGCTGCCGCCGTCACCATCATGCTGCGCAGCCTCAAGATGCACGGTATGGCGCAGGCCGCGGCCGAGCTGGCCGAGCAGGGCGCGCCCGCCTTCCAGGGCGCGATCCCCATCCTGTCGCAGTTGCTGAAGGCCGAGATGGCCGAGCGGGAGGTCCGCTCCATCGCCTACCAGCTCAAGGCCGCGCGGTTCCCGACCTACAAGGACCTGGCGGGTTTTGACTTTGCCAGCAGCCAGCTGAGCGAAGCCCTGGTGCGCCAACTGCATGCCGGTGCTTTCATGGACAAGGCTGACAACATCGTGCTCGTCGGCGGGCCAGGCACCGGAAAGACCCACATTGCCACCGCGCTTGGCGTCCAGGCCGTCGAGCATCGCCGCAAGCGGGTGCGGTTCCACTCCACGGTGGAACTGGTCAACGCCCTCGAGCAGGAGAAAGCCGCCGGACGAAGCGGGCAGATTGCAGCCCGCCTGCTCCATACCGACCTGCTGATCCTCGACGAACTGGGATACCTGCCGTTCAGCGCCTCGGGCGGTGCCCTGCTGTTTCACCTGCTCAGCAAGCTGTACGAGCAGACCAGCGTCATCATCACCACCAACCTCAGTTTCAGTGAGTGGGCGGCGATCTTCGGGGATGCCAAGATGACCACTGCGCTGCTCGACCGGCTCACCCACCACTGCCACATCCTGGAGACCGGCAACGACAGCTTCCGTTTCAGGAACAGCTCCGCAACCCAAGCCCATCGAGAAAGGAGGCCACAGCCCGCCTGATCAGATCGGAAAACCCCGCATCCCCAAAACCCGGGTCAAATCTTCGTGGCAATCCCGGGTCAGATCTCAGCGGCATTCAACAGGGCGAGGAAGGCGAGCGACGCCGCCGACACGCTCGCGACCAGCGCGTTGGCCGGCGCCGCGACCACCATGAGCAAGGGCATCGCGGCGCCGACGGAGAACGTCGCCGCGGATGTCAGCGCCGCCTGAATCGGCCGCGCCGCCGTGATTTCGGATATGCCCAGCTCGTCCCGCGCATGGGCGCCCAGCGCATCCTTCGCCATCAACTGGGTCGCCACCTGGCTTGCCAGATCCGGCGTCAGGCC
>CAZJQH010000369.1:0-2012 GCA_964547895.1 uncultured Chitinophaga sp. | reverse complement strand
CGATCCTGGCGATGACGGCCAACGCGATGGCGGCCGACCGCCAGCGCTGCCTGGATGCCGGCATGAACGACCATATCGCCAAGCCAATCGACCTGCAGGACCTGACGGACAAGCTGCTGCGCTGGGTCAATCCGGTGCGCGCTGCCGATCCAGTGGCGCCCCGCGTCGCGGCCGCGCAGCAGCCGCAGGCCCCAGTCCAGGCGGGGGATGAAGAGTGCTGGGTGGCGCTCGGACAGATCGCCGGGCTCGACAGCCGGCTCGGGCTGGGCCAGGCCGCCGGGCGCAAGCCGCTCTACCTCGGCCTGCTAGCCAAGTTCGTTGCTGACCAGGCTGAAGCACCGGACCGGCTGGCGCAGGCGATCGCGGTGGCTGACTGGGACGCAGCCGAGCGCCTTGCGCATACGCTCAAGGGCGTCTCGGCCCAGATCGGCGCCTTGCCGCTGCGCGACTGCGCCGCCGGCCTGGAACAGGCGATCAGGCAGAAGCAGCCCGCCCCCGAGCTCGAGGCCTTGCAGTTGAAGGTCCGTCAGCTCTTGCAGCCCTTGCTGCAGCAGATCACGGCCGCCTTGCCACGGGGTGACGCCGGCACGCCCGCTCCCAGCTTGGACCTGCTGCAATGGCAGGACTTGCGCGCTCGCCTGGCCCGCCTGCTACGGGAATCCGACACCGAGGCCGTCGCGTTGTTCGAGGCCAACAAGACCTTGGCGAGACAGGCGCTCGGTTCCCGGTTCGACCCGATGGAGCAGGCCTTGGGCCAGTTTGACTTTGCCATGGCGCTGGAGCTGATCGACCAGGCGTGAGCGCTGCGCTGGCCGCTGTTTTTGGCGGACGACGCTCGACTTACACTGTTGATTATTTCAATGCCTGCCATGACCGCCAAGATCTTGCATGCCGCCGCAGCCGGCTTCGAAGCTGCCCGCCGACTCGGCGCCATGCCCGAGGGGCACCGAGAGGCACGACTGCACGGGCATAGCTTCGTGGCCAGGGTGCGCTGCGCCTTGCCCGCTGGCTGGGCCGATTTTCCCGGCGGCGAGGTCGAGCAACTGCGCAGCCGGCTGGAGTCGGTGGTCGGCGCGCTGGACTACTCTCACCTGAACGAGCGGATCGACCAGCCCAGCGACGCCAACCTGGCCCGCTGGATAAGGGGCAGGCTCGACGTGCCAGGCATCGAGCAGATCAGCATCCAGAGCACGGCACAGACAGGAGTCGACATCGACGCGACCGGCCAGATCCATGCCTGGCGCCGCTACGTCTTCCAGTCGGCGCACCGCCTGCCCAATGTACCGCTGGGGCACAAGTGCGGCCGCATGCATGGCCATGGCTTCGAGGTCATCCTGCACGCCAGGCAGGACCAGGCCGCCGGCGCGCGCGCCGTCAGTCACGACCTGCTCGACGACTGCTGGGCGCCCTTGCATTGCGAGCTCAACTACGGCTGCCTCAACGACATTCCCGGCCTGGAGAACCCGACCAGCGAGGTGATGTCGAGCTGGATCTGGCACCGGCTCAAATCCCGGCTGCCCGAGCTGAGCCGGGTCACGGTCTACGAGACCGCCTCCTGCGGTGCCAGCTTCGATGGCCAGGACTACCGGATCTGGAAGGAGATGACGCTCGACAGCGCGGTGCAGCTCAGGCAGGCACCGGACGGCAGCCCGCTGCGCCGCCTGCACGGCCATACCTACACGCTGCGCCTGCACCTGTGCGCGCCGCTGGACCAGGTCATGGGCTGGACGGTGGACTTCGGCGACGTCAAGGAGATCTTCAACCCGGTCTTCAAGGCGCTCGACCATCGCCCGCTGTACGAGATGGCGGGGCTCGATGACTGCGACAGCGCCACCCTGGCGCGCTGGATCCTGCAGCAGACCCGGCCACAGTTGCCGCAACTTGACCGGGTTGACCTGTACGAGACGCGCGGCTGCGGCGCGATCGCCATGCTGGCCAGCGAAGGGCTGGCGATTCCGGTCTAGGAAATAGAAAAGCCGTTGAAGATCAACGGCTTGTATCGACTGGAGCGG
>CAZJQH010000368.1:0-2013 GCA_964547895.1 uncultured Chitinophaga sp. | reverse complement strand
GGGCTGCGCCCAGGTGCTGTTCTTCGAGAGCGACGAGGTCTGCGAGACCAGCTACAAGGACCGCGGCGGCAAGTACCAGGGCCAGCACGGCGTCACGCTGCCGCGCGCCTGATTTCGGCCGGTTCCAGACATGAGCGCCGAGCAGCTGCTGTCCTTCGGCCTGCCGGTCAGCGGCGTGCCGGAGCTGTCACACCCCAGGCCGGAGCGCCTGCTGCGCGGCAACCCGCTGCGCGAGACCTGGAACGCGCTCGACGCGCCCCTGCACGGCGCGGCCGAACTTAGCACCGGCGTCTGGCGCTGCGAGCCGGGCCAGTGGCGCATCGCCTTCGGCCCGACCGAGCAGGAGATCTTCACCGTGCTCGAGGGCCGCGCGCGCCTGCACCGCGAGGATGGCAGCTACGAGGAGGCCGGCCCCGGTCAGGCGATCCGGATCCCGCCGGGCTTCACCGGATCGTTCGAGGTGATCGAGCGCCTGACCAAGGTCTACGTCATCGTCAAGTGATCCGGGTCCGCCTTGCGCGGTGACCCGGCTCATCGTCCTGCGCTGGCTTCAGGCGCGCAGCGCCTTGGCGTGGTGCTCGAAATGCTCGGCCAGGAAGCTGGCGATGAAGTAGTAGCTGTGGTCGTAGCCCGGCTGGCGCCGCAGCGTCAGCGGGTGGCCCGCCTGCTGGCAGGCGGCCTCGAGCAGCTCCGGGCGCAGCTGGGTGGCCAGGAACTCGTCGGCCTCGCCCTGGTCGACCAGCAGCGGCAGCCGCTCCGTGGCATTGGCGATCAGCTCCACCGTGTCCCATTCCTGCCAGCCGCTGCGGTCCACGCCCAGGTAGGCAGCGAGCGCCTTCTGGCCCCAGGGCACCTGGCTCGGCGCCACGATGGGCGAGAAGGCAGACACGCTGCGGTAGCGCCCCGGATGGCGCAAGGCAGTGACCAGCGCGCCATGGCCGCCCATCGAGTGGCCCGTGATGGCGCGCGCCGCGCTGGCCGGGAAATGCTGCTCGACCAGCGCGGGCAGCTCCGCGGCCACATAGTCCTGCATCCGGTAGTGCGGCGCCCAGGGTGCCTGGGTGGCGTTGACGTAGAAGCCCGCGCCCTGGCCCAGGTCGTAGGCCGGGTCGTTGGCCACGCCTTCGCCGCGCGGGCTGGTGTCGGGTGCGACGACGATCAGTTGGTGCCGCGCGGCATGCTGCTGCGCGCCGGCCTTGGTGATGAAGTTCTGCTCGCTGCAGGTCAGGCCCGAGAGCCAGTACAGCACCGGGCAGGGCTGGCCGGCCAGCGCGGCCGGCGGCAGGTAGGCCGCGAACTTCATCTTGCAGCCCAGCGTGGCCGAGTCGTGCTGCCAGACCTCCTGGCGTCCGCCGAAGCTGGCGTGTTGTTCGATCCGTTCCATCGCTGCGCTCAGCCGTAGTGGACCACCGAGCGGATCGACTTGCCCTCGTGCATCAGGTCGAAGGCCTGGTTGATCTCGGTCAGGCCCATGGTGTGGGTGACGAAGGGTGCGAGCTGGATGCGGCCAGCCATCGCGTCCTCGACCATGCCGGGCAGTTCGCTGCGACCCTTGACGCCGCCGAACGCCGTGCCCATCCACTTGCGGCCGGTCACGAGCTGGAACGGGCGGGTCGAGATTTCCTGACCCGCGCCGGCCACGCCGATGATGACCGACTGGCCCCAGCCGCGGTGTGCGCATTCGAGCGCCGCGCGCATCACGTTGACGTTGCCGATGCACTCGAAGCTGTGGTCCACGCCCCAGCCCGTCATCTCGACGATGACCTGCTGGATCGGCTTGTCGAAGTCCTTCGGGTTGACGCAGTCGGTGGCGCCGAAGGTGCGTGCCAGGTCGAACTTGCCCGGGTTGGTGTCGACCGCGATGATGCGCCCGGCCTTGGCCAGCTTGGCACCCTGGATCACGGCCAGGCCGATGCCGCCCAGGCCGAACACCGCGACCGTGTCGCCCTCCTGCACCTTGGCGGTGTTCTTGACCGCGCCCAGGCCGGTGGTCACGCCGCAGCCCAGCAGGCA
>CAZJQH010000367.1:0-2037 GCA_964547895.1 uncultured Chitinophaga sp. | reverse complement strand
CGCCGAGCATGTGATGCTGATCGACCTGGCGCGCAACGACATCGGCCGCATCGCCGAGACCGGCAGCGTCAAGGTGACCGAGGCGTTCCAGATCGAGCGCTACAGCCATGTGATGCACATCGTCTCCAACGTCGAGGGCATCCTGAAGGATGGCATGTCCAGCATGGACGTGCTCAGGGCCAGCTTCCCGGCCGGCACGCTCAGCGGCGCGCCCAAGGTGCACGCGATGGAGCTGATCGACCAGCTCGAACTGAGCAAGCGCGGCGTCTACGGCGGCGCCTGCGGCTACCTGAGCTACGCGGGCGACATGGACGTCGCGATCGCGATCCGCACCGGCGTCGTCAAGGACGGCCTGCTGCATGTCGCGGCGGCCGCCGGCGTGGTCGCCGACTCGGTGCCCGAGCTCGAGTGGAAGGAAACTGAACACAAGGCGCGCGCCGTGCTGCGCGCGAGCGAACTGGTCGAGGAGGGCCTGCAATGAGCCGCATCAAGCTTCTGATGGTGGACAACTACGACTCGTTCACCTACAACATCGTGCAGTACTTCGGCGAACTCGGCGCCGAGGTCGAGGTCTACCGCAACGACGAGATCACGCTCGAAGGCATTGCCGCGCGCAATCCCGACCGGCTCGTGATCTCGCCCGGCCCCTGCTCTCCGGCAGAGGCCGGCATCTCGGTCGCGGCGATCCAGCATTTCGCCGGCAAGCTGCCGATCCTGGGCGTCTGCCTGGGCCACCAGAGCATCGGTGCGGCCTTCGGCGGCAAGATCGTGCGCGCCCAGCAGCTGATGCACGGCAAGACCAGCGTCATCACCACCACCCAGGAAGGCGTGTTCGCCAACCTGCCCAGGCAGTTCACGGTCAACCGCTACCACTCGCTGGCGATCGAGCGCGCCAGCTGTCCCGAGGTGCTCAAGATCACCGCCTGGACCGACGACGGCGAGATCATGGGCGTGCGGCATCGCGAGCTCGCGATCCAGGGCGTGCAGTTCCACCCCGAGTCGATCCTGACCGAGCACGGCCACGCCATGCTCAAGAACTTCCTGGATCAGGCGTGATGAAGACCGTCGACCTGCGCAGCGACACCGTCACGCGGCCGACCGCGGCCATGCGCGAGGCGATGCTGGCCGCCCCGCTGGGCGACGATGTCTTCGGCGACGATCCGACCGTCAACGCGCTGCAGGAGCGCATCGCCGAACTGACCGGAAAGGAAGCCGCGCTCTTCATGCCATCCGGCACGCAGAGCAATCTGTGCGGCATCCTGGCGCATTGCGGCCGCGGCGACGAGTACCTGGTCGGCCAGTACGCGCACACCTACCGCTACGAGGGTGGCGGCGCGGCTGTCTTCGGCAGCGTGCAGCCGCAACCGCTGGCGCAGGACGCCGTCGGCATGTTGGCGATCGCCGACATCGCGGCCGCGATCAAGCCCGACGATCCGCATTTCGCGCGGACACGCCTGCTGTGCCTGGAAAACACCTGGAACGGCCATGTCATGCCCGACGCCTACCTGGCCGAGGCGACTGCGCTGGCCAAGGCGCGCGGCCTGGCCACGCATCTCGATGGCGCGCGCGTGTTCAACGCGGCGGTCGCCAGCGCGGCGCCGGGGCAGGGCGCCTTGGCGCGCCTGCGCGAGATCGCGGACCATTTCGACAGCCTGTCGGTCTGCTTCAGCAAGGGGCTGGGCGCTCCGGTCGGCTCGGCCTTGTGCGGCTCGCGCGAGCTGATCGCGTCCGCTAGGCGCTGGCGCAAGATGGCCGGTGGCGGCATGCGCCAGGCCGGCCTGCTGGCGGCGGCCGCGCTGCACGCGCTCGATCACCATGTCGATCGCCTGGCCGACGACCACGCGCTGGCGCAGCGCCTGGCGCAAGGCCTGGCCGGCATCGCCGGGCTCAGCGTGCGCTCGGCCGCAACCAACATCGTCTTCGTCGACGTCGCCGACAACCAGGGCCCGGCGCTGCTCGAGCATCTCCAGACGCAGGGCGTGCTCGCGACCGGCATGCTCGGCCTGCGCTTCGTCACCCACCTCGACGTCGACGCGG
>CAZJQH010000366.1:0-2043 GCA_964547895.1 uncultured Chitinophaga sp. | reverse complement strand
GCCCACTGGATGAAGTCGCCCACGATCAGGAAGTAGCCCGGGAAGCCCATCTTGAGGATGGTGTTGAGCTCGAACTCGAGCCGCTCGACATAGCGCGGACGCTGGCGCTCGCGCTCGGCCTCGTCGGGGAACAGGTGGCGCAGCCGGCCTTCCAGCCCCTCGTGCGAGACATGGCGGAAGTAGTCGTCGACCGACATGACCACGCCATTGACCGGCGGGATCGGGAAATTGGGCAGCTGCGGCTTGCCCAGCACCAAGGTCAGGTTGCAGCGGCGCGCGATCTCGACGCTGTTGGCCAGCGCCGAGGGGAGATCATGGAACAGCGCGGCCATCTCGGCGGCCGACTTGAAGTATTGCTCGCGGGTGAACTTGCGCACCCGGCGCTGGTTGCCGAGGATCTCGCCCTCCGAGATGCAGACGCGCGCCTCGTGCGCCTCGTAGTCGTCCTCGGCCAGGAACTGGACCGGATGGGTCGCGACCACCGGCAGCTTGAGCCTGGCGGCCAGCTGCACCGCGCCGATCACCTGGCGCTCGTCGTCGGCGCGGCCGGCACGCTGCAGTTCGAGGTAGAAGCGCTGCGGGAAGGCGGCGGCCAGCTGCTGCGCGACATCCATCGCGCGTGCCTCGTCGCCCGCAAGCAGGGCCTGGCCCACCGGGCCCCAGTGCGCACCCGACAGCAGGATCAGGCCCTCGGAGAGCTCCTGCAGCCACTCCCACTTGAGCGCGGCCTGGTCGCGCACCACGTTGCGGGTCCAGGCGCGCGCCAGCAGCTCGCACAGGTTCAGGTAGCCCTGGCGGCTCTGTACCAGCAGCAGCATGCGCGGCAGGCTCTGCTGCTGCACCGAGGCGCCGGGCGCGGCCTCGGGCCCCAGGCCCTGGACGAAGACCTCGGCGCCGAGTACCGGCTTGACGCCGGCGCCGCGCGCGGCCTTGTAGAACTTGACCGCGCCGAACAGGTTGGACAGGTCGGTCAGGGCCAGCGCGGGCTGGCCGTCGGCCGCGGCGGCGTCGACGACCTCATCGATGCGGGTGGTGCCGTCGACGACGGAAAACTCGGAATGCAGGCGCAGGTGGACGAACATGCCGGGATTGTAGGTGTCCGTCCCGCCGGCCGCTGGCGGACCAGGCTTTGCGCGGCCCGATCCGCGGCTGGATCAGGCCTTGAACCTGGCGGCCAGCTCGGCGACGCGCGCGCCGTAGCGCTCGGCGGTCTCGAGGTCGCCGGCCGGGATCTTGTCGGCGCCGGCATCCGACGCACATTGCACCATCAGGCCGACCGAGCCGCCCAGGTTGTTCACGTCAGCGCGGCTGGAGGCCGAGCCGTTGGCCGGCAGCAGCCCCAGGCTGACCCAGACGCCGCCATGCTGGCAGGCTAGGGTCTGCAGCTGGATCAGGCAGGCGCCCTTGTCGCCGTTGAGGCTGGCGCTGCAGGTGAAGCCGCCGAAGACCTTGTCCTGCCACTGGCGGGTGAACCAGGCCTTGGACGAGGCGTCGGCGAACTTCTTGAACTGCCAGCTCGGGCCGCCCATGTAGGTCGGGGTGCCGAAGATGATCGCATCGGCGGCGGCGAGCGCCTCCCAGCCGCCTTCGGCCAGGTTGCCGTCGGCATCGATCGCCAGCAGCTCCGCATCGGCGCCGCGCGCGACCTGCTGTGCGACGCGCTGGGTATGTCCGTAACCCGAGTGATAGACCACGACCACTTTTGCCATCAGAGAACTCCTTGAAGAAGGTGGCGCCACTGGCGCCGGAAAAGACCGCCCGTCCTGGCCAGGCGCTCAAGAAAACTTGCCGCCGGCCCGGCTCAGGGCTCGAGGTCGAAGACGAGCACCTCGGCGTCCGCGCCCTGCTCCAGCTTGAGCAGCGCCTCGTCGGCCAGCAGCGCAGCATCGCCGGCCTGCAGCGGCTGGCCGTTGACGTTCAGGCGTCCCCGCATCAGGAAGACATAGGCCTTGCGCGCCGGGTCCAGCGCCAGCTCGGCCGTTTCCGCGCCATCGAACAGCCCGGCGTAGAGCCTGGCATCGGCATGGATCGTGACCGAGTCCT
>CAZJQH010000365.1:0-2065 GCA_964547895.1 uncultured Chitinophaga sp. | reverse complement strand
TGATCAACGTCGCCGGCCACCGCCTGGGCACGCGCGAGATCGAGGAGAGCATCTCGAGCCACCCGAACGTGGCCGAGGTCGCCGTGGTCGGCATCGCCGACCAGCTCAAGGGCCAGGTCGCGGTCGCCTTCGTGGTGCTCAAGGACGGCAGCCGTGCCGCCGACGCCGAGCTGGCCAAGGCGCACGAGGCCGAGATCATGAAGACGGTCGACGAGCAGCTCGGCGCGGTCGCGCGTCCGGCCATGGTCCGCTTCGTCCACACCCTGCCCAAGACGCGCTCGGGCAAGCTGCTGCGCCGCGCCATCCAGGCCGTCTGCGAGGGTCGTGACCCGGGTGACCTGACCACCATGGACGACCCTGCGGCCCTGCAGCAGATCCGCGAGCAGCTGGCCTGAGCAGGCGTTCGTACTGAGTGAAAACCATGAGGCCGCGACCGAGACAGGAAGCGGCCTTCATGCTATCTTCAGAGAGGCAGCGTAACACGCTGATACACGTGCAGTGCCGAACAATGGCACAATCCGGTATTGCTTCAGTTCCTTCCAGCCACTGTCGCATCCGCCAACCGGTCAAGCCGTGTCGCGGAAGGTTTTTCATTACCAGCTAATGTTTCCCAGAGGGAAACGGAGGTCAGCGCATCCATGAGCGAGACGAACAACGTCTACGCCGCCTACAGCGGCAACTCTTATCTCTTCGGCGGCAACGCGCCCTATGTCGAGGAGATGTATGAAAACTACCTGGCCGATCCGACCAGTGTCCCGGAGAACTGGCGCGAATACTTCGACGCGCTGCAGCATGTCCCCGCCGCCGATGGCAGCGATGCCCGTGACGTGCCGCACCTGCCGGTCATCAACGCCTTCGCCGAGCGCGCCAAGAGTGGCGTGACCCAGACCGTCATCGCCAGCGTCGACGCCGAGATGGGCCGCAAGCGCACCTCGGTGCAGCAGCTGATCGCCGCCTACCGCAACGTCGGCCAGCGCTTCGCCGACCTCGACCCGCTCAAGCGCACCGAGCGTCCCAGCATCCCCGAGCTCGACCCCGCTTTCTACGGCCTCAACAGCGCCGACCAGGAAACCGTCTTCGACGTCAGCAACACCTTCTTCGGCAAGGACAAGATGTCGCTGCGCGAGCTGCTCAATGCGCTGCGCGAGACCTACTGCGGCACCCTGGGCGTCGAGTTCATGCACACGACCAACCAGGAGCAGAAGCGCTGGTGGCAGCAGAAGCTCGAGAGCGTGCGCAGCAAGCCGGCCTTCAACGCCGACAAGAAGAAGCACATCCTCGACCGCCTGACCGCGGCCGAAGGCCTGGAGCGCTACCTGCACACCAAGTACGTCGGCCAGAAGCGCTTCTCGCTCGAGGGCGGCGAGAGCTTCATCGCCGCGATGGACGAGGTCATCCAGTGCGCCGGCGCCAAGGGCGTGCAGGAGATCGTGATCGGCATGGCCCACCGCGGCCGCCTCAACGTGCTGGTCAACACGCTGGGCAAGATGCCCAAGGACCTGTTCGCCGAGTTCGACCACACCGCCCCGGAAGACCTGCCGGCTGGTGACGTCAAGTACCACCAGGGCTTCAGCTCCGACATCAGCACCGCGGGCGGCCCGGTCCACCTGAGCCTGGCGTTCAACCCTTCCCACCTCGAGATCGTCAACCCGGTGGTCGAGGGCTCGGTGCGCGCCCGCATGGACCGCCGCGGCGACACCACCGGCGCCCAGGTGCTGCCGGTGCTGGTGCATGGCGACTCGGCCTTCGGCGGCCAGGGCGTCAACCAGGAGACGCTGGCGCTGTCCGAGACCCGTGGCTACACCACCGGCGGCACGGTGCACCTGATCATCAACAACCAGATCGGCTTCACCACCTCGGACCCGCGCGACCTGCGCTCGACCCTGTACTGCACCGACATCGTCAAGATGATCGAGGCACCGGTGCTGCACGTCAATGGCGACGATCCCGAGGCCGTGGTGCTGGCCAGCCAGCTCGCGCTCGAGTACCGCATGACCTTCCGCAAGGACGTGGTCATCGACATCATCTGCTTCCGCAAGCTGGGCCACAACGAGCAGGACACCCC
>CAZJQH010000364.1:0-2084 GCA_964547895.1 uncultured Chitinophaga sp. | reverse complement strand
GCCACCGTCAAGCTGGCGCAGGCGCTGACCATCCCCGTGATCGCCTCGGGCGGCCTGTCCAACCTGGAGGACATCCGCCAGCTGTGCGCGGTCGAGGACGAGGGCGTGCAGGGCGTGATCTGCGGCCGCTCGATCTACAGCGGCGACCTCGACTTCGCCACCGGCCAGAAGCTGGCCGACGAACTGCGCGGCTGATGCCATGAGCGCGCGCGCCTCGCTGGTCTCCGAGCTCTACCAGGGCCTGCCCTGCTGGCGCCTGAAGCTGCCCGGCGGCGACAGCCTGCTGGTGGCCGAGCAGGGCGCGCAGGTGTTGTCCTGGATCGCGGGTGGCCGCGAGCGCCTGTTCCTGAGCCCGCGCAGCGTCTTCGATGGCCAGGGTGCCATCCGCGGCGGCGTGCCGGTCTGCTGGCCGCAGTTCAACCAGCGCGGCAGCGGCCCCAAGCACGGCTTCGCGCGCAACCTGTCCTGGCTCTACACCGCCTACGACCTCGGCACCGATTCGGCGCTGTTCGAGCTCACGCTCTGCAGCAGCGAGCGCACCCGCGCGATCTGGCCGCACGAGTTCGAGCTTACCCTCACGATCGATTTGCGCCCTGGCCGACTGCGCCTGACGCTGGCGGCGCGTAACACCGGCGCCCAGCCGCTGGCCTTCGGCGGCGCGCTGCACAGCTATCTGGCCTGCGACGACGTCGAACAGGTCGAGCTCAGCGGCCTGCAGGGCCGGCCCGAGTGGGATGCGCTCACCGACCGCCACGCCGGCGCCGCCGAGACACTGCGCTTCGGCGCCGAATTCGACCGCGTCTACTCCGGCACTGCGCTACCGATGACGCTGCGCGACGGCGCCCACGCGCTTCGCATCAGCCAGGGCGAGTCCTGGGGCAACACCGTGGTCTGGAATCCGCATGCCGCCAAGTGCGCACAGCTGGCCGACATGGAGCCCGACGGCTGGCGCCGCATGCTGTGCGTCGAGGCCGCGCGCGTGTTCGATCCCGTCACGCTCGCGCCCGGCGCGCTATGGCAGGGCTGGCAGCAGCTCGACATCCTCTGATCCCGGGCGCCGGTGGCGCCGTACTGCGACAATAGCGCCATGCTTGCGAAACGAATCATTCCCTGCCTGGATGTGACCGGCGGCCGCGTCGTCAAGGGCGTCAACTTCCTCGAACTGCGCGACGCCGGCGATCCGGTCGAGATCGCGGCCCGCTACAACGAGCAGGGCGCCGACGAGCTGACCTTCCTCGACATCACCGCGACCAGCGACGGCCGCGACCTGATCCTGCACATCATCGAGGCCGTGGCCTCGCAGGTCTTCATTCCGCTGACCGTCGGCGGCGGCGTGCGCACGGTAGACGACGTGCGCCGCCTGCTCAATGCCGGCGCCGACAAGACCAGCTTCAACTCGGCCGCGATCGCCAATCCGCAGGTGATCCGCGACGCCTCGGCCAAGTACGGCTCGCAGTGCATCGTGGTGGCGATCGACGCCAAGCGCCGCCTGCCCGAGGACGAACTGCGCCTGGGCGCCAACGGCCAGCCGGTCGGTCCGGGCTGGGACGTCTACAGCCACGGCGGGCGCAAGAACGTCGGTCTCGATGCGGTCGCCTGGGCGGCGCAGATGGCCGAATACGGCGCTGGCGAGATCCTGCTGACCAGCATGGACCGCGACGGCACCAAGTCCGGCTTCGACCTGCAGCTCACGCGCGCGGTCAGCGACGCGGTCTCGGTGCCGGTGATCGCCTCGGGCGGAGTCGGCAACCTCGATCACCTGGCCGACGGCGTGCAGCAGGGTGGCGCCGACGCGGTGCTGGCAGCCAGCATCTTCCACTACGGCGAATACACCATCGCCCAGGCCAAGCAGCGCATGGCCGAACGCGGCATCCCGGTGCGACTGTGAGGACGACCATGGATTGGCTCGACCAGATCAAGTGGGACGACAAGGGCCTGGTGCCCGTGATCGCGCAGGAAAACGCCAGCGGCGACGTGCTGATGTTCGCCTGGATGAACCGCGAGGCGCTGCAGAAGACCGCCGAGCTCGGACGCGCGGTCTACTTCAGCCGCTCGCGCAACAAGCTCTGGTTCAAGGGCGAGGA
>CAZJQH010000363.1:0-2103 GCA_964547895.1 uncultured Chitinophaga sp. | reverse complement strand
CCGTTTTGTACCTGGACTTTGTACCTGAGATTGTACCTAAAACGGCTCTTATGTGAGATGTCTCATCTCGTAGTTATGAGCCTTGTGTAGGCACACAGTCAGGGGGCTACAGCTAGGGTAGGTCGTGCGGGTGGCGCACTGCCGCCAAGGCTCGCATCACGAGGTTTACTCCTCGAGCAGGCTGCGCAGCATCCAGGCGGTCTTCTCATGGATATCGATGCGCTGGGTCAGAACGTCAGCGGTCGGCTGGTCGTTGGCCGCGTCCACCACGGGGAAGAGCTTGCGGGCGGTGCGGGCGGTGGCCTCCTGCGCTGCTACCAGATGGCGGATCATGTCGGTGGCCTTGGGCACGCCCTCGACCTCCTCGATCGAGGCGAGCTTGACGAACTCCTTGTAGGTGCCCGGTGCCGGGAAGCCCAGCGCACGGATCCGTTCGGCGATGATGTCCAGGGCGTTCCATTGCTCGGTGTACTGCGTCATGAACATGTTGTGCAGGCTGTTGAACTGCGGACCTGTGACGTTCCAGTGGAAGTTGTGCGTCATCAGGTACAGCGTGTAGCTGTCGGCCAGCAGTGCTGACAGGCCTGCGGCGATTTTCTGGCGGTCAGCGTCCGAGATGCCGATGTCTATCGCCATGGGCTTGACTTTCTTTTCTTTCATGATGATTCGTTCGTGATAATTGAATTACTGTAATCAAGAATCATTCAGGATTTTCCCGGAAGTACGTTTTCTTGGCTATAGTGACCATGACAGATACGCTCCATCGTATCTGTCACTGCCTTGCCAGGCAAGGTGAACCATGGTTTCGGACAACCACGCAACCCACAAGGAGCGACGGATGGAAAACAAGCAATCCAGTTCTGCTGGCAAATGCCCCGTCATGCACGGCGGCGTCACCTCGGCCAGCATGGCCAACATGGACTGGTGGCCCAAGGCCCTCAACCTCGACATCCTGCACCAGCACGACAGCAAGACCAATCCGCTGGGGGCGGGCTTCAACTACCGCGACGCAGTCAAGCAGCTCGACGTCGAGGCGCTCAAGAAGGACCTCAAGGCCTTGATGACCGACAGCCAGGACTGGTGGCCGGCTGACTGGGGCCATTACGGCGGGCTGATGATCCGCATGGCCTGGCACTCGGCGGGCACCTACCGCATCGCAGACGGCCGTGGTGGCGCCGGCACCGGCAACCAGCGCTTTGCCCCCATCAACTCCTGGCCTGACAACGCCAACCTCGACAAGGCACGCCGCCTGCTGTGGCCGATCAAGAAGAAGTACGGCAACCAGATCAGCTGGGCCGACCTGATGATCCTGGCCGGCAACATGGCCTACGAGTCGATGGGGCTGAAGACCTTCGGCTTCGCCTTCGGCCGCGAGGACATCTGGCATCCCGAGAAGGACACCTACTGGGGCTCCGAAAAGGAGTGGCTGGCCCCCAGCGGCGGCGAGGGCAGCCGCTACTCGGGCGAGCGCGACCTGGAGAACCCGCTGGCCGCCGTGATGATGGGCCTGATCTACGTCAACCCCGAAGGCGTCGACGGCAAGCCCGATCCGCTCAAGACGGCGCATGACGTGCGCGTGACCTTCGCTCGCATGGCGATGAACGACGAGGAAACCGTGGCGTTGACCGCCGGTGGCCACACGGTCGGCAAGTGCCATGGCAACGGCAGTGCGACCAACCTGGGCCCGGCACCGGAAGGCGCCGAGCTCGAGGAGCAGGGCCTTGGCTGGCAGAACCACACCACGCGTGGCATTGGTCGCGATACCGTGACCAGCGGTATCGAGGGTGCCTGGACCACCCACCCGACGCAATGGGACAACGGCTACTTCGACCTGCTGCTGGGTTATGACTGGGAGCTCAAGAAGAGCCCGGCTGGTGCCTGGCAGTGGGAGCCGATCAACATCAAGGAAGAGGACAAGCCGGTCGACGTCGAGGATCCGTCGATCCGCTACAACCCGATCATGACCGATGCCGACATGGCGATGAAGATGGACCCCGAGTACCGCAAGATCTCGGAGCGCTTCCATCAGGACCCGGCCTACTTCTCGGAAGTCTTTGCGCGTGCCTGGTTCAAGCTGACCCACCGCGACATGGGTCCGAAGTC
>CAZJQH010000362.1:0-2114 GCA_964547895.1 uncultured Chitinophaga sp. | reverse complement strand
CCGGGCGAAGCCGCCACCAAGGACCTGTACCACCTGCCGCCGGAAGAGGACAAGCTGGTCCCGACCGTCTGCCACAGCCTGGACCAGGCCCTGGAAGCCCTGGACGCGGACCGCGCCTTCCTGACCAAGGGCGGTGTCTTCACCGACTCGTGGATCGACGCCTACATCGAGCTCAAGATGACCGAAGTCACCCGCGCCCGCGTGGAAGTCTCGCCGGTCGAGTTCGACATGTACTACAGCCTGTAATCCCCGGGATTGCAGCACAGCAGAAAGGGACGGCTTGCCGTCCCTTTTTTCGTGTCCAGGCCTGCGCCGGCTGCTGCGGTCGGTCAGCGCTTGCGCCATACTCTGAGACCAGAGGAGGGGAGGCGGCCCGATCCGCCCCACGACATGCCATGCTCGAAATCCGACATATCCCGACTGCACTGGCCCTGCTGGCGACGCTGGCCTGGCCCGCCGTCCAGGCGCAGGACAAGATCTGGCGCTGCGGCAATGAATACACCAACCAGCCCGGCGACGCCAAGGCGCGCGGCTGCAAGCCGGTCGAAGGCGGCAACCTGACCGTGATCGAGGGGCTCAAGCCCCAGCCCGCCGCCAAGCCGGCTGCAGTGCGCAGCAATGGCGCGGCGGCGCGCAGCGAGACCGAGCGCGTCGACGGCGCCGAGCAGCGCGCGCGCGACTCCGATGCGCGCGCCATCCTGGAAGCCGAGCTGCGCAAGGCCGATTCCCGTCTGGCCGAGCTGCGCGCCGAATACCGCGACGGCAATCCCGAACAGCGTCCCGAGGAACTGCGCAACCCGCCGCTCTACCAGCAGCGCACCGCGGCGCTGAAGGACCAGGTCGCGCGCGCCGAGGCCGATGTCGCCGCGCTGCGGCGCGAGCTCGCGCGCCTGTCACCCGAGAAGAAATGATGCCCGGCAAATCCCGCAGCGACGAGACCCTGCCCGAATCACGCTACCAGGCGCTCGACCTGCTTGCCACCCTGGTCGCGATCGTCGACGGCCAAGGCGTGGTGCTGTGGTCGAACGCGGCGCTGGAAGACCTGCTCGGGCTGTCGCGCCGCACCATCACGGGGCTGCCGCTGGCTGAGTGGCTGGCAGCGCCCGAGTTGCTGCAGAACGCGCTGGCCAGCGCCGGCGGCAACGAATACGCCCTGATCCGCTACGACGACCTGCTGCGCCGCCCGGGCCAGGAGCCGCTGCACATGCACCTGCTGGTGGGTCCCTCGGACGAGTGCGGCCGCTTCCTGGTCGAGCTGCTGCCGCTCGAGCAGCAAGCCAGGCTGGAGCGCGAGCAGCGCCTGCTCGAGCAGGCCCAGGCCAACAAGGAGCTGATCCGCAACCTCGCACACGAGATCAAGAACCCGCTCGGCGGCATCCGCGGCGCGGCTCAGCTGCTGCAGATGGAGCTCGAGTCGCGCGAGCTGATCGAGTACGCACAGGTCATCATCCACGAGGCCGATCGGCTTCAGGTCCTGGTCGACCGGCTGCTGGCGCCGCACCGGCGCGCGCGCGTGGTCAGCGACGTCAACATCCACGAGGTCTGCGAGCGCGTGCGCACCCTGGTGCTGGCCGAGTTCCCGCGTGGGCTCAATGTGGTGCGCGACTACGACATCTCGATTCCCGAGTTCCGTGGTGACCGCGAGCAGCTGATCCAGGCCCTGCTCAACATCGTGCACAACGCCGCCCAGGCGCTGACCGAGCGCATCGCGCAGGGCGACGCCGAGATCGTGCTGCGCACAAGGGTCGCGCGCCAGATCACTTTCGGCCGCCAGCGCTACAAGCTGGCACTGGAATTGCATGTGATCGACAACGGGCCCGGCGTGCCCGACGAGATCAAGGACCGCATCTTCTACCCGCTGGTGTCGGGCAAGGACGGCGGCTCGGGTCTGGGCCTGAACCTGGCGCAGACCTTCGTGCAGCAGCACCAGGGACTGATCGAGTGCGACAGCAGGCCGGGGCGGACCGACTTCAAGCTGCTCATCCCCCTGCCTTGAAGTCCGACGGGGGGTGAACGAACAGAAAGAATGCGCGCATGAAACCCATCTGGATCGTGGACGACGACCAATCGATA
Organism: uncultured Chitinophaga sp.; assembly: GCA_964547895.1. Lineage (GTDB taxonomy): Bacteria > Pseudomonadota > Gammaproteobacteria > Burkholderiales > Burkholderiaceae_C > Malikia. The sequence continues at coordinate 41 of CAZJQH010000362.1, read as the reverse complement.
CGCTTCGTGCTCGAGAAGGCGCTGGCGCGCGAGAACCTGCC
>CAZJQH010000361.1:0-2120 GCA_964547895.1 uncultured Chitinophaga sp. | reverse complement strand
CCAGCGGCCACTCGGGGAAGGTGTTGGTCGAGAAGCGCTGGTGCACCAGGCCGATGGCCGAGACGCAGCGCGGATCCTGCAGGTCGAGGTAGTACTCGCCGACCTGGTTCGCCAGCAGCAGGCCCTTGTAGACCACGGTGCGGCTCGACATCGAGGGGATGTAGTACTCGTTGCTGTGCTTGAGCTTGAGCGCCTGGATATGGGCGCTGGCGGTCTTGCGGATCACGTAGAGCTTGCGCTCGAGCGCGTCCTGCACGATCACGTCGGCGCCGCGGCCGATGAAGACCTGGCGCATGATCGGCTCTTTCTCGCGCACGGCCGGGGACATCGGCATCTCGCGGTTGACCGGCACGTCGCGCCAGCCGAGCAGGACCTGGCCTTCGGCCTTGATCGCGCGCTCCATCTCCTGCTCGCAGGCCAGGCGGGAGGCATGCTCCTTGGGCAGGAAGACGAAGCCGACGCCGTACTCGCCGGCCGGCGGCAGGGTAACGCCCTGCTTGGCCATCTCTTCGCGATAGAGCTGGTCGGGGATCTGGATCAGCAGACCGGCGCCGTCGCCCATCAGCGGATCGGCGCCGACGGCACCACGGTGATCCAGGTTCTCGAGGATCTTGAGGGCCTGGCCGACGATGGCGTGGCTCTTCTGGCCCTTGATATGGGCGACAAAGCCGACGCCACAGGCGTCATGTTCTTGGGCCGAGCTGTACAGACCTTGCTGCTGCAGCTGAGCGATTTCGGTAGGACGGGTCACGCCAAACTCCTCAATTAAGCATTAACCCTAAGAGGATAGACGATTCCCCCATCACTGGCAAGCAAAAAAATTGGGGTCAGAGTCCAATTTACGCCACCAAGAAACAGACGGTAATTAAATGGGGACAGAGTAAATCACCCTCATCCGACAGTTGCCATCAGGCTGCAGGCTCGTCAGCCACCGTCGTCTTGCGCGGACGCCCTGCTCGCCCCTTTTCCAGCCGCCGCTCGGTCTGCCCGCGCAGCTCCTCCAGGAAACCCGGCCCGCCCAGCGGCCATCCCTGCAAGGTGGACTCCGTGAGCTCCTGCTGCTGGCTGCGACTCAAGCCCTGGCGCACCAGATCGGCATAGGCAGCCTCGCGCGCGAACGGCGTGTTGCCCAGGGACCACACCAGCGGATGGGGCGACAGCCATTTCTCGTTGCGTCGCCCGATGTAGTGACCGTGGCTGGACCAGGGATAGAGCTCCGCAGCAGGAACCATGCCAGCGCGCACCGGATTGAGATCGAGGTAGACCATGCAGGCCAGCAGATAGCGCTCGCTGTCGATCACGGTCGATCGGTAGCGCCCCTCCCAGAGCGTGCCGGTCCGGCCGTGGCGCTGGTTGAAGCGACGCACATAGATGCGGCCAAGCGACTGCATCAGGCGCGACAGCCCGCCATCCTGCTGCGGCGTCAACAGCAGATGCAGGTGGTTGTCCATCAGCACATAGGCGTGCACCTGCACCTTTTCGCGGTGCGCCAGCTCAGCCAGTTGCACCAAGAAGAACTCGCGATCCGCGGCATCGACGAAGACCTGCTGGCGGTTGTTGCCACGCAGGATCACATGATGCGGCAAGCCTGTGACGGCCAGACGTGGCAAGCGTGCCATGTCAACCGCCTAGCGGGACGCAAGAGATCGGCTGTAGCCTGACCTCAGGCGCAGCAGGCATCGATCACCTCGGCCACCAGCGCGTCGGGTGCGCCGCGCACCACGGCCCGGCCGCCATCCTCCACCAGCACGAACTTGATCTCGCCGGCCTCGGCCTTCTTGTCGACCCGCATCAGCTGCAGATAGCGCTGCGCATTGGGCAAGGCCTCGAAACCCTCGCCATGGCCAGCTTTCAGCTGCGGGCCCTTCACCGGCAGTCCGGCAGCCTCGACCAGCCGCACCAGCCGCGCAACCTTATCCACCGACAGCAAGCCCAGGCGCTGCGACAGCTGTGCCGCCATCACCATGCCGCAGCCGACCGCCTCGCCATGCAGCCACTCGCCATAGCCCAGGCCGGCCTCGATCGCGTGGCCGAAGGTATGGCCGAAGTTCAGGATCGCGCGCAAGCCCGACTCGCGCTCGTCCTGACCCACCACCTCGGCCTTGATCTCGCAGCTGCGC
>CAZJQH010000360.1:0-2122 GCA_964547895.1 uncultured Chitinophaga sp. | reverse complement strand
CTGGCATCAGGTCCGGGCGCTGCAGCCTGCGTTGCAGCAGCGCGGGGCGCATGGCCTGCCAGTTACGGCGCAATTCCCGCCTTTCCTCGACGGCCGTCGCGTCGAGCCAGGCCTGGCGCGCGCCATGCAGCGCGGCGGCCTGTTCCATCGTCTGCCAGGCCTGGGCGATCCGTCTGACGCGTGGAGCAACTGTTCCGTTGCGGAACAGCTGTGACAGTTGCTGCAACACCGCGTCCGCCTGTGCCGGGCGCCAATGGCGCAGCCGGACCCCGCTGCCAGCGCCCCAGGCCGGCGGCAGGGCCGGGCCCGAGCGGGGCCAGAAGCGCCGCAGCAGCCGGATCACCTCGCGCCGGCTGCCCTTGAAGCTGCCGCGCAGCACCAGCGCCTCGACCGCCTGCGGGTGGCGCGCCGCATACATCAGAGCAAGCGTCGCCCCCCAGGAACCCCCCATCACGCTCCAGCTGGCCAGGCCCAGCGCCAGGCGCAGGCGCTCGAGGTCGTCGATCAGCGAATTGAGGCTCTGGCCCCTGAGGCTGCCGGCCGGCCGGCTGGCGCCGCTGCCGCGCTGGTCGGGTCCCAGCAGCTGGCAGTGCTGCAGGTCGAAGCCCTGCCAGAGTACGGGGCCGGCACCGCTGCCCGGGCCGCCATGCAGCGCCAGCCAGGCGCGCTGGCCCGGCTGGCCCAGCCGGCGAAAGGCCAGGGCCTGGCCTCCTGGCAGCGCCAGTCTGGAACGTTCATCAGGGTAAACACGGGTCATGCTCGGGTTCCGGTTGGCATCATTGTTGCTGCGGTGATGCAGGCTGTTGCGCAGATGGCACCTGCATGTCCACCGTGACATTCCGATGCCAGATCCGTGCCAGCCATTTCCAACCTTTCAACGGAGACACATCATGGAATGGACCGCACCGAGCTTCACCGACCTGCGCTTTGGCTTTGAGATCACGATGTACATCGCGAACCGCTGAGCCTTGAGACCGGGCACGGGCGGTTACTCGCTGCCCGTGCCTGCCTTTGAACATTCCCCGATTTCCGCCAAGCACGATGCGTCTACGCGTACTAGGGTCCTCCGCCGGCGGCGGCTTTCCGCAGTGGAACTGCAACTGTCCCAACTGCGACGGCCTGCGCCGTGGCACCATCGCGGCTCGCCCGCGCACCCAGTCGTCGGTCGCGATCAGCGCCAATGACAGCGACTGGCTGCTGGTCAATGCCTCGCCCGAGGTGCTGCAGCAGATCCGCGAGACCCCGGGGCTGCAGCCCGCGCGCCAGATCCGCGACAGCGGCATCGCCGCCGTGCTGTTGATCGACGCCCAGATCGACCACTGCACCGGCCTGCTGATGCTGCGCGAGCGCAGCCAGCCGTTGCCGCTGTACGCGACGGCCGAGGTGCTGGACGACATCGGCACTGGCTTTCCTCTCACCCGACTGCTGGGCCACTACTGCGGCCTGCAGACCCGACCGATCGCACTCGACGGCCAGCCGCTCGACATCCCGTTCCTCGAGCCGCTGCAGGTGCATGCGGTGCCGATCGCGAGCCAGCCGCCGCCTTATTCGCCGTTCCGCGGCCAGGCGCGCGCGGGCGACAACATCGCGCTGATGGTCCACAACCCGCTCAGCGGCCGATCGCTGTTCTACGCGCCCGGACTGGGCCGGATCGACACCGCCACGCGCGCGCTGATGGAACAGGCCGACGTGCTGCTGGTCGACGGCACCTTCTGGACCGAGGACGAGATGATCCGTCTCGGCCTGTCAGCCAAGCCAGCCGCCGAGATGGGCCATCTGCCGCAGAGCGGAGCGGACGGCATGATCACGCTGCTCGACAGCCTGCCGCCGGGCAAGCAGAAGTGGCTGATCCACATCAACAACACCAACCCCATCCTGCGCGAGGACTCGCCCGAGCGCGCCATCCTCGCCGGGCACGGCATCCAAGTGGCCCATGACGGCCTGGAGATCGAACTATGACTGCAGCCCTGCCGACACAGGCCCTGGCCTGGGACCGGACCGAATTCGAGCAGCAGCTGCGCGCCAAGGGCGCCGGCTACCATATCCACCATCCGTTCAACCTGCGCCTGAACGGCGGCCAGTGCACGCCCGACGAGATCCGCTGCTGGGTCGCCAACCGCTT
>CAZJQH010000359.1:0-2129 GCA_964547895.1 uncultured Chitinophaga sp. | reverse complement strand
GCGTCAAGACCACCGGCTGCTCGGGCCTGGCCTACAAGCTCGAGTACGCCGACGAGGTCGCGCCCGAGGACGTGGTGTTCGAGGACAGGGGGGTCAAGATCCTGGTCGACCCGAAGTCGATGGCCTACCTGGACGGCATGACGCTGGATTTCGTGCGCGAGGGTCTCAACGAGGGCTTCCGCTTCAACAACCCGAACGAGCGCGATCGCTGTGGTTGCGGCGAGTCCTTCCGTGTCTGAGCCGGTGGCCAGCGCTGCGCCCAGCCTGCAGGACGACGACTTCAGGCTGTTCGGCCTGGCTGCCGGCTTCGTGCTTGATCGAACGGTGCTGGACGAGCGCTGGAAGTCGCTGCAGCGCCAGGCCCATCCGGATCGCTTCGCGGCCCAGGGCGCGGCGGCGCAGCGCATTGCCATGCAGTGGTCGGTGCGCATCAACGAGGCCTACCAGCGCCTGAAGGATCCCTTGAAGCGCGCGGCCTACTGGTGCGAACTCAACGGCGCTCCGATCAAGGCCGAGAGCAATACCGCGATGCCGCCGGCCTTCCTGATGCAGCAGATGGAGTGGCGCGAGGCGCTCGACGAAGCCGAAGGCGCCGAGGCGATCGAGGCCCTGCTGGACGAGACCCAGGCGGTGCGCCGCCAGATGCTGGACCAGCTCGGCCGCACTATCGACCAGCAGCGCGATGCGGCTGGCGCCGCACAGCAGGTGAGGGCGCTGATGTTCGTCGAGCGCTTTGCCGAGGAACTGCACACCCGCCTCGACCGCTTCTGAGGCTGCGGCTGCGGGGCCGTCCCTCGTCGCCGCTTCTCCCCGCCGCTCACAGGCCCGCCCTCCGTCAGGATTCTGGCGTGCTGCGACAATAACGGGTTTTCGAGACTGAACCACTTCACGGGCTAGCGGCCCGATCTGTTCATGGCACTGCTGCAAATTTCCGAACCCGGTCAGACCCCCGATCCGCACCAGCGTCGCATCGCGGTGGGGATTGACCTGGGTACCACCCATTCGCTGGTCGCCTCGGTGCGCCACGGCATTGCCGAATGCCTGCCGGACGAGCAGGGCCGTGTCATCCTGCCCAGCGTGGTGCGCTATCTGGCGCCGGGCTCTGGCTCCGGCCGATCGATCGGCTGGGATGCGCTGGCCGCCCAGGTGGACGATCCGCACAACACGATCAGCTCGGTCAAGCGCCTGATGGGTCGCAAGCTGGCCGACCTGCAGGCGATTGCGGGCAAGCTGCCCTACACCGTGGTCGACGGCCCCGGCATGGCCGCGGTCCGCACCGTCGCGGGCGACAAGTCGCCGGTCGAGGTCAGCGCCGAGATCCTGGCCACGCTGCGCTTCCGCGCCGAGGACAGCTTCGACAACGACCTGTTCGGCGCCGTCATCACCGTGCCGGCCTATTTCGACGACGCGCAGCGCCAGGCGACCAAGGACGCGGCCCAGATGGCCGGCCTGGAAGTGCTGCGCCTGATCAACGAGCCGACCGCCGCGGCGATCGCCTACGGCCTGGACCAGGGTTCGGAAGGCGTCTACGCGGTCTACGACCTGGGTGGCGGCACCTTCGACGTCTCGATCCTGCGCCTGACGCGTGGCGTGTTCGAGGTGCTGGCCACCGGCGGCGATTCCGCGCTGGGTGGCGACGACTACGACCGCGCCCTGGCCGACTGGCTGCTGCAGCAGTGCGGCTTCAGCCTCAAGTCCAGCGAACTGCCGGCCGGCGAGCGCGCCCGCCTGCAGGCCGAGGCGCGCCGCGTCAAGGAAGCCTTGTCGAAGCATGCCGATGATGGCGTCGCGGTGCGCTTTTCGGTCTTGCTTGACGGCCGCTCCATCGAGCGCGACCTCACCCATGCTGAATTCGCGCAGGCCACGGCCGAGCTGACCCAGCGCACCATGGCCGCCGTCAGGCGCGTGCTGCGCGATGCCCGCCTGAGCAAGGAAGAAGTGCAGGGCACCGTGATGGTCGGCGGTTCGACCCGCATGCCGGTGGTGCGCCAGGCGGTGGCCGAGTTCTTCGGCCAGCCGCCGCTGACCAACCTCAATCCCGACGAGGTCGTCGCACTCGGCGCCGCGATCCAGGCCAACCAGCTCGCCGGCAACAATCCGGAAGGCGACCTGCTGCTGCTCGACGTGAT
>CAZJQH010000358.1:0-2131 GCA_964547895.1 uncultured Chitinophaga sp. | reverse complement strand
ACTTCGAGGCCATCCTGAGCCAGACCCACGCCAGCCTGGTGCGCCAGTACCAGGCCCTGCTGGCGACCGAGGGCGTGCAGCTGGCCTTCACTGCGGACGGCATCACGCGGCTGGCGCAGATCGCGCACGAGGTCAACGAGCGCACCGAGAACATCGGCGCGCGCCGCCTCGCCACCGTGATGGAGCACCTGCTCGACGAGGTCAGCTTCGACGCCACCAAGCTCGAAGGCCAGACCGTCACCATCGACGCCGCCTACGTCGACGCCCGCCTGGGCGCGCTGAGCCAGAACGAGGATCTGTCGCGCTACATCCTCTGATGCCGGCAGACGCTGGCGCGTGACGATTCGCGTCGCCCTTTGTATGATGAATTGATCATATTGAAGGGGGATGTCATGATCTTGTTGCCGGCTTGTGTTAGGACTCTGTTGGCTGGTGCGCTGGCCATGACGCTGGGGTTGCCAGCCCAGGCCGACCAGCTCTACCGCTGCCGCGCCTACGGTGGCGGCCTGTTCTGGTCGAAGACGCACTGCCAGCAGCATGACGCGCTGATCGACCGGATCGAGACCGTGCCGTCCGGGCTCAGCATGGACCGCCAGATCCGGGTCGCGGAGCAGGGGCTGGCCAAGTCCGAGCGCAGCGCAAGCCGGACCGATGCCATGGTCCGGGCCGAGCAGCAGGCGCTGCAGCGGCAGGCGCGCGCGCAGGCTCGCCAGCAGGCCCGTTGCGAGCGGCTGCAGGCTGAGCTCGAGCGCGAGTACAGTCGCAGCCGCCAGCCACTGACGGCACGCCAGCAGCAGCGCGTCAGCGAACGCCAGCAGCGCGTGCGCGAGGAGCGTGCGCAGGCGGGCTGCTGAGCGGCCGTTCCCAGGGCGCCCTGGCGCCCCCCTTGCTGCCGGACTTCAGGTCCGGCCTTCAATCCCCCGGCTAAGTGCTTATGCCGTTTGGGGTTTTTGCCTTGCTTCCTGTTTTGCCTGGCTCTAAGTCTTTGATTTCGCTTTAAAAAAACCGGCGCTTCGTTCGCTGTCAGCCCTGTTTTGGTGCTACAGTGGAAAAAAGTGCAATAAAGTGGTGAAAAGTGTTTTCAAGGGCATGATGCCATGTTTCAGGGAGCGTCCGCGATCAGCCTCGATGCCAAGGGGCGGCTTTCGGTACCGACGCGGTACCGCGAGTTACTGAGCGCGACTGCCAGCGGCCAGCTCACCATCACCAAGCACCCCCACGGCTGTCTCATGCTGTTTCCCCGGCCCGAATGGGAGGCTTTCCGCGCCCGCATTGCCGAGCTGCCGATGTCGGCGCAGTGGTGGAAGCGCATCTTCCTGGGCAATGCGATGGACTGCGAGATGGACGCCGCCGGGCGCGTGCTGGTGGCGCCCGAGTTGCGCGCAGCCACCGGCATCACCAAGGCGGCGGTGCTGCTCGGCATGGGCAGGCATTTCGAGCTCTGGGACGCCGAGACTTATGCGGCCCAGGAGGCCGAAGCGATGAAGGGCGAGATGCCCGAAGTCTTCCAGGATTTCTCTTTCTGAAGGCACGACAGTGCAAACGGTTTTTTCTCATTGCACCGTCCTGCTGGACGAGGCGGTCGACTCACTTTCGATCCGGCCCGACGGTCATTACATCGACGCGACCTTCGGGCGCGGCGGCCATTCGGGCCTGATCCTGTCGCGGCTCGGCCCCGAGGGGCGACTCACCGCCTTCGACAGGGATCCGCAGGCGGTGGCGGTGGCCGACGAGCTCGCCCGCGCCGATGCGCGCTTCTCGATCCGCCATGAGGGCTTCAGCTCGATGGCCGAGCTGCCGCCGGCCTGCGCCGACGGCATCCTGATGGATCTCGGGGTGAGTTCGCCGCAGATCGACGACCCCGCGCGGGGTTTTTCCTTCCGGCACGACGGGCCGCTGGACATGCGCATGGACCCGACCCGGGGCGAGAGCGTGGCCGACTGGCTGGCCGAGGCCGACATACCCCAGATAGCGGAGGTGATTCGTGACTATGGTGAAGAACGGTTTGCTCAGCAGATTGCAAAGGCGATTGATCGTCGCCGACAGGAACGGGGCCCTGTTCGAACCACCGCCGAGCTGGCCGAAGTCGTGGCTGGCGCGGTCAAAACCCGCGAGCCGGGCAAGGACCCTG
>CAZJQH010000357.1:0-2135 GCA_964547895.1 uncultured Chitinophaga sp. | reverse complement strand
CCGCGCTGGGCCAGGTCGATCGCCAGCGTCAGGCCGACCGGGCCGGCGCCGACGATCACGACCGGATGGTGGGCCGGACGATCAGCGTCCTGATCGGGCGAGCGCTGGTAGGCGAACTCGATCTTCTGCACCTGTGCGCCGTCGCCATGGAAGGGATAGTGGGAAAGGTCTTCGCGTTTCATGTCTTGCCTCTGCTGGGGTGGGTGCCGCTGGGTCAGCCTTCGAGCGCAATCCACATCTGGCGGTCGCGCTCGGCAGTCCAGATGCGCGGGTGCTGGTGTTCGGTCGCCTCGTCGTAGGCGCGCGTCACGTCGAACGGCATGCAATGGTTGAAGATGACCCAGTGGCCGTACTTGGGCTGCAGCTTGGCGAAGGTCTCCTCGTAGACGGCGCGCAGGTCCTTGCCGGCGGCGGCACCGGCCTGCACGCTCTCATAGAGGTCCTGGATGAAGTCGCGCGTGCCCTGCAGGCCGGCCTGGACTTGCTCCGGGGTGGTCAGCGCGGCGCCGCGTCCCGGAACCAGCTTTTCGGGCTTGAGCGCGGCGACGTTGTCCAGCGTCTGCGGCCAGTCCTTGAAGTAGGCGTCGCCGGCGTAGGGGGTGGCGTCGAACTCGACCAGGTCGCCCGAGAACAGGATCTTCTCGGACGGGATCCAGGCCACGGTGTCGCCCTTGGTGTGGCCGCGGCCGAGCTGGATCAGCTGGACCTCGAGCTTGCCGAGCCAGATGCTCATCCTGCCCTCGAAGGTCATGGTCGGCCAGGTCAGGCCTTCGGGGATGCTCTCGACGTTCTGGAACAGGCGCGGGAAGCGGCCGATCTCGCTCGCCTTGTCGAACTCGCCGCGCTCGACCACCAGGTCGTAGGTGTCGCGGCTGGCGATGATCTGCTCGCCGCCCTCGGCCATGTAGGCCGACGCCCCCAGCACGCGCACCGCATGGTAGTGGCTCATCACCACGTACTTGATCGGCTTGTCGGTGACTTCGCGGATGCGGCGGATCACGTCCTGCGCCATCACGGGGGTGGCCTGGGTGTCGATCACCATCACGGCGTCGTCGCCGATGATGATGCCGGTGTTCGGGTCGCCCTCGGCGGTGTAGGCGTAGGCGTGCTCGGACAGCTTCTCGAAGGTGACTTTCTTTTCTTCGAGGTCGGCGGCGGAGGCGAAGGTCTTGGTGCTCATGGCGGTGATTTGTGGTTCGTTAATGACGAATCGACTTGTCTAAGTCGAATGCCTGCATCTTAGCCAAGACGTTCTACATTAGCAAATGCATTTGCATGGGTAAAAACCCTTGCTCGCGTTCATCCGATGCCAGGGTGGAAAATACGCGCATGAGCAAGACTGCAATTTCCAAACAGGCCCAGCCTGCCGCTGCCAGTGCCGAGTACGGCGAGGCCCGCACCTCGCGCGGCATCCAGAGCGTGGAGGTGGGCGGGCAACTGCTCAAGGCGCTGGCCCACACCGGACGCCGCATGGCGCTCAAGGACCTCGCGCGCGAGGCCGACATGACGCCGGCCAAGGCCCATCCCTATCTGGTCAGCTTCGGCAAGCTCGGCCTGGTCGAGCAGGACCCGGTCAGCGGTCACTACGGCCTGGGGCCGCTGGCGATCCAGCTCGGGCTGATCAGCCTGCAGCAGGTCGATCCGGTTCGGCTGGCGATCGCCGAGCTGCCGGCGCTGGCGCAGCAGGTCGGCTGCACGGTATCGGCGGCGGTCTGGGGCGGCGGCTCGCCGGTCATCATCCGGGTCGAGGAGGGGCCGACTCCGGTCCATGTCACGATGCGCCACGGCACGGCGGCGTCGATCCGGCATACCGCCACCGGCAAGGTGTTTGCGGCCTTGCGCGCGCCGGCCGAGGTGGCCGCGGCACTGGCGCGCGAGGGCCATGTCGGCGCGCTGGACGACCCGGCGTTCGCCGCCGAGCTGCAGGCCGTGCGCGACAGCGGCCTGAGCCGGGTGCGCGACGAGCTGCTGCCGGGCATCAGCGGACTGGCGGCGCCGGTGTTCGACGGCTTCGGCCAGCTCGCGCTGGTGATCGCAGCCATCGGCCCGACCTCGCAGATGCAGCTCGATCCCGGCAGTCCGCAGGCCGAGCTGCTCAGTCAGGTGGCCGGCGGGCTGAGCCAGCGGCTGGGTGC
>CAZJQH010000356.1:0-2154 GCA_964547895.1 uncultured Chitinophaga sp. | reverse complement strand
TGTCAAGCGACACGAAGGTTTGACCCCCTGACGACATCTGGAATTGACCCCCTGGGTTAATCAACTCTCCGACGTGATCGGGGTGGGGGCAGCGGCCTTCTGCAGAAGGCCGCTGCGGCGCTTGTCGCGCAGCCGGTAACTGTCGCCCCGGATCGTGATGACCTGGCTGTGGTGCAGCAGTCGATCGAGGATGGCGGTGGCGGCCACCGCATCCCCAAACACCTGGCCCCACTCTCCGACCGGCCGGTTGCTCGTGATCAGCATGCTGGCCCGCTCGTAGCGCCGCGACACCAGCTGGAAGAACAGGTGCGCAGCCGCTGGTTCGAGCGGCAGATACCCCAGCTCATCGATGATCAACAGCTTGGGCTTTGAGAGCTGCAGCAGCTTCTCCTCGAGCCGCCCGTCGGCGTGCGCCTTGGTGAGCCCGGCCATCAGCGCCGCGGCCGAGGTGAAGAGCACCGTGTAGCCGCGATCGACCGCTTCACGCCCGAGGGCGACCGCCAGGTGCGTCTTGCCCACGCCGGGCGGACCGAGCAGCAACAATGCCTGGCCGTGGCCGATCCAGCGACCGGTGGCGAGATCGCGGATCTGCCCTGGATCGATCGAAGGCTGCGCGTCGAAGTCGAAGCCTTCGAGCGTACGCACGCACGGGAAGCGGGCGAGCTTCATGCCCATCTGGATGCGCCGGGTGTCGCGCCGCGCCACCTCGCGCTCGGCCAGGAACAGCAAGGCCTCGCGCAGCGTCATTTGCGCCCGGCTCGCTTCGTCGAGCAGGCTGTCGAGCTGGTCGCGGATTGCCGTGAGGTGAAGCCGGGTGAGCAGCCCGTCGAGTCGGTCGGTCTCGATCATCACCAGCCTCCCCCCACGAGGGCTTCGTACTCGGCCAGCGGGCGCAGCAGCGCATCGGTGGGTGGTGGGGCCTCGATCTCGGCCGGCGCTGGAGCGCCGCCCAGCAGATGGCTGCGCTCGATGCTGCGCCCGCGACTGCCGCAGAGCTGTGCATGGCGGGCCACTTCCTCGCCGGCGTACTCGACCACCACGGTGTCGGCGCTCACCATCACCGTGACCGTCTCGCCGATCAGCCGCCACGGCACGCTGTAGGCGTTGGTGTCGAGCTCGATGCAGCCCTCGGCATTGACACGGCGCACGAGCTCGCGCACCTGCAGGAAGGGGGCGATCCCGGCGACCGGGCGCAGATGCTCGCGCTCCAGGGCGAAGCGTTCAACAGGCGTGACGCCCGTCGTGCCATGTAGGCGCACATCGGCGACCTCGCGCTGCCAGTGCACCAGGTGCGCCTCCAATGCCGCCCAGCTTTCGAAGGCGTGGCCGGCGATGGCGTTCTTCTTCACGTAGCCCACGCCGTTCTCGGTCTTGCCCTTGGTGCGGGCGCGAAACGGCGCGCATGCCCGCGCAGCTATGCCCCAGTGTCGGCAGAACGCCTCGAAGCGGCTGTTGAGCCGAACCTGGCGGGTCTGCATGTCGTGCTGGTCGACCAGTGCCTTGGCGTTGTCGATGAGCAGCGTCTGCGGCCGCCCGCCGAAATGGGCAAACGCTGCCTCTATCCCGGCGAACCACGCGCTCTGGCGCTCGTGCCGGAACGCGCACGCAAACCCCCGGCGCGAATAGCCCAGGGTCGCCACGAACAGGAACACCCGCACCGACTCGCCGCCGATCGCCACGCGCGTCTGGCCGAAGTCGATCTGCATCTGCTCGCCTGGCGCGGTCTCGAAGCGGACCGTCGCACGCCGGCTCGCTTCGAGCTCCTGGCGGAACCCTCGGCACGCGCGCTCGACCGTGCGCAGGCTCGTCTCGATGCCCAGCTCCTTGCCCAACTCCTGACGCACCACATCGCAGTTGCCCCGGTGCTGCAGGAAACGCTCCCGCAGCCAGGCTTCATGATCGCCCAGCATGCTGGCGCGCTGCGGCTGGCGGTACGCCACCGGCCCACCCGCGTTCAGATACCGCCGCACCGTGTTGCGCGCGATGCCCAGCGCCCTGGCAATCCGCTTCGCACCCCAGCCCAACTGCCCCAACCGAACGATCGTCGTGACCGCCTCCGGCTCCAACATGTCCTGTACTCCGTAAACAACACGGGTTACAGAATTCACCTCAACTTGCTTCGTGTCCAACATAGCCTCCTTGCGAATGAGGGGG
>CAZJQH010000355.1:0-2157 GCA_964547895.1 uncultured Chitinophaga sp. | reverse complement strand
TACGGCATGGAGGCGGTCGCGCGCCAGTTCGCCACCGGCAGGAAGGCGCTGGTGATCCGCAACGGCTGGTTCAGCTACCGCTGGAGCCAGATCTTCGATGCCGGATCGATTCCCGCCGAGACGCGCGTGCTGAAGGCGCGCCGGGTCTCGGACGAGCCGCAGGCACCCTGGATGCCCTGTCCGATCGACGAGGTGGTCGCCACGATCCGCGAGTTCAAGCCCGACGTGGTGTTCGCGCCCCATGTCGAGACCTCGGCCGGCATGCTGCTGCCGGACGACTACCTGAAGGCGGTGGCGGCCGCGGTGCACGAGGTCGGCGGCCTGTTCGTGCTCGACTGCATCGCATCCGGCACGCTCTGGGTCGACATGCAGGACTGCGGCATTGACGTCCTGATCAGCGCGCCGCAGAAGGGCTGGAGCGGATCGCCCGCCTGCGCCATGGTGATGCTGAGCGAGCGCGCCCGCACTGCAATCGATGCGACGAGCAGCACAAGCTTCGCGGCCGACCTGAAGAAATGGCTGCAGATCATGGAAACCTACGAGAACGGCGGCCATGCCTACCACGCCACCCTGCCGACCGATGCGTTGCTGCGGCTGCGTGACGTGATGCAGGAGACCCGCGCCTACGGCTTCGACAAGGTGCGCGAGGAGCAGCTCGAGCTTGGCCGTCAGGTGCGCGCGCTGCTCGAGCGTCGCGGCATCCGCAGCGTGGCGACGGCTGGTTTCCAGGCACCGGGCGTGGTGGTGAGCTACACCGACGACCCCGGCATCCAGAACGGCAGCAAGTTCCTGGCGCTGGGCCTGCAGACCGCATCCGGCGTGCCGCTGCAGTGCGACGAGCCGGCCGGCTTCTCGACCTTCCGCATCGGCCTGTTCGGGCTCGACAAGCTGCACCAGCCTGCGCGCTGCGTCGCCCAGCTGGCCGAGGCGCTCGACCGCATCGGCATCGTCGAGCCGGCGGCCTTGCCCGCCTGAGCGCCTGCGTCTTGCCGCTGGCAGCGCGGTTGACAAGCCGCAGCGCGCTGACCAGAATGCCCTGAGACCGGGGCCTGCGACCCCGGCAGGGAGTCGGATCATGAATCCTGGGCCGCCAGACCGGGCCTGTCTTTTCGATCATGCCGAGCTCGCGGCCTTGCTCGACCGCATGGCGCTGCAGGCGGCGCCATTGCTGCGCGGCCGTGACCGGGTCGCGCTGGTCGGCATCCTGCGCCGTGGCGCGCCGCTGGCCGACCAGCTGGCCGAGCGCCTGGTGCGCGACCATGGCCTGGCGCCGCCGCTGCGGCTCGATCTCAAGGTCAAGCGCTATGCCGACGACCTCACCCTGCTGCACCCCGACACCTTGCTGACCGAGCAGACCCAGCACGCCGCGCTCGACCTGGCTGGCTGGACCCTGCTGCTGGTCGACGACGTGCTCTACACCGGGAATTCGCTGCTGCGGGTGCTCGACTACCTCGCGCGCAAGCGGCCGGCCGAGATCCGCGTCGCGGTGCTGGCCGATCGCTGTGCCGCCACGCTGCCGGTTCATGCCGACGTGGTCGGCACGCGGCTGCAGATCGCGCCGGCCGGCATCATCGAATGCCATGTGCCGCCCTACGAACCGCAATGGCGCATCGAGCTGCTGCAGCCGCAGCGCGCCAGCTGAACCGTTGCAGGAGCCCGGCATGATGTTCCAGGACCGACTCGACGCCGCGCGCCAGCTCGCCGTGGCGCTGGAAGCCTACCGCGAGCGCAGTCCGCTGGTGCTCGCGATCCCGCGCGGCGCGGTGCCGATGGCCAGGCTGATCGCGCAAGAGCTCGGCGGCGAGTTCGACGTCGTGCTGGTGCGCAAGCTGCGCTCGCCCTATGCGCCCGAGGTCGCGGTCGGCTCGGTCGACGAGAGCGGCTGGACCTATGTCGCGCCCTACGCCGCCTCGCTCGGCGCTGACCAGGACTACCTGGCGGCCGAGAAGCACGAGCAGCTGCTCACCATCCAGTCGCGCCGCACCCAGTACACGCCGATCCGCCCGCCGATCGATCCGCAGGGCCGGATCGTGATCGTGGTCGATGACGGCCTTGCCACCGGTGCCACCATGATCGCCGCGCTGCACGGCCTGCGTCATCGCCAGCCGGAGCGGCTGGTCTGCGCGGTGCCGGTGGCGGCGCCCGATTCGCTCGAGC
>CAZJQH010000354.1:0-2161 GCA_964547895.1 uncultured Chitinophaga sp. | reverse complement strand
AGATCCAGCGCTACCTCGACCAGCATTTCAAGCGCTGAACCGGCAACCGACAAGACAACCCAGGCTTTCACACCATGACCCTCCACATCATGAGCGCGCCCTGCTGCTGGGGCGTAGACGACGTCAGGAATCCGCACCTGCCCGACTGGACCCAGGTGCTGCGCGAGGCCAGCGCGGCCGGCTACCAGGGACTCGAGCTCGGTCCCTACGGCTACATGCCGCTCGACGTCGAGCGCACCGGCCAGGCGCTGGAACAGCATGGCCTGCGCATCGTCGCCGGCACCATCTTCGACGACCTGGTCTCGCCCGCCAATGCCGCCAGCCTGCTGCGCCAGACGCACGAGATCTGCGGCCTGCTGCGCGAGCTGCCCAGGCTGCCGACCGAGGCCGGCCAGCGCTTTGCCGCCCCCTACCTGGTGGTGATGGACTGGGGCCACGAGGAGCGCGACTATGCCGCCGGCCACGCTGACCGCGCGCTGCGCCTGACCCCGGCGGACTGGGCCCGGATGGTCGGCCATGTGCGCCAGATCGCCGAGCTGTCCTGGCGCGAGTACGGCATCCGCACCGTGATCCATCCGCACGCCGGTGGCTACATCGAGTTCGCCGACGAGATCGAGCAGATCCTGCGCGACATCCCGCACGAGGTCGCGGGCCTCTGCCTCGACACCGGCCACTGCTACTACGCCGGCATGGACCCGGTCGCGACCCTGCTGCGCCATGCCGACCGGCTCGACTACGTGCATTTCAAGGACATCGACCGCAAGGTCTACCAGCGGATCATGGGCCAGCGCATCCGCTTCTTCGAGGCCTGCGCCGAGGGCGTGATGTGCCCGATCGGCCAGGGCGTGCTCGACTACGAAGGCATCCGCGAGGCGCTGCGCGAGATCGGCTACCAGGGCTACATCACGGTCGAGCAGGAGCGCGACCCGCGCAACTCGGGCTCGGTGCTGGCCGACGTCAAGGCCAGCCGCGACTTCCTGCGCAGCGTCGGCTTCAACTGAAATCACAACAAGGAGACAGACATGATCAACGGGGCAAAGATCCTTCCGGCGCCGATCCGCTGGGCCATGGTCGGCGGCGGCCAAGGCAGCCAGATCGGCTACATCCACCGCAGCGCGGCGCTGCGCGACGGCGTGTTCCAGCTGGTCGCCGGCGCCTTCGACATCGACCCCGTGCGCGGGCGCGACTTCGGCGCCAGCCTGGGGCTGGACCCGCAGCGCTGCTACCCGGACTACGCGACGATGCTCGCCGCCGAGGCCGCGCGTGCCGACGGCATCCAGGCGGTCTCTGTCGCGACGCCCAACGGCACCCACTATGCGATCTGCAAGGCCGCGCTGGAGGCCGGCCTGCATGTGGTGTGCGAGAAGCCGCTGTGCTTCACCACCGAAGAGGCCGAGAAACTGCGCGCGCTCGCCGCAAGCCAGGGCCGGATCGTCGGCGTGACCTATGGCTATGCCGGCCATCAGCTGATCGAGCAGGCGCGCGAGATGATCGCCGCCGGTGAGCTCGGCGAGATCCGCATCGTGCAGATGCAGTTCGCGCACGGCTTCCACAGCGAGGCGGTCGAGGCCGCCAACCCGGCGACGAAGTGGCGCGTCGACCCCAAAATGGCCGGTCCGAGCTACGTGCTGGGCGACGTCGGCACCCATCCGCTCTACCTGTCCGAGGTGATGCTGCCGCAGCTCAGGATCAAGCGCCTGCTGTGCACGCGGCAGAGCTTTGTCAGGAGCCGCGCCCCGCTGGAGGACAACGCCTTCACGCTGATGGAATACGACAACGGCGCGGTCGGCCAGGTCTGGTCCTGCGCGGTCAACGCCGGCTCGATGCACGGCCAGAAGATCCGCGTGATCGGCTCCAGGGCCAGCCTCGAATGGTGGGACGAGCGCCCGAACCAGCTCAGCTTCGAGGTCCAGGGCCAGCCGGCGCGCATCCTCGAGCGCGGCATGGGCTACCTGCACCCGGCGGCGCTGGCCGACGACCGCATCGGCGCGGGCCACCCCGAGGGCCTGTTCGAGGCCTGGTCGAATCTCTATCGCCGCTACGCGCTGGCGATGGATGCCGTCGAGCGCGGCCAGCCGGCGCCGGAGCGCTACCCCGACATCGACGCCGGCGTCGAGGGCGTGCGCTGGGTCGAGCACTGCGTGCGCTCGGCCGACGCGGG
>CAZJQH010000353.1:0-2164 GCA_964547895.1 uncultured Chitinophaga sp. | reverse complement strand
GGCGAACTGCTGGAACAGGTGCGCCAGGGCGTGCTGGCGCTGGCGCCCGACAACGAGGCCGTGATCGGTCGCTTCGCCTCGGTGATCACCTCCTTCGGCGAAAGCAGCCAGGGCTGGTGGAACAAGCTGTTCTCGCTCGGCGAGGCCGACAGCGGTATGGACATCAAGCGCGAGGGCATTTTCCCGCTGGTGCATGGCATCCGCAGCCTGGCGCTGGCACGGCGCCTGTCCGAGACCAGCACGGCGGCCCGCATCGCGGCGCTGGTGGCCGACGGCACGCTGGACGAAAAGATGGGCGCGGAGCTGACAGAGAGCCTGAGCTTCTTCATGAGCCTCAAGCTCAAGGCCGGACTGGCCGAGCTCGACACCGGCCGCCCCGTCACCGGACGCGTCGATCCGCAAAAGCTCAGCTCGCTCGAGCGCGACCTGCTCAAGGACACGCTGGCCGCAGTCAAGCGCTTCAAGGCGGTGCTGAACCACCGTTTCCACCTGGATGCGATGTGATGGACAACCCGCTTTCACCGTCCCGGCTGGCCGATGCGATCCGGCGTGAATGGCGGCTGCGCCACCTGAGCCAGCCCGAATACGGCTTCCTGTTCGACCCCGAGCCAGAGAACGAATGGGTCTCGCTCGCCTGCGCCACCACCGGCCACGACCAACTGCATGACCGGGTGCTGTCGCTTTGCGCGGTGCGCGTCTGCGGCAACCGTGTCTTGAGCAGCGACCGGCTTGAATTACTGCTGCGCCCCGGAGGGCCGGTACCCGCCGAAGCGCTGCGCCGCCATCGGCTGCGCGAGCAGGACCTGGCCCAGGGCCTGCTCGCTAGCGATGCCGCCGAGCGGCTGCTGCGCTTCGTCGGCAGCCGGCCGCTGCTGGGCTACTACCTCGAGTTCGACGTCGCGATGCTGGACCAGATCGTCAAGCCGCTGATCGGCATCGGGCTGCCGCAGCAGCAACTGGAAGTGTCTTCGCTCTACTACGACTGGAGGCTGAAGCAGCTGCCGCCTTACCAGCAGGATGGCGTCTATGTCGATCTGCGCTATTCCAGCATGCTGCAGGCGCTCGATCTGCCCGAGCGCGGCTCGCCCGACCCGCTCGACCGCGCCGTGCTGACCGCGCTGGCCTTCATCAAGCTCAGGCAGCTGTCGGCGCAGTAGATTGCGCTGGGCCCGGCGCAGGATTCAACCTGCAGCACTGCGCCCATGAAAAAACCGGGCTCGAGGCCCGGTTCCTTTTTGCTGCCGCCGGAATCGCTCCCGGCGGCTGGCCGGCATCAGTGACCCGATGCGCCCGAAGCACCCAGGCCGGTCTCGGAACGGACCTTCTGGACCGCGAAGGCGGCGCGCTCGTTGGCGGCGTCCTGGCTGCGGTCGAGGATCGAGAACAGCCAGATTCCGACGAAGCCGATGGTCATCGAGAACAGGGCCGGCGAGCTGTACGGGAACCAGGCCGAGCCCTTGGGGTTGCCCAGCGTGGCTTCCCACACCGAGGGCGAGACCACGGTCAGGGCGACCGAGGAGATCAGGCCCAGGAAGCCGCCGATGACGGCGCCCTTGGTGGTGCAGTCCTTCCACAGCACGCTCATGAAGAGCACCGGGAAGTTGGCCGAAGCGGCGATCGCGAAGGCCAGAGAGACCATGAAGGCGATGTTCTGCTTCTCGAAGGCGATGCCCAGGGTCACGGCCAGCACGCCCAGTGCCAGGGTGGTCATGCGGGAGACCTTCAGCTCGGATGCGCTGTCGGCCTTGCCCTTCTTGAACACGGTGGCGTAGAGGTCGTGCGAGACGGCGGAGGCGCCCGACAGGGTCAGGCCAGCCACCACGGCCAGGATGGTCGCGAAGGCCACTGCCGAGATGAAGCCGTAGAACACGTTGCCGCCGACCGACTTGGCGACCAGCACGGCTGCCATGTTGGCGGTACCCGCGCCACCCAGGATGATGCCCTTGGCGACGTCAGCCATCTCGGGGTTGGTCAGCACCAGGGTGATGGCGCCGAAGCCGATGATGAAGATCAGCACGTAGAAGTAGCCGATCCAGGTGGTGGCCCAGAACACCGACTTGCGGGCTTCCTTGGCATCCGGCACGGTGAAGAAGCGCATCAGGATGTGGGGCAGACCGGCGGTACCGAACATCAGCGCCATGCCGAAGCTGATCGCGGAGATCGG
>CAZJQH010000352.1:0-2166 GCA_964547895.1 uncultured Chitinophaga sp. | reverse complement strand
ATCGTCGGCGGCTCCAAGGTCTCGACCAAGCTGAGCATCCTCAAGACGCTGGCGACCAAGGTCGACCAGCTGATCGTCGGCGGCGGCATCGCCAACACCTTCCTGCTGGCGGCCGGCAAGCGCATCGGCGACTCGCTGGCAGAGCCCGAGATGGTGCGCGAGGCGCAGCAGGTGATGGACATCATGAAGGAGCGCGGCGCCGAAGTGCCGCTGCCGGTCGACGTCGTGGTGGCCGACGAGGTGTCGGCGCTGGCACGCGCCAACCGGATCCCGGTCGACGAGGTCGGCCCGCACGACCGCATCCTGGACGTCGGCCCCAAGACCTCGGCCAAGCTGGCCGAGATCATCGCGCACGCCGGCACCATCGTCTGGAACGGCCCGGTCGGCGTGTTCGAATACCCGCAGTTCGCCGGCGGCACCAAGATGATGGCTTCGGCCATCGCGCACTCGGAGGCGTTCTCGATCGCCGGCGGCGGCGACACGCTGGCCGCCATCGCCAAGTACCACATCACCGACGATGTCGGCTACATCTCGACCGGCGGCGGCGCCTTCCTGGAAGTGCTGGAAGGCAAGACCCTGCCAGCCTTCGAGGTGCTGGCCAAGCGCGCCTGATCGACGCGGGCGGGGCCGGCGGCCCTGCCTGGATCCAGCAAGAGCCGGCTGCCTGCCGGCTTTGTTGTGCCTGCTGACGGCTGCCCAGGGTACAGGCGAAAAAAAACCCCGATCTAAAGGATCGGGGTGATAAGCCTTTTTGCTGTCACACACGAAGGCACCCGCTCAGGGAGGAAAAGCGGGAGGTTGCCGCGAGACAACCTGAGAGAAATTATAGACAAGGCTTGAGCATTGTCAACACATCTGGCACTAAAAATATTTCAGGAGTATTTCTGCCGGTTTGATCGAGTCAAGGCCAGTGTGGCTGGACCACGACACCATGCGCCTGCAGGCGCTTGCGGCAGGCCAGCACCGCCTTGTCCTTGCTCAGCAGCAGGGCACGCTGCTGCAGCGCGAGGTCGATGAAGACCTGGTCGTCCGGGTCGGCGCAGCGCACCGGCGCCCGCGGCGCCGGCTCGGCCCATTCGACCCGCGCTTCGAACTCGGCCAGCAGCATCGCCGGCTCGCGGCTGGCTGACTGCAGCCTTTTCGCCACCGCCGGATAGCCCAGCACGCGCACGAACTCGTCGCGCATGGGCGGCGTGGCCAGCCAGCGCAGCTCGCCAGCCTCCAGCGCGGCGCGCAAGGGCAGCGCCCGGACGTCCTGGTAGACCCAGAGATCGAGCAGCCAGTTGGTGTCGATCACCAGGCGCGGCAGCTCGCTCATGCCTGCTCGGCTCCGGCGCCCTCGCCGGCCGGACGGGCGCGCGCCGAGCCGGCCAGCAGGTCGAAGCGGAACAGGCGGCACTCGATCGGGCCGTTCCACATCGGCACCCGGCGCGATTCCTTGAAGCGCATCTTGGACGGCAGCTTGAGGTCGGGCGTCAGCAGCCAGGCGCTCCAGCCCGAATAATGCTTCTTCCAGTGGCTCGCGAGCTGGGTGAAGAAGTCGTTGTTCTCGCGCCCGTCGGCGGTCTGCGCGGTCTCGCGGCCGCGCAGCGTGGTCTCGACCGGCGCGCCGGCGCTGAACACACGCACGCCGCCGCGACTGGCGGCCCGGCCCTCGGCGCGCTGGCCCGCGACGCCAGCGGCCGCGATGCGCTCGCCGTAGGGCGGGTTGAGCAGCAGCACGCCCGGGGTCGAACTTGGCGGCATGCGCTGCAGTGCGTCGCCGCCGCGCA
This sequence comes from uncultured Chitinophaga sp., assembly GCA_964547895.1. Lineage (GTDB taxonomy): Bacteria > Pseudomonadota > Gammaproteobacteria > Burkholderiales > Burkholderiaceae_C > Malikia. Next base: position 394 of record CAZJQH010000352.1, on the reverse strand, counting down.
GCTCGATCGCCTGCGCGACGCCGGCGCGCTCGGCGTTGCGGCGCGCGAAGTCGACCATGCGGAAGGCGACGTCGCTGGCAAAGATGAAGGGCTGCGCCGGCATCGGCCGCTCGGCGGCCTTCGCCTCCTGCTTCAGGCTCTGCCAGACATGGGCCTGGAAGGGCAGCAGCTTCTCGAAGGCGAAGCGGCGCGCGCCGCCCGGCGCGATGTTGAGCGCCAGCAGCGCGGCCTCGATCGGCACCGTGCCGCTGCCACAGCAGGGGTCGTAGAGCGGGGCGATCAGGCCCTGCTCGTCGGGCTGGCCGGTCCAGCCGGTGGCGGCGATCATGGCGGCGGCCAGCGTCTCCTTGAGCGGCGCGTCGCCCTTGTCCTCGCGCCAGCCGCGCTTGAACAG
>CAZJQH010000351.1:0-2170 GCA_964547895.1 uncultured Chitinophaga sp. | reverse complement strand
AGTCTGGATTGAGCGCGTCGGGGACGACGCCGCGGATGTCGTAGGCCTTGAAGGCGGTGGCAGGAACTTGCATGGACTGGGTATGGGCGGAAACAACTGTTGCCATTGTAGGAAATTCCGGAGCCCGGACGAACAGGGCAAGCTGCCGCGCGGGCTTATGATGCGGGATTGACTCCTGCCCAGATGAAATCTCCTTCCGTCCCCCTGCTCTCCACCGTCTGCGACAGCCCGATCGGCCAGCTGCTGCTGGTCTGCCACCAGCAAGCACTGTGCGGCTGCTGGTTCGCCAACCAGCTCGACATCCCGGGCTGGGCCGAGGCAGCGCCCTGGGACCGCGAACATCCCCTGCTGCAGCGCGCGATCGCCCAGCTCGACGACTACTTTGCCCACCGTCGGCGCGACTTCGACCTGCCGCTGGACTATTCCTGGGGCACCGAGTTCCAGCGCCAGGTCTGGCATGCGCTGACGCAGATCCCCTACGGACACACGATCCCCTACGGCGAGCTGGCGCAGCTGCTGGGACGGCCGCGCGCGGTGCGTGCGCTGGGCGCTGCGGTCGGACTCAACCCGCTGGCCATCTTCCTGCCCTGCCACCGCGTCGTCGGCGCCGACGGCAGCCTGACCGGCTACACCGGCGGGCTGGGGCGCAAGACCTTCCTGCTGCAGCTCGAGCAGCCCCAAGCCTCGCTCTTCAAGTGAAACCCCAACGTTCACCCGCCATCGATTTCCTGCTGCTGGCATCGGCCTGGGGCAGTTCCTTCCTGTTCATGCGCATGGGCGCGCTCGAGTTCGGCGCCTGGGCGACCGCAGGGCTGCGCGTGGCCTTCGCCGCGCTGGCGCTGCTGCCCTTGCTGCTGTGGCGCTGCGACCTGCAGCTGGTACGGCGCAAGGCCGGCCCGCTGCTGGCGGTCGGCCTGCTCAACACGGCCTTGCCCTTCACCTTCTACTGCTATGCGCTGCAGCACATCAGCACCGGACTGACCTCGATCCTGAACGCCAGCTCGCCGCTGTTCGGTGCCCTGGTCGCCTGGGCCTGGCTGCGCGAGGCACCGGGGCGCTGGCGCACGCTGGGGCTGCTGCTGGGCTTCCTGGGGATCGTGCTGCTGTCCTGGAACAAGGCCAGCCTGGGCGGCGAGCAGACCGCGCTCGCGGTGCTGGCCTGCCTGGGCTCAACGCTGTGCTATGGCATCGCCGCCAGCTGCACCCGTGTCTATCTGGCCGAGGTGCCGCCGCTGACCATCACGGCGGCCAGCCTGGTGGGGGCCGCGCTGGCACTCGTGCCCACCACGATCTGGTTCTGGCCGGCCCAGACGCCCAGCCTCAAGGCCTGGGGGTCGGTGCTGCTGCTGGGACTGCTCTGCACCGCCTGGGCCTATGTGCTGTTCTATCGCCTGATCGCCGAGGCCGGCGCCTCGAAGGCGCTGACGGTGACCTTCCTGGTCCCGCTGTTCGCGCTGCTCTACGGCGCGCTGCTGCTGGGCGAGACGGTCACGCTCGCCATGGCCGGCTACGGCCTGGTGATCCTGCTCGGCGTGGCCCTGTCGACCGAGGCGATCAAGCCGCAGGCCTGGCTGGCACGCCTGCAGCGTACCTGAAAATAGCGCGCCGGAACCGGCGCGCGCTGATCAGGCGGCGGAGCCCGCCTGCACCGCTTCCTTGAGCTTGGGGCTGGCGTGGAAGGTCACGACGCGACGCGACTCGATCGCCACCACCTCGCCGGTGCGTGGGTTGCGGCCCGGCCGCGGCGCCTTGGTACGGACCTGGAAGTTGCCAAAACCGGTGATCTTGACCTCCTCGCCCTCGACCAGGGTCTCTGCGATCAGCTCGAAGAAGGCATCGACCATGTCCTTCGATTCGCGCTTGTTGAAGCCGATCTGCTCGAACAGGATCTCGGACAGCTGCGCCTTGGTCAGGGCGTTGCCGCCCTGCTCTTCGCCTAGTGGCTCGTTATGCACGGCGGCCTCCATCAGCGCAGGCGCGCGCCGACCTGCTGCTGCAACGCAGCCAGCGCGGCTTGCACCACGCCGTCGATCTGCTCGTCGGTCAGGGTGGCTTCAGCGCCTTCGAGCGTCAGGCGCACGGCCAGGCTCTTCTCGTCGGCTGCCAGCCCAGGCGCCTCGACGCCCTTCTTGGCACGGTAGACGTCGAACAGCACGGCCGACTTGAGCAG
>CAZJQH010000350.1:0-2188 GCA_964547895.1 uncultured Chitinophaga sp. | reverse complement strand
TTGATCTGCGCCGTCGTGCTCATGTCGAACAGCGCGCGCTGCACATGCGCGTCCTGCACCTTGACGTTGATGCCGCCGACCTGGTCGGACTTGTTCTCCTGGTTCGCCATCCAGCGCGCCGCCGCGCTGGTGGCGCCGCGCTCGCTCAGCGCGTAGACGCTGGCGCCCTGCGGGTCTGGCGTGTAGAAGGCGTCCGCATGCAGGCTCACGAACAGGTCGGCCTGGACCCGGCGCGCCTTCTCGACCCGCACCTGCAGCGGCACGAAGAAGTCGGCGTCGCGCGTCATCAACACCCGCACCGGGTTGCCCCCGATCACCATGTCCTGCAGCCGATCGCGCAGCTTGAGCGCGATCTGCAGCACCACGTCCTTCTCGCGGGTGCCATTGGGGCCGATCGCGCCCGGGTCCTCGCCGCCGTGGCCGGGGTCTAGCACCACCACGATCAGGCGGTCGGTCCGCGCCGGCGCGGGCGGGCTGGCCGCCGCCGTCGCAGTGCCCGTGGCCGCCTTGTCAGCCTTTTCAGGCTTGTCGCCCTTGCCGCCCTTGTCGGATTTCTCGGCCTTTTCTGTCCTGTCTGCCGGTTCCGCCCGCTCGGGCTTGCGGCCAGACTGGCGGCGGATCAGCTCGCCCAGCGGATCCGGCATGCTGGGGGGCGCAGCCGGCGCCCCCGCCGGGCCAGCCGGGCCTGCCGCCAGCGTCGCCTCCATGTCCTTGAGCCGCTGCCGGATCAGCTCCTCCAGCGGATCGACCGGCTGGTTCGGGTAGAGGTCCAGCACCAGCCGGTGCTGGTAGGGCTCGACCGGCTTGAGGCTGAACACCTGCGGCCTGACCGGCTGCTTCAGGTCCACCACCAGCCGCACCACATTGGGCGCGTACTGGCCCACGCGCACGCCCGACACGTTCGGGTCGCCCGCCTGCACCTTGCGCACCAGCTCCTGCAGGCCCGGCAGCAGGTCCAGGCCCTCGATGTCCACCGCCAGCCTGGGCGGATCCGGCACATAGGTCTGGCTGCTCCTGAGCGCCGCATCCGACTCGATCGTCAGCCGGGTGTAGTCACGCGCCGGCCAGATCCGCACCGCCAGCAGGCTGGCGCCAAAAGCCAGCTGCGCTGGTCCGAGGCAGAGCGCCAGCAATCCGCCGCCCAACAGATCGCGTCGCTTCATGGCGCCAGTGCCTCCAGCAGTGCCAGGCCGGTCGCGCTGTAGGCGCGCAGCGTCAGGCGCCGGCTCTCGTCGTCCTGCGCGGCCAGCTCCAGGCTCAGGTCGGGCGCCGGCATCAGGCCCTGCGCCTTCTCGGGCCACTCGACCAGCTTGAGTCCGGCGTCGGCAAACACCTCGCGAAAACCCGCGTCCTCCCACTCGCGCGGGTCGCCAAAGCGGTAGAAGTCGAAGTGCGACACCGCCAGCCCATCCGGCCAGGCGGGCGCCGGCGGTGCGCGGTGCGGCTCCACCACCGCATAGGTCGGGCTCTTGATGCGGCCGCTCACGCCCAGCGCGCGCAGCAGATGGCGCACGAAAGTGGTCTTGCCGGCGCCCAGGTCGCCGTGCAGCGTCAGCGTCGCATGGGCCAGCGCCGGGCTGCGCGCCAGCGCCGTGGCCAGCGCCATGGTGTCGTCTTCATGCGCGCACACAAGGTCGCGCCTGGCCAGGCAGGCATCCTGCGCCGGCTGCGCGCTTTCTACAATGGGGGTCTGATGGTCGATCTTGCTCAATTCGTCTCGCAAATCCAGGCCTGGGGCCGAGAACTGGGATTCTCCCAAATCGGCGTGGCCGATGTCGACCTGTCGTCGGCAGAATCCGGCCTGCTGGCCTGGCTGGAGCAGGGATTCCACGGCAGCATGCACTACATGGCCGCGCATGGCTTGAAGCGCGCGCGCCCGGCCGAGCTGCTGCCCGGCACGCTCAGCGTCATCACCGCGCGCATGGACTACCTGCCGCGCGCCACGCCCGACGACTGGCAGGCGATCGAATGGCAGCGCCGCGACCAGCCCGACGAGGCCATCATCTCGCTCTACGCCCGGGGCCGCGACTACCACAAGGTGCTGCGCGCGCGGCTGCAGCAGCTGGCCGACCGCATGGGGCAGGCGCTGGGCCCGTTCGGCCATCGCGTCTTCACCGACTCGGCGCCGGTGCTCGAGGTCGAGCTTGCCAGCCGCAGCGGCCTGGGCTGGCGCGGCAAGCACACCCTG
>CAZJQH010000349.1:0-2190 GCA_964547895.1 uncultured Chitinophaga sp. | reverse complement strand
GGCTCAGAACTTGTGAACGAATCTCGCCCCTGAGACGTTAGGCAGTGCATGAGCGCTGCGACGGTCGGGGACGAGGGTGAACAGGCGAGCCTGTTCGGTGGTCAGGAGTTGCCGGTCGGCGGTCCGAAGGGGCCGCCGGCTGACGCTGCAGGGGCGCCGCGGGTGATGACACCGCAGCGCGATCAAGTCGAGCTGCGGCCCGTCGATCTGGACGCGCTGCTGGCGCCTGATCACCCGGCGCGCACTGTGTGGGCGTTCGTTCTGACGATGGACTTGGCGCCGCTGTACGGGCGCATCAAGTCGGTGGCTGGCCGCGGCGGTGCGCCGGCCATTGACCCGGCGGTCCTGGTGGCACTGTGGCTGTGGGCCACCATCGACGGCGTGGGCTCCGCGCGCGAGGTCGACCGGTTGTGCGAGCGCGACGACGCGTACCGCTGGATCTGCGGTGGGGTGGGGGTGAACTACCACTCGCTGGCGGACTTCCGCACCCTGCACGAGGCTTGGCTGGACGCACAGCTCACGCGCTCGATCGCTGCGCTGATGGATCGGCGCCTGGTCACGCTCAATGCCGTGGCGCAAGACGGCTTGCGCGTGCGCGCACATGCCAAGGCGTCGAGCTTTCGGCGCAGCGACAAGCTGGCGCAGTTGCTGGCCCAGGCGCAGGCCCAAGTGCAAGCGCTCAAGCGTGAGCTGACCGAGGACGCCGGTGCCAGCGCACGGCGCAAGCAAGCCGCTGTCGAGCGCGCCGCGCGCGAGCGCGAGCAGCGTCTGGCCGCAGCCGTGGCGGCCATGGACAAGCTGCAGCGCAAGCCCCCGCCCGAGGCGAAGAAGCCCAAGCCGTCCAAGCGGCGCGGCAGCCGCGCGAAGTCCGGCCCTGACGACCCCGACAGCAACTGCGCCTCGAAATCCGAGCCTGAACCCCGGGTGAGCACCACCGATGTCGACGCTCGGGTCATGAAGATGGCTGACGGAGGGTTTCGTCCGGCCTTCAATGCACAACTCGCCGTCGATGCCGACACGCAGCTCATCGCGGCCGTGGCCATCACCAACAGCGGCAGCGACATGGGCCAGATGAGCCCGATGCACCGAGACATCCAGCAGCGCTACGCCACCACCCCCGATCACTGGCTGGCCGACGGCGGCTTCACCAAGTTGCAGGCCATCGACGAGCTCACCGCACGCGGCACGCAGCCGGTACTGCCACCGCCGCGCAGCCGCAACCCGGACATCGACTGCCTGGCCCCGAAAGACACCGACTCCCCCGCGCAGGCGCAGTGGCGTGCTTTCATGCGCAGCGACTTCGCCAAGGCGCTGTACGTCTGGCGCGGCGCCACCGTCGAGTGCGCCAACGCCCAGCTGCGCCGACGTGGCCTGCACCGGTTCAACGTCTGCGGCATGGCCAAGGCCCGTGCGGTGCTGCTGTGGCACGCCCTGGCGCATAACCTGATGCGCATGCGAAGCCTGGGAATCCCGATAGCAGCCTGAGCCGGCGCGCTGCGCGCGCCAACGACGGCCCTTACAGCCCCCGAACGCCCCGCCCGGCTCGATCACGCACGACACCAAGCGCCTCGCGCGAAACGACAGCGCGCGCAGCGCACACGCGTCTGCGCTCCCTGCGGCGTACTGGATCGGCGTTTCGTTCACGGCTTGTCAGCCGGCAGGCCGGGCAGACCCGGGTCCGGTCGCTGGCCTGGCGCTCGGTGGGCGTGCCGCAGGCGCCGCAGAAGCGGTGCTGGCGGTCCCAGTCCAGCAGCTGCGCGGCCCGTCCGGCCAGGGCGGACAGCGGCGTCGGCAGACCCATCATCGCCTGGCGCAGGTTCACCGGCTGCCAGCCGGGCGGCGGCTCGGCCAGACCCAGCGCCCAGCAGTCGTGGCCGCCCAGGCGGCCGAGGTACAGCGCCTCCTGCGCCCAGGCCTTCAGCGCCATCGGGTGCAGCGGCACCAGCGCCGCGGGGCCGTCTTCGGGCAGCAGCAGCTCGCGCTGAACGAAGCCGAAGCACCAGGCCTCGGCGGTGGGTTCGGCGGGCAGGGCGACGGCGGATTCGAAGCGCATGGGGCGGCGGGGCAGGGCACGTCAGGGCGGGGCCGCCGAGCATAGCGGCCCGATCCGGGCCGGCGCTGTCACCGCCGCGCGGGTTCAGGGCTGTGCCGCGACCATCACCGCATAGGCCTTGAACACCGCGGTGGCCG
>CAZJQH010000348.1:0-2190 GCA_964547895.1 uncultured Chitinophaga sp. | reverse complement strand
TGGTCATCGACATCATCTGCTTCCGCAAGCTGGGCCACAACGAGCAGGACACCCCTGCGCTGACCCAGCCGCTGATGTACAAGAAGATCGCGGCCCACCCCGGCACCCGCAAGCTCTACGCCGACAAGCTGGCCGCGCAAGGCCTGGGCGAGACGCTGGGCGACGAGATGGTCAAGGCCTATCGCGCCGCGATGGACGAAGGCCGTCATACCGTCGATCCGGTGATCAGCAACTTCAAGAGCAAGTATGCGGTCGACTGGACCCCGTTCCTGGGCAAGAAGTGGACCGATGCTGGTGATACCGCGATTCCGCTGACCGAGTGGAAGCGCCTGGCAGAGCGCCTCACCACCATCCCGGCGAGCGTCAACCCGCACCAGCTGGTCAAGAAGGTCTATGACGACCGCGCAGCCATGGGTCGTGGCGAGATCAACGTCGACTGGGGCATGGGCGAGCACATGGCTTTTGCCTCGCTGGTGGCCAGCGGCTACCCGGTGCGCCTGTCCGGCGAAGACTGCGGACGCGGCACCTTCACCCACCGCCACGCCGTCATCCATGACCAGAAGCGCGAGAAGTGGGACGAGGGCACCTACGTGCCGCTGCAGAACGTTGCCGACAACCAGGCACCGTTCACCGTGATCGACTCGATCCTGTCGGAAGAGGCAGTGCTGGGCTTCGAATACGGCTACGCTGGCTCCGAGCCCAACACGCTGACGATCTGGGAAGCCCAGTTCGGCGACTTCGCCAACGGCGCCCAGGTCGTGATCGACCAGTTCATTGCCTCCGGCGAGGTCAAGTGGGGCCGCGCCAACGGCCTGGTGATGATGCTGCCGCACGGCTATGAAGGCCAGGGCCCCGAGCACAGCTCGGCCCGCCTGGAACGCTTCATGCAGCTGGCCGCCGACACCAATATGCAGATCGTGCAGCCGACCACGGCCAGCCAGATCTTCCACGTGCTGCGCCGCCAGATCGTGCGCGACCTGCGCAAGCCGCTGGTGCTGTTCACGCCGAAGTCGCTGCTGCGCAACAAGGACGCGACCTCGCCGCTGTCCGAGTTCACCAAGGGCAGCTTCCAGACCGTGATCGGCGAGCTCAACGCCGACATCGTCGCCAATGCCGCCAAGGTCAAGCGCCTGATCGCCTGTTCGGGCAAGGTCTACTACGACCTGGTCAAGAAGCGTGCCGAGAAGGGCTCTGACGACGTCGCCATCATCCGCGTCGAGCAGCTCTATCCCTTCCCGCACAAGGCCTTCGCCGCCGAGCTCAAGAAGTACCCGAACCTGGCCGAGATCGTCTGGTGCCAGGACGAGCCGCAGAACCAGGGCGCCTGGTTCTTCGTGCAGCACAACGTGTACGAGAACATGAAGGCAGGCCAGAAGCTGGGCTACGCGGGCCGCGCGGCTTCCGCTTCGCCGGCCGTTGGCTACGCCCACCTGCATCAGGACCAGCAGAAGGCCCTGATCGAGGCTGCCTTTGCCAAGCTCAAGGGCTTCGTGCTGAACAAGTGATCCAGCGGGCGCCCCGGACGGGCGCCCCTTTCCCGATACAGACCTGATACAGGAAGAATTCAAAATGGCTATCGTTGAAGTCAAAGTCCCCCAGCTGTCGGAATCCGTGGCCGAGGCCACCATGCTGCAGTGGAAGAAGAAGCCCGGCGACGCCGTCGCCGCCGACGAGATCCTGATCGAGATCGAGACCGACAAGGTCGTGCTCGAAGTGCCGGCCCCCTCGGCTGGCGTGCTGGCCGAGCTGGTGGTTGGCGATGGCGGTACCGTCGTCTCCGGCCAGCTGATCGCCAAGATCGACACCGAAGGCAAGGCTGGTGCCGCTGCCCCGGCCGCCGCTGCCGCTCCGGCTGCTGCCCCCGCCGCAGCACCGGCGGCTGCAGCTGCTCCGGCCTCGGCCTCGATGGCAGGTGTGGCGATGCCCGCCGCTGCCAAGCTGATGGCTGATGCCGGCATGGCGCCGGGCTCGGTCGCTGGCACCGGCAAGGATGGCCGCGTCACCAAGGGCGACGTGCTGGCTGCCGCTGCTGCTCCCAAGCCTGCTGCGGCTCCGGCCCCGGCCGCTGCGCCCAAGGCACCGCTGGCCCAGGTCGCTGCTCCGGCCATCGCCCTGGGCGATCGTCCCGAGCAGCGCGTGCCGATGAGCCGCCTGCGCGCCCGCGTCGCCGAGCGCCTGCTGCAGTCGCAG
>CAZJQH010000347.1:0-2197 GCA_964547895.1 uncultured Chitinophaga sp. | reverse complement strand
GTGGCGAAAGCAGGTTTGGCGCGGCTGGCGGGGATCGAACCCACGACCCTCGGCTTCGGAGGCCGATACTCTATCCACTGAGCTACAGCCGCTTGCAGTAGACGCTGATCTTTCATTCTAGCAGCCTGCAGCTGGGCTTACAGCCTGCTTGGCTATAATTTGATCAGCATTCCCGCGTCAGCGGGACCACTGATCCACGCATTACAACGCACAAGCCCACCGAGGACAACATGAGCAAAATCGCGCACGCGCACAAGAACGGCCAACACAATGCCCGCCGCGGCTGGACCATGCCCATGATTGGCACCATCGGTCTGGCTCTGCTGCTCGCAGGCTGCGGCAAGACCACGGCTCCGAGCATCGAGGAACAGGCTGCCATGACCCAGCGCCTGCAGCGCGTCGGCACCGTCGAACTGCAGATTGCTGCGGCAGGTGGCGCGCCCAAGACTGGCGAGCAAGCCTATCAGGCCCAATGCGCCGCCTGCCACGCTGCTGGCGCACTGGGCTCGCCCAAGTTTGGCGATGCCGGCGCCTGGGCGCCTCGCATCGGCGCTGGCCTGGCGGCCCTGACCAACTCGGCTCTCAAGGGCAAGAACGCCATGCCGGCCCAGGCTGGCGGTGCCCTGAGCGACCTGGAAGTCTCGCGTGCCGTGGCCTACATGGCCAATGCCGGGGGCGCCAAGTTCGCCGAACCCGAAGCTCAGTGATCCGGGACTCCTGACAGGCGTCTTGAGCACACTACCGAGCCGGCCTAGCCGGCTTTTCTTTCGCCTGTACCAGACTCAGCCCTGGACGGCCTCGGCCTGCGGACTGAGGATGAAGCCGAAGCACCGCGGCAACTCCGAGGCCAGGCAGTCCTGAGGGCTCCAACGCCCCTGCTCGACCCAGTCGGCCGCCAGGTGCATGTCCTGGCTGTGCACCAGGCCCAGGCCCAGCTCAGTTTCAGCATAGAGCCGGCCCTGCTCATCGAGCCAGCTGGCCAGGCAAGCCGCAGCCAGGCCGGTATGGCTGAGCAGGCTGCCGTCAGGCTGCAGACGCCAGATCCAGGGCGCCGCTTCCAGTTCGACGTAGACGCGCTGCGGCCCGTTCTGGAAAAACCAGCGCCCCGCCTCATCATGGTCGTAGTTGCGGCCGATGAAGGCGATCAGCTTCTCGTGCTCGAGTCGCTGGCCGCGCGATCCCGGCGCTCCGCTGGTGAAAGCACCAGCACGCTGTGCGTCGTAGTCACGCAGGCACCAGTGCCCGCGGGCATCCAGCCCGAGCCAGCCATGGCAGTCGGGCACATTGGGCCATTTGGCTATCGCAGCCTTGACGATCTCATCCATGGCGTCATGCTAGCGCCTGCAGCAACGGCCAGGCAAGAAAAAACCGCCCGAAGGCGGTCCTTGCTGCTTGAAGCGCCTTGCGGGCTTACTTCATCTGGCGGAACTTGCGCAGTGCGGCAATCTGGGCCGCCATGACGGCCAGTTCCGACTGCGCCTTGGCGACGTCGATGTCGCTCTTGGCGTTCTTGAGGGCTTCCTCGGCCGCCTTGCGCGCCTCGTTGGCCTTGGCCTCGTCGAGGTCGTGGCCGCGGATGGCGGTGTCGCTCAGCACGGTGACGCACTTGGGCTGGACTTCCAGGATGCCGCCGGCGACGAAAACGAATTCCTCGTCGCCGTCTTCCTTCTCGATACGCACAGCACCGGGCTTGATGCGGGTGATCAGCGGCACGTGGCCGGGCAGGATGCCCAGTTCGCCCGCTTCGCCCGGCAGCGCCACAAACTTGGCGCGACCGCTGAAGATAGCCTCTTCGGCGCTCACCACCTCGACTTGTATCGTGCTCATGATTACTCCTTGTTGAATCCGACTTAAAGCGAGTAGTCGGGTGTCTGGCTAGGCGCCGCGCACAGCCGTACACCAGGTACGGCGAGCACGGCAACGACGCCAGGCGCCCGAATACGAAGCTTTACGCCAGCTTCTTCGCCTTTTCGAAGGCTTCGTCGATGGTGCCGACCATGTAGAAGGCCTGCTCCGGCAGATGATCGCACTCACCGGCAGTGATCATCTTGAAGCCACGGATGGTCTCCGACAGCGGCACGTACTTGCCCGGCGAGCCGGTGAACACTTCGGCGACGTGGAAGGGCTGCGACAGGAAACGCTGGATCTTACGGGCGCGGGCCACGGCGAGCTTGTCTTCCGGTGCCAGTTCGTCCAT
>CAZJQH010000346.1:0-2209 GCA_964547895.1 uncultured Chitinophaga sp. | reverse complement strand
GTCCATCGTGAAGTATTCGCGGCTCCAGTCCACGCTGTCGCCCATGCGGCGCATCTGGTTGGTGATGGTGTTGCCGGACTGCTCCTTCCACTCCCAGACCTTGGCGACGAAGTTCTTGCGCGCCTCGGCCGGGGTCGGGCCCATGTCGTGGCGGCTGATGCCTTGGCCCTGCAGCTGGCGCTCGACCACGATCTGGGTCGCGATGCCGGCGTGGTCGGTGCCCGGGATCCAGGCCGTGTTGAAGCCCGCCATGCGGTGGTAGCGCGTCAGGCTGTCCATGATGGTCTGGTTGAAGGCGTGGCCCATGTGCAGCGTGCCGGTCACGTTGGGCGGCGGCAGCTGGATCGCGAACGTGGGCGCGTCCGTGTTGGCGGCACCGGTGCCCCGGAAGCCGGCGGCGCCGTAGCCGCGCTGTTCCCACTCGGGGCCCCAGTGGGCCTCCAGGGCCGCGGGCTCGAAGGACTTGGACAGGGATTGCAGGCCGGGTTGGGCGATGGCGTCGGTCATGGCGATATGACTAAGAGGTGATCTGGACTGGCCGGAATGACCGAGGGGTCGGCCATCGGGTCGGCGCAGTGAAACCGGGCGATTTTACCGGTTGGCTGTTCAAGTGATCCCTCTCGGCCTGTATTTGGCGCCATGGTCGTCAGGGACTGTGCTCGTGCCGTACCTGTTCCGGCGTTGCGCGGCGGCATCCTTCGTCGGCAAGCTATGGAGCCTGGACCAGAACCGAGCGGTTGCGCCCCGCTGCCTTGGCCTGGTACAAGGCGTTGTCAGCCAGGCGCAGCCATGCCTCGGGGGCCTGTGCCGAGGTCGGGATGCCGCTGACGGCCCCGAGGCTGATAGTGACCTGGCGTGCAGGACTGCCGGGGTGGGGCAGGCCCAGTCCTGCGACCGCCTGGCGCAGTTTCTCGGCCAGTTGCATGGCTTGCGTGCTGTCGGCATTGGCGATGATGGCGAATTCCTCCCCGCCATAGCGCGCCACCAGATCGCTGCCACGCTGGGCTTGCAGGTGTAGTGTCTGGGCAACCTGGCACAGGCAATCATCACCGGCTTGGTGACCGAGCCTGTCGTTATAGACCTTGAACAGGTCGATGTCGATCAGCATCACCGTCAGCGGCAAGGACTGGCGTTGTGCCCGCTGCCATTCAGCGGCCAGGCTCTCGTTGAAGTGACGCCGGTTGGCTATGCCGGTCAAGCCGTCTGTCAGCGAGAGTTCGGCCAGCTTGCGGTTGGCCGCCTCAAGTTCGGCGGTACGCTGCGCCACCTTGTGATCGAGCCGTATGCTGAGTTCGCGCGCGGTCTGCAAGGACTGGGCCAGCAGGCTGGCCAGCAGGGCACCAATCAGCACCGTGGCGATGGAGTAGGCATAGGTCAGCCAGTACACGCCTTCAAATGCGCCCAAGCCTGCCAGTCTGAGCATGTCCAGTACGCCCGCGACCGACAGCAGGATGAACAGGCCGCTGACCATCGCGTTCCTGGGGGTGAACTGCTGCCAGGTCCAGCGCAGGGTAGCCAGCATCAGGGCCTGGCCGGCGACAAACAGCGGCAGGTACAAGGTCAGCACCACCCAGCGGTTGTTCTGGCTCAGGCCAATCAGCAAGGGGGCGACGACGCCATAGATCATCAGCGACCGACGCAACCTGGGCAGCTTGCCCTCGAAGAACATGATCAGGGTGATCAGCATGAGGACGGAAGCCAGCAAGCGGCTGACGAAGACGAACCACGAGAACAGCTCCAGCTGCACCAGCGGCAGGCTGATCAGCACATTGAGGTTGCTCAATGCGTTCGCGATCGAAGTCCAGCCGAACCATCTGTAGACCGAGTCTTGCCGCAGCACGAGGCCGACGGCCAGCATCAGCAGCCCTAGGCTGAGCCCCATCCAGCTCAGGCCGCGCAACAGGCTGACCTGCCACCAGTGGCGCTGCAGCAGCGGCCCGCGGTTCAGTGCATCGGCAGGCCCGACACGGATGGCCGAAAGACCGTTGGTCTGGTGGGGCGTGGCATGGATCTCGAATTCCAGCAGATTCGACCCGGCATGCCACAAGCTCGGCGCAGGCACGAACAGGTGGGGCTGGTGGTGGCAGCGCGCCAAGGCCAGCGGCCCATGTTCGCAAGCCGCCCCCAGTTGGCCGTTGACAAACAGGCGTCCGGACAGGCTCAGCTTGCTGACGTAGATACCCAGGGGTTCCGTCGGCAGCGTGCTTAG
>CAZJQH010000345.1:0-2211 GCA_964547895.1 uncultured Chitinophaga sp. | reverse complement strand
GTGCGCGGCTGCGGCATGGCGCTCGAGCGCATGGACCGCCTCGGCGGCAGCGTGCTGTCCAACGAATAAGCCCTGAGCGGCCCGGGCCATGGCCAAGGCGACCCTCGACCGCAGCGCGCCGTCCCTGTTCCGCCAGGGACTGTCGCCGCTGTCCAAGCTGCTGCTGCTGGGCGCGCTGTCGGTGCTGCTGATGGTGCTCGACACACGGCTGCGGCTGGGCGCGCCGGTGCGCTCGGCGGTCGCGACCGCGTTGACGCCGCTGCAGACACTGGCGCTGGCGCCGGTGCGCGCATTGCAGCTGGGCGGCGGCTATTTCGGCAGCCTGCAGGCGGCGCAGCAGGAAGCCGCCACGGCCCGCGCCGAACTCACGCGCCAGGCGCAGCGTGCGGCCCAGGTCGAGCACTTGGGCCAGGAGAACCGCGAACTGCGCGCCCTGCTCGGCATGCGCGAGCGCCTGGCCGTCAAGGCCCAGGGGGCCGAGGCGCTCTATGACGCCGCCGATCCCTACACCCGCAAGCTGGTGATCGACCGCGGCCAGACGCACGGCATCGAGCCCGGCTCGCCCGTCATGGACGGCTATGGCGTGCTGGGACAGGTCACCCGGGTCCACCCGCTGGTGTCCGAGGTCACGCTGCTGACCGACCGCGACCAGGCGATTCCGGTCCTCAACACCCGCACCGGCCAGCGCAGCGTGGCCTATGGCCAGCCCAGGCTGGGCCTGCTGGAGCTGCGCTTCGTCGCCGCCAGCACCGACATCGAGGTCGGCGACCTGCTGACCACCAGCGCCGTCGATGGCGTCTACCCGCCCGGACTGCCGGTGGCCCGCGTGCGCAGCATCGAGCGCCAGGGCGAAGGCGGCTATGCGCGCATACTTTGCCAGCCGATGGCGCAGATCGACCACTCGCTGCAGCTGCTGGTGCTCGATCCGCTCGGCAATGCTGCGCCTGACGGGCTCGCCAACCCGCTGCAAGCGCCCAAGCCGGCCCCAGGCCGGACCGCCAGGCCAGGCCACGCCGGACAGGAGACCTCGCGATGATCATGCCCGCCGGCCACCAGCACCTGCTGCTGCCCGTCCGACCCTGGTTCATCTGGTTCAGCCTGCTGCTGGCGCTGCTGCTGGAGATGGCACTCAACATGGGGCTGACCGGGCGTGCGTCCTGGGCGCCCAGCCTGATCGCGATCACGCTGCTGTTCTGGGTCGTGCACGAGCCACAGCGCGTCGGCGTCGGCGCCTGCTTCCTGTTCGGCCTGCTGCTCGACGTGCACCAGAGCGCGCTGCTCGGCCAGCATGCCCTGGCCTTCAGCGTGCTGGGCTATCTTGCCAGCCTGATCCAGCGCCGCCTGCTCTGGTTCTCGGCCCCGGTCCAGGCGCTGCAGCTGCTGCCGCTGCTGTTCGCCGCCCATGCACTGCAATGGCTGGTGCGGCTGCTGGGCGGTGCCGGCTGGCCGGACTGGCAGACGCTGCTGGCCCCGCTGATCGAGACGCTGCTGTGGCCGCTGGCCGACTGGCTGCTGCTGGCACCGCAGCGCCGTCCCCACGACCCCGACGACAGCCGTCCGATCTGATCCGCCATGGAGTTGCGCAATATAGAGCGCCAGCTGGACCAGTTCCGCTCCCGGATCTGGGTGGCCGGCCTGTTCACCGCCTTCTGCTTCTGCCTGATCCTGGCGCGCATGGTCTACCTGCAGGTGATCCGGCATGATGACCTGCTGGAGCAGGCCGAATCCAACCGCATCGCGGTGCTGCCGATCGTGCCGCACCGTGGCCTGATCACCGACCGCAACGGCGTCGTGCTGGCCAGCAACTACTCGGCCTACACCCTCGAGATCACGCCGTCCAAGGCCGGCAAGCTCGACGAGGTGCTGGCCGAGCTCGGCAAGGTGGTCGAGATCCAGCCGCGCGACCTGCGCCGCTTCAAGCGCCTGGCCGAGGAGTCGCGCCGCTTCGACTCGATCCCGATCCGCACCCGGCTGAGCGACGAGGAGATCGCCCGCTTCGCGGCACAGCGCTACCGTTTCCCTGGCGTCGAGATCCAGGCCCGCCTGTTCCGCCACTATCCGCTGGGCGAGACCGCCAGCCATGTGATCGGCTACATCGGCCGCATCAACGCGCGGGAAAAGGAAAGGATGGAGGACTGGCCGGACGAGGAGATCGCCAACTACCGCGGCACCGAGTACATCGGCAAGCTCGGCGTCGAGCAGAGCTACGAG
>CAZJQH010000344.1:0-2251 GCA_964547895.1 uncultured Chitinophaga sp. | reverse complement strand
GGTGCAGCTGGTCGGGGTCGTTGGCATCGAACAGGATCAGCGGATGCAGGTTGCCATCGCCGGCATGGAACACGTTGGCGCAGCGCAGTCCGTACTGCTGCTCCATCGCCTCGATCGCGCGCAGGATCTCGGCCAGGCGCTTGCGCGGGATGGTCGAGTCCATGCACATGTAATCGGGGCTGATGCGGCCGCTGGCCGGGAAGGCGTTCTTGCGCCCGCTCCAGAACTTCTGCCGCTGCGCCTCGTCGCGGCTGACCTCGATGCGGGTCGCGCCGGCCGCGCGCAGCACCGCACTCATGCGCTCGATCTCCTCGCCAACCTCCTCTGGCGTACCGTCGCTCTCGCACAGCAGGATGGCGGCGGCATCCAGGTCGTAGCCGGCATGGACGAAGTCCTCGACCGCCGCCGTCATGCGCTTGTCCATCAGTTCCAGGCCGGCCGGGATGATGCCCGCCGCGATCACCGCCGCCACCGCCGCGCCGGCGGCCTCGATGTCGGCGAAGCTGGCCATGATGCAGCGCGCCAGCTGCGGCCTGGGCACCAGCTTGACCGTGACCTCGGTCACCACGGCCAGCATACCCTCGCTGCCGACCACCAGGGGCAGCAGGTCAAGTCCCGGCGCATCGAGCGCGAGCGAGCCGAAGCTGACGGACTCGCCCTCGACGGTGAAGCCGCGCACCTGCAGCACGTTGTGCAGGGTCAGCCCGTACTTGAGGCAGTGCACTCCGCCCGAGTTCTCGGCGATGTTGCCGCCGATGGTGCAGGCGATCTGGCTGCTCGGGTCCGGTGCGTAGTAGAGCCCGTGAGGCGCTGCGGCTTCGGAGATCGCCAGGTTGCGCACGCCGGCCTGCACCACCGCCGTGCAGGACAGCGGGTCGATGCGCACGATGCGGTTGAACTTGGCCAGCGACAGCGTGACGCCCTCGCTGTGCGGCATGGCGCCGCCCGACAGGCCGGTGCCAGCGCCGCGCGCGACCACCGGCACGCCTAGCGCGTGGCAGGCCTTGAGCACGGCGGCGACCTGTTCCTCGGTCTCGGGCAGCGCGACGGCCAGCGCCCGGTTGCGATAGGCGGTCAGGCCGTCGCACTCATAGGGGATGGTGTCCTCGCTGCGGGCGAGCAGGGCATGGGCCGGCAGCACGCCAGCCAGCGCCGCCACCACCTCGGCCCGGCGCGCTTCGATTCTGCTTGCGGTATTCATGCCGCAGACGATACAGCTTCTGCGCTGACCTGATCCTGTCGGCAGCCGTGGGTGGCGCCAAAACCAGGGTTAACCCGCAATGAAAAGAATGCGTGCCCTGTTGAGGATTTTTGTCGGGCCGGCCATCCTGGTGTTTCGTCGAGTCCAGCGGCCCGGCAGGCGATGCCGGCAGCGAAGGCATGCCACAAGACTGTCAAACAGCATGCATTCTTCATAGAATACCCCCATCCCGTCAGCTGGCGGGTGTCCAAGACCAGGCAGGAGCCCACTCAGTGCAGAATGAACAGGGGAAGAACGCGCCCGAACCGGCGAGCAGCGCGCGCGTGATCAAGAAATACCCCAACCGCCGCCTCTATGACACCGCGACCTCGTCCTACATCACGCTGGCCGACGTGCGCGCCCTGGTGCTCAAGGGCGAGAACTTCATCGTGCGCGACGCCAAGAGCGGCGATGACCTCACGCGCAGCATCCTGCTGCAGATCATCCTGGAGGAGGAAACCGGCGGCGTGCCCTTCTTCTCCGAGCGCATGCTGGCCGACATCATCCGCTTCTACGGCCATTCGATGCAGGGCTTCATGGGCAGCTACCTCGAGCAGGGCATCGAGTCCTTTGCCGAGATGCAGCGCCAGATGGCCGACCAGACCAAGGGTCTGACGCCCGAAGCCTGGGCGCAGTTCATGGGCATGGCGCCGACCATGCTGCCGGGCAATCCCTTCTCCAGCTATCTCGAGCAGTCGCAGCAGGCGCTCGAGAAGATGCAGCAGCAGATGCTGGAGGCCTTCGGGGTCAAGCGCTGAGCTTTCACACGCAGTCCTGCCGACCTGAGACAATCGGGGGCATGACTGAAACCATTGCGAAAGCCCCCAGAGTGGGGTTTGTGAGCCTCGGCTGCCCGAAGGCCCTTACCGACTCCGAACTCATCCTCACGCAACTCAGCGCCGAGGGCTACCAGACCAGCAAGACCTTCGATGGTGCCGACCTGGTCATCGTCAACACCTGCGGCTTCATCGACGACGCCGTCAAGGAAAGCCTCGACACCATCGGCGAGGC
>CAZJQH010000343.1:0-2268 GCA_964547895.1 uncultured Chitinophaga sp. | reverse complement strand
GGCGCGTGGTCGTCGATGTGGAACAGGTCGAGCTCGCGGCCCAGCTTGCGATGGTCGCGCTTCTCGGCCTCTTCCAGGCGGGTCAGGTATTGCTGCAGATCATCTTTCGATGCCCATGCCGTGCCGTAGACGCGCTGCAGCATCTCGTTGCGATGGTCGCCGCGCCAGTAGGCGCCCGCCACCTTCATCAGCTTGAAATGCTTGAGCTTGCCGGTCGAGGGCACGTGCGGGCCGCGGCAGAGGTCCTCGAAATCGCCCTCGCGATAGAGGCTGACATCCTCGTTGCTCGGGATGCTGGCGATGATCTCGGCCTTGTAGTGCTCGCCCAGGGTCTTGAAGTGCTCAACAGCCTCGTCGCGCGGCAGCACGCGGCGCACCACCGGCTCGTCCTTGTTGGCGAGCTCGGTCATCTTCTTCTCGATCGCCGCCAAGTCATCGGGGGTGAACGGGCGCTTGTACGAGAAGTCGTAGTAGAAGCCGTTGTCGATCACCGGGCCGATCGTGACCTGCGCCTCCGGGAACAGCTGCTTGACGGCGTAGGCCAGCAGGTGGGCGGTCGAGTGGCGGATCAGTTCCAGGCCGTCGGCGTCCTTGGCGGTGACGATGGCCAGCGCGGCGTCCTGCTCGATCCGGAAGCTGGTATCGACCAGCTTGCCCGAACCCTCGGGTTCGGTAGACGCCCTCACCTTGCCGCCCAGCGCAGCCTTGGCCAGGCCGGAGCCGATCGAGGCGGCGACTTCGGCCACCGTGACCGGGCCGGGGAACTGGCGTTGCGAACCATCGGGAAGCGTGATGTTGAGCATGAGGTGTCCAGGAACGAAAAACGCGGCTCTGGGCCGCGCTGAAGATGAGTGATCGAAAAGACCGGAGCAGGCGCGAACTGCCACCCTTCACAGGGCAGTGGAAGTCTCCAGGGTAGTTCGCGGTGTCATAACCAGGATGCCTTTCTCGCTCTTTTGGCTTTCGAATTCATGGATTTTCCCACAAAACCCGCGCCAGCAGCCGAATCAGGCGACCGGCGCCACCGACACCCCCTCGACGCCATGGCGCTGCAGCGCCGCCGCCACGAAGCCCGAAGCCTTCATCTCCTCGACGAAGACCGACAGCCAGAAGGCCGCCTCGGCGCCGCGCGGCTTGGCAATGCCCATCGCCTGCTGGATCACCATGAAGCGCCCGGGCAGCAGGCGCAGGCCCGGCTGGCGCGCCGCGTCCATCTCGAGCTGCTGCTTGACGCCGGCGGCGACATCGAGCCCCTGCGCCAGGAAGGTCGGCACCACGTCGGGCGACGAGGGCGCACGCACGATCTCGGCGTGTTTCAGCTCGCGGCTCAGATACAGGTCATAGGCGCTGCCCTGCCCGACCACGACCCGGGTGCCGGGCCGGTCGACTTCCTCGTTGACGCTCAGCGGCGAGTCGGCGCGCACCAGGTAGGCACCCTCGATCAGCAGATAGGGCGCGGTGAACGCAATGCCGGCGCCGCGCGCCGGATCGATGGCGAAGAAGCCGACGTCCGCCCTGCCCTCGGTGACGGCCGCGACCGAGTCGGCCGCCTTCTCGACCACGACCAGCTCAGGCTCGACGCCCAGACGCCGCGCGAGCTCCATCGACAGGTCGACCGAGACGCCGACGGGCGCGCCAGTCTGCGCGTCGCGCTGCGCCAGGATCGGGTTGCCTAGGTTGATGACCGCGCGCAGCTTGCCCTCGGGGGCCAGCGCCTGGATGAGAGAGGCTTGGACTGTCATGAAGTGAAACCCACTTGGATGAATCGGAAAAGGTCGGAAAAAAGGCCACCCCGCAGGATGGCCCTCTTGGACTGAAGTCTCAGGCGTCAGCCTGTGACGCCATCAGATCAGTGGAACTGCTCTTCTTCGGTCGAGCCGGTCAGGGCCTTGACCGAGGACGAACCGCCCTGGATCACGGTGGTGACGTCGTC
The DNA here is from genome assembly GCA_964547895.1 of uncultured Chitinophaga sp. GTDB lineage: Bacteria > Pseudomonadota > Gammaproteobacteria > Burkholderiales > Burkholderiaceae_C > Malikia. The sequence continues at coordinate 335 of CAZJQH010000343.1, read as the reverse complement.
GAAGTAGCCGGCGCCGACTTCCTGCTGGTGCGACACGAAGGTGTAACCCTTGTCGCGGGCAGCGAATTCCGGCTCCTGCACCATGTTGACGTAGTGCTTCATGCCTTCGCCGCGAGCGTAGGCGTGGGCGAACTGGAAGGTGTTGAACCAGTTGATGTGGATGCCGGCCAGCGTGATGAACTGGTACTTGTAGCCCAGCGCGCTCAGGTCGTCCTGGAAGGAGGCGATCTGCGAGTCGTTGAGGTTCTTCTTCCAGTTGAAGGACGGCGAGCAGTTGTACGACAGCAGCTTGCCCGGGCAGGCAGCGTGCACGGCCTGGGCGAACTCGCGGGCGA
>CAZJQH010000342.1:0-2273 GCA_964547895.1 uncultured Chitinophaga sp. | reverse complement strand
CCGGTGGGAGCCTCGACGTGCACGTCGGGCAGCCAGGTGTGGACCGGCCACATCGGCACCTTGACCGCGAAGGCCGCGAAGAAGGCGAAGAACAGCAGGGTCTGCGGCTTGGCGGCCAGCGGCAGCTTGTACCAGGTCTGCAGGTCGAAGCTGCCACCCGAGACGTTGTACAGGTAGATCAGTGCCACCAGCATCAGCAGCGAACCGAGCAGGGTGTAGAGGAAGAACTTGAACGCGGCGTAGATCTTGTTCGGGCCGCCCCAGACGCCGATGATCAGGTACATCGGGATCAGCGTGGCTTCGAAGAAGACATAGAACAGCATCGCGTCCTGGGCCGCGAAGACGCCGATCATCAGGCCCGACAGGATCAGGAAGGCGCCCATGTACTGGTTGACGCGCTCCTGGATCACTTCCCAGCCCGCCAGCACCACGATCACCGTGATGAAGGAGGTCAGCAGCACCAGCCAGAGCGAGATGCCGTCCACCGCGAGGTGGTAGTGGATGTTGAAGGCGGGGATCCAGAGGATGCGTTCGACGAACTGCATCGCGGCGGAGCCGACCTCGAAGCCGGTGTAGAGCGGCACGGTCACGGCCAGGCCGACGAGCGAACCGAGCAGCGCGATCCAGCGCACTGCGCCCGATTCACGGCTGTCGCCACCCATGGCCAGCAGCAGGACACCAAAAAGGATAGGTGTCCAGATCGCAAGGCTTAACAAACCCATCTTGTTCTTCTCCTAGTTAGCTCATGCGGGCGATGTAGAACAACACCAGCACGCCTGCGATCATCCAGAACGCGTAGGTATAGAGGTAGCCGGTCTGGAAGCGGCGCACCAGGCCCGAAACCATGCCGACGAGCTTCCAGCTCAGGTTGACGACAGCACCTTCGATGATGCCGCGGTCGCCGCCCTTCCACAGGCCCAGGCCCAGGCCGCGCGCGGCCTTGGCGAGGATGTTCTCGTTGATCCAGTCCATGAAGTACTTGTTCTCCAGGATCACGATCAGCGGACGCAGCACGCGGGCGAAGAACGCCGGCACGGCCGGGTTGACCAGGTACATGTACCAGGCAGTGACGGCGCCAGCCAGTGCCAGCCAGAACGGAGCGGTGCTCAGGCCGTGCGAAGCCATGGCGACCGGACCGTGGAAGATCTCGGCCAGCTTCGCCATTGCCGGATGCGCCTCGGCATTGACGGTGATGGCGTCCTTCAGGAAGTCGCCGAAGAGCATCGGCTCGATCGTCAGGTAGCCGATGAAGACCGACGGAATCGCCAGCAGCAGCAGAGGAACGGTCACGACCCAGGGCGACTCGTGCGGCTTGCCGTCGCCATGGTGGCCGTGGTCGTCGTGATGGTCGTCATGGCCGTGGTGGGCGTCAGGGTTCTGGTCGTAGCGCTCCTGGCCATGGAAGACCAGGAAGTAGAGGCGGAACGAGTAGAACGAGGTCACGAAGACACCAGCGAGCACCGCGAAGTGCGCGAAGCCAGCGGCCGGCAGGTTGCTGAAGTGCACCGCCTCGATGATGCTGTCCTTCGAGTAGAAGCCCGAGAACAGCGGCGTGCCGATCAGCGCGAGCGTGCCCAGCAGCGAGGTGATCCAGGTGATCGGCATGTACTTGCGCACATTGCCCATCCAGCGGATGTCCTGGTTGTGGTGCAGGCCCATGATGACCGAGCCGGCGGCGAGGAACAGCAGCGCCTTGAAGAAGGCGTGGGTCATCAGGTGGAAGACGGCGACCGAGTAGGCCGAGGCGCCGAGCGCGACGGTCATGTAGCCCAGCTGCGACAGGGTCGAGTAGGCCACGACGCGCTTGATGTCGTTCTGGATGATGCCCAGGAAACCCATGAACAGCGCGGTGATGGCGCCGATCACCAGGATGAAGTTCAGCGCGGTGTCGGACAGCTCATAGATCGGCGACATGCGCGCGACCATGAAGATGCCGGCCGTCACCATGGTGGCGGCGTGGATCAGGGCCGAGATCGGGGTCGGACCTTCCATCGAGTCCGGCAGCCAGACATGCAGCGGGAACTGGGCCGACTTGCCCATCGCGCCGATGAACAGGCAGATGCCGATCACGCTCACCAGCATGGCCTCCTGGCCCATGATGTACCAGGGGAACTCGATGCCGGCGAGCTCAGGCGCCTTGGCGAAGATCTCGGTGTAGTTCAGCGTGCCGGTGTAGGCCGCGATCAGGCCGATGCCCAGGATGAAGCCGAAGTCGCCGACGCGGTTGACCAGGAAGGCCTTCATGTTGGCGAAGATCGCGGTCGGCTTGTTGA
>CAZJQH010000341.1:0-2274 GCA_964547895.1 uncultured Chitinophaga sp. | reverse complement strand
TCTTTACCGGCTTCTTCTGGTGGGCGCTGACCAACGGGCCTAACTTCGCCTCGTCGATTTATTCGTCGCTGCGGCAGCTTGCAGGCAACGCCACGGGCCTAGGTAATGCGTTAACACCCTCGGGTATCGTGGATGTGGGCTTTGCGATCTTCGACCAGGTGATGGATCAGTCGTCAGTATGGTCGCCGGTTGACAGCATGGCCGGAATCCTCATGGCCCTTGGAATCCTCATCATCCTCTCCTTGGTCGGCGTGAACATACTCTTACTGCTCGCCTCTGGCTGGGTGCTCGCCTACGGTGGCGTGTTCTTCCTAGGATTCGGCGGTTCGCGTTGGACTTCCGACATGGCAATCAACTACTACAAGACCGTACTGGGCGTAGCAGCGCAGCTCTTCGCAATGGTTCTCCTGGTGGGAATCGGCAAGACGTTTCTGGATGACTACTACTCGCGCATGAGCGCTGGCATCAGCCTAAAGGAAATGGGCGTAATGCTGATTGTCGTCATTATTCTCTTGGCATTGACCAACAGGATACCGCCGCTCGTCGCAGGAATCATCACCGGCGCAAGCGTGGGAGGTGCCGGAATCGGCCAGTTCGGCGCAGGCGCTGTGCTGGGTGCGGCCGGCATGGCATCAGCAGCAGCAGCCACTGCAGGCGCAGCCTTTGCCTCCGGCGCAGCCTCGGCCGCTGGCGGTGCATCAGCAGTGTTTTCTGCCTTCTCGAAGGCTCATGAAAACGTGACAGCGGGAACGGACCTGATGTCTGCCTTCACTGGAGGCAGAAGCATTTCGGGAGACGGCAACGATGCAGGAACCGGTGGCACACCCTTCGCGCAGGCTGGAGGATTCGGCGGCAATTCGGGAGGAAGCGGCACCTCTCCCGGCAGCAGCATTGACGGCAGCTCGAAGCGTGTTGAAAAGGGCAACGACAAGGACAGCAGTTCGACCGCCAGAGCCGACAACAGAGCCGCCAAGGCCGCTCATGGCGACGCGAAGGCCGTACCGGGCAGCACCGGGCCCGGCCTGCTCTCATCGGCTGCTTCGGCTTTGGGCACGGCTGGCCGCATCACGGCTGACGCCAGCGCGAATTTGGCGAAAGGAACCGCCGACGTAGCCAAGGCCAAGGTGGCGAGCTTGCGCGACGCTGCAGTGGAACGGATCGCCGACACGGCAGGTGGAAAGATTGCCGCAGCCATCCAAGCCCGAGGAAGCGATGCCGAGAGCATCAACAAGCCCGACCATCAGTCGGCGCCGAGCTTCAGCCGCAACAGCCTGGCTGCAGGATCCCACGATGCCGATCCCGAAGCGGAAGTGGCCGCCTTCACCAATCGCTGGCAAGGCAACGACGGCACAGCTGCATAACCCTGGAGCGAACAAAATGACGAATATTCGGTTTGCCCTGGCCGCACTCGTGGCGACCCTCGGATCGACTGCCGGCACCGCCAGCGCGCAGCAAGATGTGCTGACCGGCGACACGCGCCTGGCCTGCGAGGCGATCCTCTGTCTGTCCTCGGGTACACGTCCAAGCGAATGCACGCCATCGCTCTCACGCTACTTCGGCATCAGCCATCGCAAGTTCTCCGACACGATCCGTGCGCGGCTCAATTTTCTGCAACTGTGCCCGGTCTCCAGCCAGACACCTGAAATGCGGTCGCTGGTGGCGGCAATCTCACGTGGAGCTGGACGCTGTGATGCAGTCGCCCTGAACCAAACCCTGCAGTTCTGGTGGGGCAATTGGAATGACGGACAGGTCTACATCAGCAACCGGATGCCGGAATACTGTGCCGCCTATACCGGCCACACCTACACCGACTTCTCGAGCAGCGGCACGCTGCCGCGTTATGTCGGAACGCCAGAGCAGGGCGGGTACTGGACAGAAGCTCGGGATTATGACCATGCCCTGGCCGAGTACAACGAACGCATTCGGCGCCAGGACGAAGAGCGCCGTCGTCAGTCCTGGCTCAACTGAAGGAGGGGGCATGCCGGTCTTCTCTGACCTGCCGCCGCAGCTTCAGGAGCGCGTCATCTGCTCGATCTCGGCGGCCGTCAAGTATGAGGTGCCGGTGAACATCGTGCTGGCTCTCGCAGAGAAAGAGGGCGGCAAGCCGGGCCAGTGGGTGCGAAACTCGAATGGCACACATGACGTCGGTCCGATGCAGTTCAACACAGCGTACCTGGGTGACCTGGCCCGGTACGGCATCTCGGCGAACGATGTGGCTGCTGCCGGCTGCTACTCGTTCGACCTGGCCGCATGGCGGCTGCGGATGCACATCCG
>CAZJQH010000340.1:0-2278 GCA_964547895.1 uncultured Chitinophaga sp. | reverse complement strand
AATGTGCGCAACTTCCAGTGGCGCAGCGAAACCGACTACACCCCGCAGTGGGAGAGCCGCACATACGACCTGGATCGTCTGCGCAGCGCCGACTTGGTGCTTTCCTACTGGATGGGGCCGCACATCGCCCACACCCTGGTGTCGTTCGGCTTCGATGGCGGTGATCGCGTGGTGTTCTCGCTGGAAATTCGCAAGGAACGCCATGAGTCCTTCTCGGCGGTAGGAGGATTCTTCCGTCAGTTCGAGCAGATCCTGGTAGCCGCCGATGAGCGAGACATTGTGCGTACGCGCAGCAACGCGCGAGGCGAAGATGTTTATCTCTATCGCTTGCAGATGAATCAGGCGAGTGCCCGCGCGTTGTTTCTGGAGTTTCTGAACGCGGCCAATGAACTGCGGCAGAAACCGCGCTTTTACAACACGTTAACCAGTAACTGCACGACCATCGTATTCGAGCTGGCCCGGGTCATTGCGCCCGCATTGCCAATGGACTATCGCCTGCTGCTGTCTGGATATTTTGCGCGGTACGTCTACGACATGCATGGATTGACGCCTGGCTATCGTTACGATGAATTGCAGGCACTGGGGCATATCAACGAACGTGCCCTTGCTTCCGATGTGTCAGAGGATGACTTCTCGATGTCGATTCGACAAGGCGTGCCAGGCATCCCTGCCAACGAGGTGAATCCATGAGGTTCCCGCAGGCCTGCCTTCTCATTACATGCGCCGCTCTTGCTCCGCTGCTGCTGGGGGGCTGCTCGATCCTGCGCGAGTTCGGCCCAGTGGTTGAAGTTCATACGCTACCTGCCAGGGAGGCCATCGAACTCAAGCGCGGCGACATCCTGACACGTGGCAAGCTCAGCGATGCGACTGTCCAGACCATCAGGGTGGCGGCATTGGATGAGCAGGCATGCGCAAAGCCGATCTCCTCGGAGTGCGCGGAGGCCTTGGCTACCGTGACGGGGGTTGCCACGGATAGACGCCTGGCTGCACTGTCCGAACTATGGCTGGCGCAGGCTCAGGCCATGAAGCCCGGTTCAGCGCAGCAAGCCGCCTGGCTTGAGACGATTCGCTATGCCTATGCTTATCTGTTCCTTGGTGACCATACTCCGGGAGAGCGGGCCTTCGAGGATCGCCAGACCCAAGTGCGGGATTGGTATAACTATGCCGTCGAGCATGCGGCCACCGGCATGTTCGAAGTTCGGCAACAAATGCCGACGCAGTTGCCCGACCAGACCAGTTGGAACATTGCAGGCTGGGAACTGAAGCTGGATATGCGCGGCGCGCGCTTACCGGGCACTACGGCGGTGCCAGCCGAACTCCTGCCAGCCTCGTCCCTGTCTTTCCGTGGATTGCGTAGCCTCTACCGGCGCGACGGCTTTGGCGCCGAGCTTGTGGCGGTCATTCCGGACGAGTCCCTGAGCGCCGCCCCAACTCGGGGTGGTCGCCCAGCGGCAAAACATGATCAGCAACCGCTGCCCTGGAGCGAGATGCCCGCGCCGTCCATGACGGTTCTGCTGCATCCCGACGGAGACAACTTGGACAGTGTGCTGCATGCTCGTACAGCCCGTCTGACGGTGCATGACCCCTATGTGGAATCGGCCATTATGCTGCGCGGCCAACGTGTGCCGCTGGCGGCCAATTTCACGGCCGGCTATGGCGTATGGCTGGCCCGTGCCAATTTCAACCGCCAGTCGCTGCGCAGCCTGCTCGGGCGCGAGGGTGGCATCGACCGCCCGCACGTCTACTTGATGCAGCCCTACGATCCGAACAGGCGGATCATCGTCATGCTGCACGGACTGGCCAGCAGCCCTGAAGCCTGGGTGGAACTCGCCAACGAAATCCTGGGCGATGAGGCCCTGCGCCAGCATTACCAGATCTGGCAGGTCTACTACCCGACCAACATGCCAGTCGCGTTGAACCACGCCATGATTCGCAGGGCGCTCGGGGAGACGCTGACGCATTTCGACCCATCCGGCCAAGCGCCGGCGTCGTCCGACCTCGTGCTGGTGGGGCATAGCATGGGCGGGGTCATCGCGCGGTTGATGGTGTCGTCAACCGATCAATCGCTGGTGCAATTGGCTGCGGATCACAGTCGGTTGACGCCGCAGCAGATCAGGCGCATTGATCCCATGTTGCGCTTCGAGCCCTTCCCGAATGTCAGCAGTGCCATCTTCATCGCGGCGCCTCATCGGGGCACATCGGTCGCGGGTGGACGCCTGGGGCGCTGGATGGCGGGATTTATCCGCTTTCCCATTACGGTGCTCGAAGAACTCGCCCA
>CAZJQH010000339.1:0-2309 GCA_964547895.1 uncultured Chitinophaga sp. | reverse complement strand
AGCGCGAAGCGGCAGTTCAGCGAAGTGGCCAAGGTGTTCGGGGAGTGAGGGCGCAACAGGAGCCCTGTGCTTCACCAGCAAGACACCCACATCGAAAGATCGTAAAATCGATCTATTGATTAATAAAACTCGTTTTAAGTGACATGAAAGTCAGCCAGTCCGCCATCCTTTCCAGCCGCCAGCTGGAAGAGTGCGCCCAGCTCGGGCAGCAACTGGCTCGCCTGCGCCTGGCGCGCAGGGTCAAGCAGACGGACGCTGCGCTGCGCGCCGGGCTTTCGCGCAACACCGTCTACCGCCTGGAGAAGGGCGATCCCGGTCTGGCATTCGGGCAGATCCTGCGCTACCTGGAGGCCATCGCCCCGGGCAGTACCCTGCTCGATCTGCTGTCCGAGAACGACCCCGCCTTGCTTGCGCTGGCCGCCCGGGAAAAGACCCAGCGCGTGCGCGACCTCTCGGTGACAGAGCTCAAAGAGCTCGACTTCTGAAGGCTCGACCAGCATGGCCGCCAGGGAACTCAAGCTGATGGTCTTTGCGCACCTGGGCCAGGACTGGGCGCCCTGTGGCCAGCTGCTGATGACGGAACAGGGACCGAACGTCCTGGCTTCCAGCTTTGCCTACGGCCTGAACTATCTGCGCCGCGCCGACGCGCTCGAGGTCGACCCGGTGAGCCTGGGCATTCAGGATCGGACCGCGGTGCAGGGCAAGCGGCTGCTACCGGCCAACGGACTGCCGCTCTTCGGCGGCATCCGCGATGCAGCACCGGACTCCTGGGGACGTCGCGTCATCGAGGCCAAGCTCAAGGTTCCGGCCAACAGCCTGCCCGAGTCGCAGTACCTGCTGCATGCTGGCAGTGACCGGGTCGGTGCCCTCGACATTCGAGAAACGATTCATGACGGCCCGACGCCGGGCAACAGCGGCACCCATGCGCTGGAGCATCTGATGGATGCCGCCGAGCGCATCGAGGCGGGCTTGCCGATTCCGGCACACCTGGAAGCCATCTTCATGGATGGCACGGCGCTCGGCGGCGCCCGGCCCAAGGCCTCGGTTCGTGACGAGCAGGGCGTGCTGCGGCTGGCCAAGTTCTCGAGCCGCCACGATGGCTTCGACATCCCGTCGATCGAATGCGCCGCACTGCGCCTGGCAGCTGCGGCAGGCCTGACCGTACCGCCGGTGGAAGTGCGCACGATAGGCGCACGCAAGGTCATGCTCATCCGCCGCTTTGACCGCTACTGGGCCGAACCGGGCCAGGCGCTGGGGTCCGAGCACGATCTGCTGGCGACACAGCCGGGCGAAGGCAAGGCCGAACACCGCATGGGCTTCGTCAGCGGCCTCACCATGGCCGGCTGCGACGAAACCGAATCCCGCACGAAGGCCTACACCGACCTCGCGCTGGCGGTGCGCAGGCACTGTCACACGAGCGTCATCCGAGCGGACAACGCGGAGCTGTTCAAGCGCATGGTCTACAACGTCCTGGTCAGCAACGACGACGACCATCTTCGCAACCACGGCTTCCTCTGGGATCCGCGCCTGGCCGGTTGGCGGCTGAGCCCGCTTTACGACGTGCTGCCGAGACCCAGTCTGGCGTCGGAACGGTTCCTGCATCTGGGTGTTGGCCCGCAGGGACGCCTGGCCACCCTCGACAACGCTCTCGCCGCACATGAGATGTTCACCCTGTCGCGCGCTGCGGCCTGCGAGATGGTGGCCGACATCTGGCGCGTCGTGCGCGAGTGGCGGGTCTACTTCGAGGGGTTCGGTGTTCCGGCGCAAGAGATCGAGAAGATCGCACCGGCGTTCCGTCACCTCGATGATGTGACGACGCCGGCGCTGCGCAAACTGTTGTCTTGACGGTGCTGACGTCGTCAGGCCAGACAGCTGGCATCGAAAGCGTGAGGAGCGAAGCATTGTGTGCAAAATAGTGTCGCGCCCTGTCGCTCCTGCGCGACAAGGTGCGACATATTCCCCGCTGGGAAGATAAACAGGTCCGCGCTACAGCAGTTGCATGAAGACATTCATTGCCCGCTACCGGCTCAGACGTTCGGATTACACAGTCTGGCAACCGCTCAAGGCAAGATCGAGGCATCAATGTGCCAGGCAGCCGATGCCGCCAAATTCTAATCAAGCCATGACCACTGAATCCAGCCAGCAGCCAGCGGTTTTCAAGGGCCAGGTCCAAGACACCGGCGCAACCTTTGCCGCTCCCGAAGACCAGAGCCTTTTTGCCTCGATGCGCCAGGCCGGCATCGACTGGCCTGTCTCATGCCGCAACGGAACCTGCCGCACCTGCACCGGGCGGCTCGTCGAAGGACATG
>CAZJQH010000338.1:0-2311 GCA_964547895.1 uncultured Chitinophaga sp. | reverse complement strand
GGTGCACACCGACATCAACGAGGCCATGCTGCGCGAGGGCCGCAACCGCCTGCTCAATCACGGTCATGTGCTGCCGACGCTGGTCTGCGACGCCGAGAAGCTGCCCTTCCCCGAGGGCCATTTCGACATCGTGACCGTGGCATTCGGCCTGCGCAACATGACGCACAAGGATGTCGCGCTGCGCGAGATGAACCGCGTCCTGCGTCCAGGCGGAAAACTGCTGGTACTGGAATTTTCCAAGGTGGCTCCCCCGCTCGAGAAGGCCTATGACTGGTATAGTTTTAACATCCTTCCCAAGCTGGGCAAGTGGATCGCCAAGGACGAGGAAAGCTACCGCTACCTGGCCGAATCGATCCGCATGCACCCGGACCAGGAGACGCTGCGCGGCATGATGCGCGAGGCGGGCTTCGGTCACGTGGATGTGCACAACCTGACGGCAGGCGTCTGCGCGCTGCACCTGGGCATCAAGTGCTGAGCCAGGCTGAGCCTGCCATTGACGAGGCGATCTGATGGAAACGAATTTGTGGTTCTGGATCCTCGGGCTGGCGTTGCTGGCCTGGCTGGCAAGCAGGTGGTTGCGCCGGGGCAAGTCTGGTCCGGCCGAGCAGCCTCAGGCTGTTGCGCGCGCCGAGCCCATTCTGCCTGACAGCTACAGCCCCAAGAACGTCGGCAACGACGCCTCGGCCCGTCCCTGGGAGCAGCCCGCGGCCGAGGCTGCCGCCGCCTCGCCCGAGCTCAAGGCCGAGACTGCCATGCCGGGGGCCCCGGCCGGCTTCGATGCCGAGGCATTCGTCGAGCTGTCCAAGGCTCATTTCGTCCAGCTCCAGGCGGCCTGGGACCGCGGTGACATCGCGGCGCTGCGCGCAATGATGACACCCGACATGCTGGCCCAGGTCCAGCCGCAGCTGGTCCAGCGCGAACAGCAGGCGGTGGCAGGCTCCAGCCAGTCCGAGGTCGTCAAGCTCGAGGCCAAGCTGCTCGGTGTCGAGGAACTGGCCGGTGACTACCTGGCCAGCGTCGAGTTCTCCGGCCTGATCCGTGACGAGGCGGCCGCCGGCCCCAACCCGTTCCGCGAACTGTGGAACATCAAGCGCTCCCGGCAGGGCGAACAGGGCTGGCTGGTGGCCGGCGTTCAGGCCCTGCAATAAAAGGTCTCGCTTTATCCGTCAAAATCGGGGGCTTATGGACAAGCCCCCTTTTTCATTTCCGCCGATCGATCTGCTGCAGCAAGTCGCCGGCCGCTTGCCGGCCCCGCCGGCCTGGCTGCAGGCTGAACTGCACAACCGCCTCGTGCTGCTGCTCAACCATGTGCTGCAGCAGGAGCCGCAGGCCATGGAGCGGCTGCGGCGCCAGCAGGGCAAGCGCCTGCAGCTGAGCTGGGGATCGGTCGAGCTGGTGCTGCAGCCGACGGCGGCTGGCTTGCTCGCCGTCAGCCAGGACGAGGCAGCGCCCGACCTGCAGCTGCGCGTGGCCGAGGCCTCGCCGCTGGCACTGGCCCAGACCGTGCTGGCAGGCGCCAAGCCCCCAGTCGAGATCCAGGGCGATGTGCAGCTGGCGGCCGAGATCGGCTGGCTGGTCGACAACCTGCGCTGGGATGTCGAGGAGGACCTGTCCCGACTGTTCGGCGACGTGCTCGCGCACCGCATTGCCAGCGCCGGACGTTCGCTGGTGCAGGCCTTGCGCGGCTTCCTCCAGCAGGCCGCTGCGCGCTTCCCGAAAGCCGCGCCATGAACCGCTTCTTTCGCGGCATCTTCATCGTCTGGATCGTGCTGCGCTACGGCCTCGACGAACTGGTGCTCTCCAGCTTCCCGAATCCGCTGGTGCGCGCGCTGCGCAGCGTGCTCACGCTCGGGCGCAACCTGAGGGAGCCGCGCGGCCAGCGCCTGCGCGAGGCGCTCGAGGCGCTCGGGCCGATCTTCGTCAAGTTCGGCCAGGTGCTGTCGACCAGGCGCGACCTGATGCCGCCCGACATCGCCGAGGAGCTGGCGCGGCTGCAGGACCGGGTGCCGCCGTTCCCGAGCGAGGTGGCGGTCGCCACCATCGAGCGCGCCTTCGGTCAGCAACTCGAAGAGGTGTTCGCCACTTTCGAGCGCCAGCCAGTCGCCAGCGCCTCGATCGCCCAGGTGCATTTCGCCACCCTGAAGGACGGGCGCGAGGTCGCGGTCAAGGTGCTGCGGCCCAACATGCTGCCGGTGATCGACAAGGACCTGGCGCTGATGCGCCTGATGGCCGGCTGGGTCGAGAAGCTGTCGGCCGACGGCAAGCGCCTGAAGCCGCGCGAGGTGGTGGCCGAGTTCGACAAGTACCTGCA
>CAZJQH010000337.1:0-2312 GCA_964547895.1 uncultured Chitinophaga sp. | reverse complement strand
GCGGCCGAGCAGGACTTCATCAACCGCAGCAAGGGCGGGGTGCCGGACGAGATCCCCGAGGTGTCGCTGTCGGGCGCTCCGCTGGGCATTGGTGCCTTGCTGAAGTCGGCCGGCCTGGCGCCCTCGACCAGCGAGGCCAACCGCCTGATCGACGGCGGTGGCGTGCGCGTCGACGGCTCGGTGGTCAGCGACCGCGGCCTCAAGCTCGAGGCCGGCAGCTACGTGGTGCAGGTCGGCAAGCGCAAGTTTGCGCGCGTGATGCTGGGCTGATGCAGTCAGGGAGCCTGCTGTGGCGGGCTCTCCTTTGTGATGAGTGGGCGGCTTCAGCCGCCGCAGCCGCAATGGCCGCCGCCGCATCCGCCTGCGGCCTGGCTGGCCGGCTCGAAGGCCGGGAACAGCAGTTCGTTCTCGAGCCGGATATGCTGCTGCAGGTCGTCGCGCAGCTGCGCCAGCCCCTGGTAGAGCGAGCGCCAGCTGTTGCAGGCGCCTGCGGGCGGCACCATGCCGTGGCTCAGGCGCTCGAGCTCGGCCAGCGCGCTGGCGTGATCGTCATGCTCATGGCGCATCATCGCGATCGGATGCCGGATCATCGGATGGCCGCCCTTGATCATCAGCGGGAACAGGACCTGCTCCTCCTTCTCCATGTGGCTGAGCAGCTCGGACTCCATCTGCGCGAGATGTTCCGCCAGGCCGCGCGGAACTTCCGGATGGTCGGCATGGACCGACTCGACCTTGCGCGCCAGGCGCTGCAGTTCGGGCAGCTGGACACGGTGGACGGCGTGATAACGGTCGAGCAGGTGACTGATCAGCTCGGCCGGCTGGCTGGCATCGGGGGCGGTCTGGGTGCTCATGGTCGGTCTGGTGGATGAGATGGGGCAATAATATTCATAAATCGTGAATGAATATTTGATCTTGAGCAAATGCAGGAAAAACACCGGCCTTACTCGGCCGTCCGGCTTTGCTGCAAACTCGCTGCCATGCGTACAGATTCCGGTTCCCGGGCGTCGGCATCCCGCTTGCCGCCGCAACTGCCCATGTGGCGGCGCTGGCTCTACCTTGCCGTGGGCCTGCTGTCGCTGGCGCTGGGCTTGCTCGGAGTCCTGTTGCCGGGGCTGCCGACCACCCCCTTCGTGCTGCTGAGCGCGGCCTGCTTCATGCGCGCCTCGCCGCGCCTGCACCGCTGGCTGCTGCAGCACCGCTGGCTGGGCCCGCCCTTGCGCGACTGGGAGCGGCATCGCAGCCTGCCGCGCCGCGTGCGCCGGATCGCGCTCGGGTCGATGACGCTGATGGTCGGCATCTCGGTCTGGTTCTTTGCCGGCCGGCCGCTGCTGCAGGCGGCCTTGCTGCTGGCGGGCGCCCTGGGGGCCTGGGTGGTGCTGCGCATTCCGGTGCGCCAGCCGGCTGCCCGGGCTCAGTCGCCGAGCCGGCTGAAGTAGGCCGCGCTGTCGGGCCTGGGCTTGCCACGCCTGGCTTCGGAGATCGTGCCGATGTTGATGAAGCACAACGCATCCTCGTCCTCGTGCAGTCCGAACAGCTGGCGCAGTGCCTGCGCGGCCAGCGCCTTGCCGCTGGTCAGGCCTGAGCCGTAACCGGCGGCGCTGGCCAGCAGCAGCATGTTCTGGACCGCGCAGCCAGCTGACAGCAGGCGCTCCTGGCCGGGAATGTCCGGGTCGCCCCCGCGCACGCGGCAGACCGCCAGCAGCAGCCAGGGGGCGCGATAGGCCTTCTCGCGCGCCTGCTCCAGCTCATCTGCGCTGGCGCCCGGGTCGCGCTCGAGCAGCGCTGCCGCGAAGGCCTGGGCCAGCTCGGAGCGCCTGTCCTGCGGTACCTCGATGAAGCGCCAGGGCAGCAGCTGGCCATGGTCGGGCGCCGCTGCAGCAGCAGCCAGGATGGCGGCCTGCTGCGCCGCGTCCGGGCCGGGCGACTGCAGGCGCTTGGGCAATGTAGTGCGCCGGCCCTCGATCAGGGCCTGGGCCCATTGCAGCGCATCGCTGCTGCCGGTCTTGGCGGTGGAATGTTCCTGCTGATTGGGCATGCCGTTAATGTCGCCGATGCTCGCGGCCTGCTCAAGCGCCAGTCGCACCAGGCTTGTCCTGGGTCAAGGGTTGCCGCCCTGGCCGCATCGTCTTGCCAGCGGCGGTTGCCAGGCCGCGCTGCGCGACAATCCGCCTGGTGGAAACGGTCAATCAATCTGGAGCAAGGGCATGAAGGCGGTATTGCAACGCGTCAGCGAGGCGCGGGTAGTGGTCGAAGGCGAGGTGGTCGGCGAGATCGGCCAGGGCCTGCTGGTGCTGCTGTGCGCCGAGCGCGGC
>CAZJQH010000336.1:0-2314 GCA_964547895.1 uncultured Chitinophaga sp. | reverse complement strand
CGAAGGTCACGGTGTTGGTGTTCTCGTCGAGCATGCGCGCCTTGCTCTTGCCGAAGCTGAAGGCGCCGCCCTTGCCGCCGCCCTGCATCTGGCGCATGAAGTAGACCCAGACGCCGATCAGCAGCAGCATCGGGCCCCAACTGACGAGCAGGGTCATCAGCAGCGAGCCTTCCTCGCGCGGCTTGACGTCGAAGTCGATGTTGTTGGCGCGCAGGTCGCCGACCAGGCCGCGGTCGAGATAGGTGGCGGTGGTGCGCACGCGCTTGCCATCGACCGTCTCGGCGACGATCTCGGTACTGCCGCCGGGGCCTTCCTGGATCGTGGCCTTCTTGATGCGCTGGGCCTGGACCTCGTCGAGGAACTCGGAATAGCCCATGTAGCCGGCACCTGCAGCCGTCCTGCCGTCGAACTGCTTGAAGACGGTGAACAGCACCATGGCCACGATGAGCCAGACGCCAACTTTGGAGAACCAGGGGTTGTTCAAAACGGACTCCCGAACGAAAACGAGATGTAGTAACAGATTGGCGCCATTCTAGGTCTTTCAAGCGCCACCCTGACATCGACCCGACATAAGCCTGCCGATGAAAGGGATAGGAAAAATCGATCTCTTCTTACTTGAGACCCACGCCGACCAGAAAGGTTTCCGACGACTTGTCGCGCGAGGACTTGGGCTTGATCGGCTTGACCAGCTTGAAGCTGTCCTTGAACAGCTTGACCATGTCCTGGTAGGCGCCGCCGTGGAACAGCTTGACCACCAGCGCGCCGTTGGGCTTGAGGTGGGCCTTGGCGAAATCGACCGCCAGCTCGATCAGGTGGGCGATGCGCGCGGCGTCGACCGAATCCACGCCCGAGAGGTTGGGCGCCATGTCGGACACCACGACGTCGACCGGCCGATGGCTGCCGTCGGGCAGTAGCAGCTTGTCCTCGAGCTGGGCCAGCACCGCCTCCTCGCGGAAGTCGCCCTGGATGTACTGCACGCCCTCGATCGGCTCCATCGGCAGCAGGTCGAGGCCGACGATCATGCCGTTGAGCTCGCCAACTGCCGCGCCCGTGGGCGAGAGGCGACGACGCAGGTACTGGCTCCAGGCGCCAGGCGCGCAACCGAGGTCGACCACGCAGTGGCCGGGCTTGATCAGGTGGAAGGTCTCGTCGATCTCCTTGAGCTTGTACGCGGCGCGCGCGCGGTAGCCCTCTTTCTGGGCCAGCTTGACCCAGGGATCGTTGACATGCTGGTTCAGCCAGGCCTTGTTGACCTTCTTGCTCTGCGTCTTGACTTTCATGCGGCCCCGATTGTCACACGAGCCCGGCCAGGCTGCTGGCAGCAGCGCAAGATAGATGGCGGCCGGGCAGGCGATCCGGGATAATCGCGCCATGCCTCAAATCATTCTGACTCCCGCCCAGCGCAAGCCTTTCCGCGCTGACGCCCATCATCTCGACCCCGTCGTGCTGATCGGCGGCGACGGCCTGACCGATGCCGTCAAGAAGGAAGTGGACGCCGCGCTCAAGGCCCATGGCCTGATCAAGGTGCGCGTGTTCTCCGACGACCGCGCCCAGCGCGAAGCCTATCTGGAACAGCTCGCCGAGGAGCTCGACGCCGCCGCCATCCAGCATATCGGCAAGCTGCTGGTGCTCTGGCGCCCGATCCCCGAGAAGGAAAAGGCCGTCGACGAAGACCGCAAGCCGGGCCCGCGCGACGTCAAGATCCTCAAGTACAGCAAGAAGGGCGGCCAGCGCCCCGAGGTCAAGCAGGTCCGCGTGCTCGGCAACGAGCGCCTGACCGCTGGCGGCCTGATCAAGCGCGCCAAGAAGCCGACCCAGAAGAGCGTCAAGAAGACCACGCACAAGTGAGGGCGGCATCGCCTGCAGGCCGACCAGGCTGCCGGCGCAAGCTCATCGCTTCCATCTCAAGCCAGCCGCAGGGCTGGCTTTTTTTCGGCCGGCAGCAAGCTTCCAGTGCTGCTAAGCTAGCAAGCGCGATCTTTGCAGATCACGACTTGCCATTCCGGCCCATGCGCCCCATCTGAAGCCTCATGAACGCCACTGCCGCCCCCGAATCCACCGCCCTCGACCAGGCCGCCACCAACCCGCTGCTCGACTTCGCCGACCTGCCGCTGTTCGACGCGATCCGGCCCGAGCATGTCGAGCCCGCCATCGCCCAGCTGCAGCAGGCCGCCGAGCAGGCGCTGGAAAAGGTCGTGGCCGCCGACTACCCGGCCGAATGGGAAGCCATGGCGCGCGTGCTCGACGTCACCACCGAGCGCCTGGGCCGGGCCTGGGGCGCGGTCAGCCACCTCAACAGCGTGGCCGACACGCC
>CAZJQH010000335.1:0-2316 GCA_964547895.1 uncultured Chitinophaga sp. | reverse complement strand
TTGCCCACGGCAGACCTGGGTGCCTCTTGGCCTCCACAATTTTTTGCTGCCAAGCCGTTTCCAAACTGCTATCCTGCCCAGACGCCGGATGACTGGTGTCCAGGGAGACTGCGGTGGAAAATCCGTATCGCGAGTTTGGGTTGGCAGCGTCGCCGGCCGGCAGCGTGGCCGCCGGGCCGGAAGGTGCTTGGTTGGCTGCGCTCGAGTCCAGCCCGGACGGGCTGCTGCTGCTGGACATGGACGGACGCACGCACTGGTGCAATGGGCCGTTGGCACGCTTGCTGGGCCTGGCCTGTCCGGAAGCCTTGCCGCGCGCAGCCAAGGAGCGCGATGCCTGGCTGGCGGAGTTGTTGCAGGCTGATGTCGGTGCGAACGCCAGCCTTCCGGTACTGCCTGTCCCTCAGTCGGGTGAATGCCTGCTGGTCTTGCGCGACGGTCGCTGGCTCGAGCGCCGCCATGGCGACTGGGTCTCGCAGGGACGCAAGCTCGGCCTGCTCGTGCATTGGCGCGATGTCAGCCAGGCCCAGCTTGACCGGCTTGCGGCAGGACAACAGCAGCACTGGATGTCCGCCTTGATGGAAGGCTTGCCCGATCCGATCGGCTTCAAGGATGTCGATTCCCGCTACCTGGCGGTGAATTCCGCCTTGGCTGCCAGGCTCGGGTTGGCGCATCCGCGCGAGGCCCTGGGACGCAGCGATGCTGACTTCTACGCGCCGGACTATGCCGAACGCGTGGCCGAGGAGGAACGCGAGATCATGCGCTCTGGCCATGGCATCACCGACCGCCAGGAGCAGGAGGTCTGGGCCGATCGGCGCTCGTGCTGGATCGTGCGCACCAAGATTCCGCTGCGCGACGCCCAGGGCAGGGTAGTGGGTACCTTTGGCATTTCCTACGACATCAGCCGGCAGAAGCAGAACGAGGCGCTGATCTGGGAGCAGGCCAATTTCGATGTCCTCACCGGCTTGCCGAACCGGCGCATGCTGAGCGATCGCTGGGAGCAGGCCTGCAAGCATGCGCAGCGCAAGGGCCTGGGCATGGCCTTGCTGATGCTGGACCTTGATCATTTCAAGGACGTCAACGACACCCTTGGTCACGCTAGGGGCGATGAGCTGCTGGTCGAGGCAGCCGCAAGGATCAAGTCGGTGGTGCGCGAGTCTGATGTGGTGGCCAGGCTGGGCGGTGACGAGTTCTGCGTCATCCTGACCGAACTGGCGGCCTCCGCCCATGTCGGCGACATCGCTCAGAAGATCGTCACGACGCTGGCGCGACCTTTCCAGCTTGGCCAGGATCAGGCCTATGTCTCGGCCAGCATCGGCATCGCGCTGTATCCGAGCGACAGCACCGAGATCGCTACCCTGTTCCAGCAGGCTGACAATGCCCTGTACGACGCGAAGGGACATGGGCGCAACGGCTTCCGCTTCTTCACTGCCGACATGCAGGCACAGGCGCTGGAGCGGGTGCGGCTGGGTCATGACCTGCGCCAGGCGCTGATGCAGGATCAGTTCTTCCTGGTCTTCCAGCCCATCGTGCAACTGGCCAGCGGCCAGGCCGGCAAGGTCGAGGCCTTGTTGCGCTGGCGTCATCCGCAGCGCGGTGTGCTGGGGCCCAGGGCCTTCATCGCGATCGCGGAAACCAGTGGCTTGCTGACCGAGATCAGCGAATGGGTGATGCGCAGCGCCGCGCGCCAGCTGCACGACTGGCGCCAGCGCATCAGTCCGGATCTGCATGTGACGATCAACAAGTCGCCCTTGCAGTCGAACCGGCTCGGCAGCCATGTGGTCGCCGACTGGCACGAGCATCTGCGCTCGCTGGACCTGCTCAGCGGTGCCGTCGTGGTCGAGATCACCGAGGGCCAGTTGCTGGAGCCAGACGACAAGGTCGGCCGCCATCTGCAGGCGCTGCGCGAGGTCGGTGTCAGCATTTCGCTCGATGATTTCGGTACCGGATTTTCCTCGCTCTCCGGACTGCAGCACTATGCGATCGACTTCATCAAGATCGACCAGTCCTTCGTGCGCGAACTGGGCCAGGACGGCAACAGCCTGGCACTGTGCAAGGCCATCATCAGCATGGCGCACGAGCTGGGCATGGAGGTGATCGCCGAGGGCGTTGAGACCGAGCAGCAGCGCGACCTGCTGGCCGCGGCGGGTTGCGACCATGCTCAAGGCTACTTCTACACCCAGCCCCTGGCGGCCCCGGAGATGGAGCGCTGGCTGAACGAACGGCTCTAGCCGGCCAGAGGGCCGGACCGGGGCTCAGGCGCCGGCGTCCTCCATCCGCTTGGCCATGGTCTTGCCGAGCTCGACCCCCCACTGGTCG
>CAZJQH010000334.1:0-2320 GCA_964547895.1 uncultured Chitinophaga sp. | reverse complement strand
GCCGAAGGCCGTCCCAACATCGTCGACATGATCAAGAACGGCGAGATCGCCATGGTCATCAACACGGTCGAGGAGCGCCGCAACGCGATCGCCGACTCGCGCTACATCCGCACCGCCGCGCTGCTCAACCGCGTGACCACCTTCACGACGATTGCCGGCGCCGAAGCCGCGGTCGAGGGCATGAAGCACCTCGACCACCTGCCGGTCTACTCGGTGCAGGAACTGCACGCGCAGCTGGCGGCCTGAGGCCTCCAGCCCTGCCTGATCCTGCCTCGATCCCGCGGGATTGAGGCATAATTCAGTGAACATACCGCCGACCGGCAACGCTCGGCGGTTTCTCTTTGTCCGGAGCAAAACAACCATGGCCACCTTTCCCGTCACCAAGCGCGGCGCCGACAAGCTCAAGGCAGAGCTGCATCGCCTCAAGACCGTCGACCGTCCTGCCGTCATCACCGCTATCGCCGAGGCGCGCGCGCAGGGCGACCTGAGCGAGAACGCCGACTACGACGCCGCCAAGGAGCGCCAGGGCTTCATCGAAGGCCGCATCGCCGAGATCGAGGGCAAGCTGTCGGCCGCGCAGGTCATCGATCCGGCCTCGGTCGATGCGGGCGGCCGCGTCGTGTTCGGCGCCACCGTCGAGCTGGAGGAGGAGTCCAGCGGCGACGCTGTCACCTACCAGATCGTGGGCGAGGACGAGGCCGACATCAAGCAGGGCCTGCTCAACATCTCGAGCCCGATCGCGCGCGCGCTGATCGGCAAGGAAGAGGGCGATGTCGCCGAGGTGCAGGCACCCGGTGGCACCAAGCGCTACGAGATCGTCGCGGTCCACTATCGCTGATCGGGCCATGCGTTCGCTGGCGGATCGCCTGCCGCTGCTGCTGGCCGCACTCTGGTGGGGCGGCCTGACGGCGCTGAGCTTTGTCGCGGTGCCGCTGGCGTTCGCGCATTTCGGCAGTCCGGCACTGGCCGGTCCCTATGCGGCCAGGCTGTTCCAGCTCCAGTCCTGGACCGGCCTGCTCATCAGCCTGCTGCTGATGCTCTGGCTGCGCGCACGCCAGCAGCGGGACCTGCTGCAAGCCCTGCTGCCCTGGCTGCTGCTGGCGGCGCTGGCCGCGCTGCTGCAGGAGTTTGGCGTCGCGCAGCGCATCCTGACGGCTCGTGCCGCCGGTGACAGCGTCGTGCTGTGGCACCGGATAGGCACCATGCTGGTGCTGCTGCAATGGGCTTGCGCCCTGAAACTGTTCATCCGGCTCGCCGCGCGCGACTGAGCCAGCCAGCGAATGGCACAAGCAAAAGGCCGGCACCTCCTGCGAGGTGCCGGCCTTCTTGTCAGGAACCGCGGGTCAGCGGATCACGGCGATGGCGTCGCGCTTGCCGCCCTTGTAGGTGTAGAGCGTGAGCGCGCCGTTCTTGATGTCGCCTTTCTCGTCGAAGCCGATCGGGCCCATCACGCCCTGGTAGTTCTGCGTCTTGGCCAGTTCAGGCAGGTACTTGGCCGGTTGGGTGGAGCCCGAGCGCACCATGGCGTCGACCATCACGTTGACGGCATCGTAGACATAGGGGGCGTAGAGCTTGACGTCGTCGTTGAAGCGCTTCTTGAAGCGGGCGCTGAACTCGTCTGCCGCCTTCTTCTGCGCGCCCTCGACGCCGCCGGCCTCGGCACAGACCACTTGGTCGTCGGCCAGTGCGTTGCCGGCGAGCTTGGGCAGCTCGGCGGTGCAGATGCCGTCGCCGCCCATGAACTTGGCGTTGAGGCCGAGCGACTTCATCTGCTTGAGCATCGGGCCGCCGACCGAATCCATGCCGCCGAAGAAGACGACGTCAGGCTTCTTGCCCTTGAGCGTGGTCAGGATGGCCATGAAGTCGCTGGCCTTGTCGTTGGTGAACTCGCGCCCGACGATCTTGCCGCCAGCGGCCTTGACGGCCTTCTCGAACTCGTCGGCCACGCCCTGGCCGTAGGCGGTTCGGTCGTCGATCACGGCAACCGACTTGCCCTTGAGCTGGTTGACCGCGTAGCGGCCCAGCGTGCCGCCCAGGTGCACGTCGTCAGCCACGACGCGGAACGCGGTCTTGTAGCCCTGGCGGGTGAACTTGGGGTTGGTCGAGGACGGCGAGATCTGCGGGATGCCGGCGTCGCTGTAGAGCTTGGAGGCCGGGATGGTGGTACCGGAGTTCAGGTGGCCCACGACGCCGTTGACCTTGGAGTCGACCAGCTTCTGCGCCGCCGCGGTGGCCTGCTTGGGGTCGGCTGCGTCGTCCTCTGCGACCAGCTCGAACTTGACCGCCTTGCCGCCGATCTTGATGCCCTTGGCGTTGAGTT
>CAZJQH010000333.1:0-2323 GCA_964547895.1 uncultured Chitinophaga sp. | reverse complement strand
CGGCCGAACTCGGCGGCGGCGGCCTGCATCATGGCCTCGATCTCGGCCGGCTTGCTCATGTCGGCGCCGTGGTAGCTGACGCGGGTGCCGAGGGCGGCGACCTCGGCCTTGGCATCCTCGACATTGCCGAAGCCGTTGAGCATGACGTTGGCGCCCTGGCGCGCCAGCGCCTTGGCGATGCCCAGTCCGATGCCGCTGGTCGATCCGGTGACGAGGGCGGTCTTGTTCTTCAGCATGTTTCTCTCCGTGAATATGGGTTGTAGGCGGGTTGCCGGCATTTTTTCGCTTCTTCCTGGCCCCCCGCGTCGATTATCCGGCCCGGATTGACGCTACGATGACCACCAAGGCTTGTCGCGCGAAATGGAACCACAACTCAACTATCTGGAAGTCCCTGGTGCCAGGGGCAAGTTCTCTGACATCCGGCGCATCGCCTGGTGGGACTGGAATGCCACCGGCCGCGAGCAGCCCGACCAGATCGTCGTCTGCGTCCATGGCCTGAGCCGGCAGGCGCGCGACTTCGACCATCTCGCGAAGGCGCTGGCGCCGCACGCGCGCGTGGTCTGCGTCGATGTCGCCGGCCGCGGCCACAGCGACTGGCTGGCCGATCCGGCCGACTACCAGGTGCCGACCTACGCGGCCGACCTGGCCCAGCTGCTGGGCCACTTGCGCGAGGGCTACCGCAGCGCCACGGGTCGTCCGGAGTCCGGCCTCAAGCTGGACTGGGTCGGCACCAGCATGGGCGGCTTGATCGGCATGGCGCTGGCGGCGCAGCCGCAGTGCGGCCTGCGCCGCCTGGTGCTCAACGACGTCGGGCCCGACATCGAGCTCGCCTCGCTGCGGCGCATCTCTACCTATTTCGGCAAGCAGCCAGTCTTTCCCTCGGAGATCGCGGCCGTGCATGCGCTCGAGAAGATCTGCGCCGCCTTCGGTCCGCACAGCCCCGAGCAGTGGCTGGCACTGTCGCGCCCGATGCTGCGCCGCTCGCTCGGGGGCTGGACCTTGCACTACGATCCCGCCATCGCGGACGCCTTCGGCCAGATGCTGGCTGCCGCCGAGGCCGCTCATGCCAGCGGCGCGCTGCCGGCCGAGTCGCCGCTGTGGACCTTGTACGACCGCATCGAGACGCCCTGCCTGCTGCTGCGTGGCGCCGAGTCCGACCTGCTCACGCGCGAGACCGCGCAGGCGATGGCCGGGCGCGGCCCCAGGGCGCGCTGTGTCGAGTTCGCCGGCGTCGGCCATGCGCCCAGCCTGGTCCAGCCCGACCAGATCGCCGTCGTCCAGGATTTCCTGCTTTGCCCATGACTCCCAACGATTCCCCTTCCAGCAGCAGCGCGCTCGCGACCGCGCTGGCCGGCAGCATCCCGGCCGACAGCCAGGCGCTGGTGCGCGCGCGTGCCTTTGCCGAGCCGCTGCTGGCGGCCAGCTCCCTCGATACCGGCGAGAACACGCTCGCGCACGCCGACGCCATGGTCGGCATCCTGGCCATGATGGGCGGATCGGTCGAGATGCAGGCCGCCGCCTACCTGGTCTATGCCTGCGAGTATCTGCAGCGGCCCCATGATCTGATCGCCAAGGCCTTCGGCGACAGCTTCGCCCATGTCGCGGTCGAGACCCACAAGCTGCTGCTGCTGCAGCGCCAGGCGCGTCGCAAGGTGGCGCAGGCCAGGATCGAGCGCGAAGTCGCCCAGCTGCAGAGCGGCTTTGCCAGCAACGCCGCCAAGGCGCAGCCGTCCGAACTCGACGCCAGCCAGACCGAGAACGTGCGCAAGATGCTGCTGGCCTTCTCGCGCGACCTGCGCGTGGTCATGCTGCGGCTGGCCTCCCGGCTGCAGACGCTGCGCTACCACGCTGCCACCAAGAAGCAGCCCGATCCAGCGCTGGCGTCCGAGGCCTTGCACATCTTCGCGCCGCTGGCGAACCGGCTTGGCATCTGGCAGATCAAGTGGGAAATGGAGGACCTGTCCTTCCGCTTCCTCGAGCCCGATACCTACAAGCAGATCGCACGCCTGCTCGACGAGAAGCGCATCGAGCGCGAAAGCCATGTCGAGCAGGTCAGGCGCGAGCTCGAGGCCGCGCTGCAGGCCCAGGGCGTCAGGGCCTCGGTGCAGGGTCGGCCCAAGCATATCTACAGCATCATCAAGAAGATGCGCGGCAAGGCGCTCGACTTCGCGCAGGTGTTCGACATCCGCGCGCTGCGCGTGGTCGTGCCCAGCGTCGATGACTGCTATGCGGTGCTGGCCTGGGTCAACTCGCACTTCAGCCCGGTGTCCGAGGAGTTCGACGACTACATCGCCAAGCCCAAGCCCAACGGCTACCAGTCGCT
>CAZJQH010000332.1:0-2329 GCA_964547895.1 uncultured Chitinophaga sp. | reverse complement strand
GGCTGGTGGCTCAGGTGCTTGCGCAGGTGGTCGGCCGCCTCGCGGATCTCGCGCTCGCCGGGCAGGAAGACCAGGATGTCGCCTCCATGCGCGCCGCCGCGCCAGAGCTCGTCGACCGCGTCGGCGATCGCGTCGTTGAGGTCGTAATCGCGGCTTTCCTCGAACGGGCGGTAGCGCTGCTCGACTGGAAAGGTCCGGCCCGAGACCATGATCACCGGCGCCGGCCCGCGTGCCGACTCGAAATGGCGTGCGAAACGCTCGGCGTCGATCGTCGCCGAGGTCACGATCACCTTGAGGTCGGGCCGCCGCGGCAGGATCTGCTTGATGTAGCCGAGCAGGAAGTCGATGTTGAGGCTGCGCTCGTGCGCCTCGTCGATGATCAGCGTGTCGTAGGCCTGCAGCAGCGGGTCGGTCTGGGTCTCGGCCAGCAGGATGCCGTCGGTCATCAGCTTGACCGAGGCGTTGCGGCTCAGGCGATCGTGGAAGCGCACCTTGTAGCCGACCACCTCGCCCAGCGGGGTCCTGAGTTCCTCGGCGATCCGGGTCGCGACCGAGCTGGCGGCAATCCGGCGCGGCTGGGTGTGGCCGATCAGCCGGCCCTTCTCGCCCGCCCTGGCGTTGCACTTGCCGCGCCCCATCGACAGCGCGATCTTGGGCAGCTGGGTAGTCTTGCCGGAGCCGGTCTCGCCGCAGACGATGACGACCTGATGACTCGCGATGGCGGCCTCGATCTCGTGGCGGCGCGCCGACACCGGCAGCGATTCGGGGAACTCGATGGTGAAGGGAGCGGATTGCAAGTGGCAAACTTCCGTGGAACGCGAAACCCTCGATTATCCTAAAGGGTTGGCAACCGCGCCCGCTCGCTCCATATTCACTGCATGTCCACCGTCTTCAACTTCACCTTCGTGCCCTGGTTCCGCTCGGTGGCACCCTATATCCACAAGTTCCGCAACCAGACCTTTGTCGTCGGCGTGCCGGGCGAGGCGATCGCCGCCGGCAAGCTGCCCAACCTGGTGCAGGACCTGGCGCTGATCCAGAGCATGGGCGTGCGCATCGTGCTGGTGCACGGCTTCAGGCCCCAGGTCAACGAGCAGCTGGCCACCAAGGGCCAGAGCCCGAAGTACCACCACGGCATCCGCATTACCGACAGCGTGGCGCTCGATTGCGCGCAGGAAGCCGCCGGACAGCTGCGCTACGAGATCGAGGCCGCCTTCAGCCAGGGCCTGCCCAACACGCCGATGGCCGGCGCCACGGTGCGGGTGATCTCGGGCAACTTCATCACGGCGCGGCCGGTCGGCATCATCGACGGCGTCGACTACCAGCACTCGGGCCTGGTGCGCAAGGTTGACGTGCAAGGCATCGCGCGCACGCTGGACATGGGCGCGCTGGTGCTGCTGTCGCCGTTCGGCTTCTCGCCCACCGGCGAGGCCTTCAACCTGACGATGGAGGAAGTGGCGACCAGCGTGGCGATTGCGCTGAAGGCCGACAAGCTGATCTTCCTGTCCGAGGTGCCTGGCATCCGCATCCGTCCATTCGAGCCTGCCGACGAGGACAATCCGGTCGACACCGAACTGCCGCTGGCGCAGGCGGTGCAGATCCTGGCCGAGGCGCCGCGCGCACTGCAACCGACCGACACCGCCTTCTACCTGCAGCATTGCGTCACTGCCTGCAAGGCCGGGGTCGAGCGCAGCCATATCGTGCCGTTCGCGGTCGACGGCTCGCTGCTGCTGGAGGTCTACGTGCACGACGGCATCGGCACCATGGTGGTCGACGAGCGGCTGGAGGAGCTGCGCGAGGCCACGGCCGACGACGTCGGCGGCATCCTGCAGCTGATCGAGCCGTTCGAGAAGGACGGCACCCTGGTCAAGCGCGACCGGACCGAGATCGAGCGCGACATCGGCCACTACACCATCGTCGAGCACGACGGCGTGATCTTCGCCTGCGCCGCGCTCTACCCCTACCCCGAGGCCGGCACCGGCGAGATGGCCGCCGTCACCGTCTCGCCCCAGGCCCAGGGCCAGGGCGACGGCGAGAAGCTGCTCAAGCGCATCGAGCAGCGCGCCCGCATCATGGGACTCAAGAGCATCTTCGTTCTGACCACCCGCACCATGCACTGGTTCATCAAGCGCGGCTTCCAGCAGGTCGACCCCGACTGGCTGCCCGAGGCGCGCAAGAAGAAGTACAACTGGGACCGGCGCTCGATGGTGCTGGTCAAGAGGCTCTGATCAGGCCCTGAGCAGCCGCCCGGCCTGGGACGGGCGGCCAGGCGGCATCAGGCGGCTGCCGGGGTGCGGATCAGGTGGTCGAAGGCGGAGAGTGCCGCCTTGGC
>CAZJQH010000331.1:0-2349 GCA_964547895.1 uncultured Chitinophaga sp. | reverse complement strand
CCGCTGCTCTCGAACACCAGGCTGCGCTCGCGCAGGCCGTCGAGCGCCTGGGCGATCTCGTCCTCGCTCAGGCTCATGACCGGCTCGCGGCTGGACTTCTGGTTGCAGCCGCTCTGCAGGCTGTTGAGCGTCAGCGGATAGCTGTCGGGCACGGTGCGCGCCTTCTCCATCAGCGTCGCGAGCACGCGCGCCTCGGCGGCGCTCAGGGGATGTTCCTCGAAGTTCAGCATCGTTGGCTCCTGGTCTGTGGGGGCGGGCTTAAACTCGCCGCATGACCCAGATTGCACCACAGAACATCGTCATCCTGATCTCGGGCGGCGGCTCCAACATGGCCGCCATCGTCAAGGCCGCCGAGCGGGGTGGCTGGCAGCAGAAATACGGCGCCCGCATCGCCGCCGTCATCAGCAACAAGGCCGACGCCAAGGGACTGGTCTTCGCGCGCGAGCATGGCATCGCGACGGCTGTCGTCGACCACAAGGCCTACTCCAGCCGCGAGGCATTCGACGCCGAGCTCGCGCGCGTGATCGACGGTTATTCCCCGACGCTGGTCGTGCTGGCCGGCTTCATGCGCATCCTGACCGCCGGCTTCGTCGACCGCTATGCTGGACGCATGGTCAACATCCACCCTTCGCTGTTGCCTGCCTTCCCGGGCCTGCACACGCACCAGCGCGCGATCGACTACGGCTGCAAGTTCGCCGGCGTGACGGTGCACCGCGTGACCGCCGAGCTCGACCACGGCGAGTTCCTGGATCAGGCGGTGGTGCCGGTGTTCCCGGACGACACGGCCGACACCCTGGCCGCGCGCGTGCTGACGCAGGAGCACATCATCTACCCGCGTGCGGTCGAGAAGCTCTTGGCGCCAGCGCGCTGAACTGATGAGCCGCTGAGCCGTCCCGGATCAGCTGGCGAGGCCGCTGACTTCGCCCGAGCTCTCGCTGAGGCCGAAGCGGCCCTTGGCGTCGCGGCTGATGCGGCCCAGCGCGACCTCCGGGTCGTGGGTGAAGACGATGCGGCCATTGCGTGCCAGCAGGTCTTCCAGCAGCGCGGTCTTCTCCTCGATCAGTCCCTCGGGGAAGCGGTCGTAGCCCATCGTGATCGGCAGATGGACCCAGGGCGCGCCCGGGACCAGGTCGCCCGCGAACACGACCGGCCCCGACGGCATCGCCACCTCGGGCAGCAGCTGCCCCGGCGTGTGGCCGTCGCTGACATGGAAGCGCCAGTCCGGCCCCAGCGTGTCAGACCTCGCGCCGTCTGCCAGCAGTTCGAGCCGGCCGCTGGCCTCGAGCAGGTCGAGCAGTTCGGGGATGTAGGAGGCGCGGTCGCGCGCATGTGGCGACCTGGCGCGCTGCCACTGGCGCTGTCCGGTGACGAAGCGCGCCTTCGGGAACAGCAGCCGCGGCGGCTGTCCCTCGGCCCAAGGCGCCAGCAGGCCGCCGGCATGGTCGAAATGCAGGTGGGTCAGCACCACGACATCGATGTCGGCGTCCGACAGGCCTTGCTCGGCCAGACGGTCGAGCAGGGCATGGCCGTCTTCCTCGACGCCGTAGCGCTCCTTCATCGCGGGATCGAAGAAGGCGCCGATGCCGGTCTCGACCAGGATGTTGCGGCCGGCCTCGCGCACCAGCAGCGCGCGGCAACCGAGCAGGATGCGGTTGTGCTCGTCGGGTGCCATCCAGCGCTGCCAGAGCGCCTTGGGCGCATTGCCGAACATGGCGCCGCCGTCGAGGCGCTGGCGGTTGCCGGCCAGGGTGGTCAGCGTGCGGCCGCTGGTGGTTCCGGATGGCTGTGAGTGTGCTGCGGATGTCATGATCAGCTACTGTAAGCGAGTTCGCCTGTCTGGCACGAGTCTGCGGTCTCCAGCAGTGCCTGGGTCATGTAGCAGGCAGGCCCGCCCGCATAGCTGGCCAGCGCCTGCAACTGGTCACGATCATCGAGCCGCATGGCCATGAATCCCTGCTGGTGCCAGAAATCCTGCGAACCCTGTACCGATACCAGCGCTGCCCAGGCCAGTCCCTCGCGCCTGGCCTGCGCCAGCGCATGGGTCACCAGCAGCGGTCCCAGTCCCAGCCCGCGCCCTTGCGGGCCGACCGCAAGGTCATGCAGATAGAGGCAGTCGGGCTCGGTGGTCGGCTCGAAGCCGTCGCCCAGCGCGCCGACCTGGCCGAGCCGGCTGCGGTAGCCGACCAGATAGGCGCAGACCTCGCCCCTGACTTCGGCGACCCTGGCCGTGTCGGGCGTACTCGCCAGCCGTGCGCGTATCACGGCCTCGGACTCGATGTTGTCGGGCAGGTAGCACTGCAACTGGATGCGGACGACCGATGGAATGTCGGCCGGGAGCATGGGGCGGAT
>CAZJQH010000330.1:0-2362 GCA_964547895.1 uncultured Chitinophaga sp. | reverse complement strand
CCAAGGGCATCACCGGCAAGGAAGCCGAGGCCGTGCTGGGCGCCGCCCACATGACGATCAACAAGAACGCGATCCCGAACGACCCCGAGAAGCCCTTCGTGACCAGCGGCGTGCGCATCGGCACCCCGGCGCTGACCACGCGCGGCTTCAAGGAAGAGGAAGCCCGCCTGACCGCCAACCTGATCGCCGACGTGCTCGACAACCCGCGTGACGAGGCCAACCTCGCCGCCGTGCGCGCCAAGGTCGCGGAGCTGACCAGCCGCTTCCCTGTCTACCGCTAAGCTAGCCTAGACGCCCCGGCCACGCGCCGGGGCTTTTTTGTTTCCGTCCCGATGAAATGTCCATTCTGCGGCAATGCCGAGACCCAGGTGATCGAGACCCGCCTGTCCGAGGACGGCAGTTTCGTGCGCCGCCGCCGTCGTTGCAGTTCATGCGACAAGCGCTTCACCACCTACGAGCGCCCTGAGGTCAGCTTTCCCATCGTGGTCAAGAAGGACGGTCGCCGGATCGAATACGACCCGGCCAAGCTGCGCGCCAGCCTCGCGCTGGCGTTGCGCAAGCGCCCGGTCAGCACCGAGCAGGTCGATGCCGCCACCGAGCGGATCGAGGAAAAGCTGCTCAACCTCGGCGCGCGCGAGGTTCCCACCCACCAGCTCGGCGAGCTCGTGATGCGCGAACTCAAGAAGCTCGACAAGGTGGCCTATGTGCGCTTTGCCAGCGTCTACCGCAGCTTCGAGGACATCGACGAGTTCAGGACCGTGATCGACGAGGTGCGCTGAAGCCCGGCGCCGCTGGCCACGGCCGTCCGGACTGATGCGGGCGCGGCATCAGGCGCACCAGAGCCCGGTCGGCTGCGTGATCCCCATCCAGAGCGCCCAGCCCGAGGTGCCTGCCAACGCCAGGCCGGCGAGCCGGATGCCCCAGGCACCGGAGCCCGAACTGTTGAGGCGCAGCAGCAGCCAGGGGCCCAGCAGCAGCGAGACCATGGTGCCGATCGCAAACGCCGCCATCAGCAGCGCGCCATTGAGCGCGCTGGCCGACAGCGAGGCCACCAGCAAGGCTGAATAAAGCAGGCCGCAGGGCATCAGGGCCCAGCCCATGCCGAGCACGACCGGTGCCCTGGGCCCGAGCCGCGCCAGCGCCGGCCGGATGCGGCGCCAGACTGCCTGTCCCCAGCCATCGACCAAGCCCGGCTGACGCCCTTGCCACAGCAGCAGCAGGCCGAGCAGCAGCGCCGCCACATGCAGCATGATCCAGACCGGACGCAGCACGCTGGTGTACTGCCCCATCCAGGCCATGCCCTCGATGGTGCCGCCGGCCAGCGCCCCGAGCAGGCTGTAGCCGAGCAGACGGCTGAACTGGAAGCGCCAGAGCGCAGCACTGCCCTGGCGGCCCGGCCCGGCCGCACGCGAGATGCCCGCACAGGCAGCGCCACACATGGCCACGCAATGCGGCCCACCCACGAGCCCCATCAGCAGGGCCGACATCATCATCGACGAAAGCATGGCCGAACTGTAGCAGCCGCCTGCTACCCCCTGGGCCTTCAGATGATCTTGGAGAAGCGGGCCCGGTCCTGGTCGCTCTGCAGGTACTTGTCGAAGGTCATCGCGATCGCGCGCACGAAGTACCAGCCCTGCTCCGTCACCTCGAGGCTGGTCGGGCTGATCCTGACCAGGCCCATGGTCTCGAAATCGCGCAGGCGCTCGAGCTCGCGCGCGAAATGACTGGTGAAGTCGATCAGGTGGGCATTGCCCATGGCCTCGAAGTCCAGCTCGCCCTGGCACATGACGGCCATGATGACCGAGCGGCGCAGGATGTCGTCGCGCGTGAGCGCCAGTCCGCGCACGATCGGCAGCCGGCCCTGGTCGAGCGCATCGTAGTACTCGTCCAGCGTCTTGGCGTTCTGGCTGTAGGTCGCACCGATGCGCCCGATCGCGGACACGCCGAGCGCGATGAGGTCGCAATCGGGCTGGGTGCTGTAGCCCTGGAAGTTGCGGTGCAAGCGGCCCTGGCGCTTGGCGACGGCCAGCGCATCGGTCGGCAGCGCAAAGTGGTCCATGCCGACATAGTCGTAGCCGGCATCGCCCAGGATGGCGAGCGAGTTCGACAGCATCGACAGCTTTTCGGCCGGACTCGGCAGCTCGGCGCTCAGGATGCGACGCTGCGGCTTGAAGCGTGTCGGCAGATGCGCGTAGGCGTAGAGCGCGATGCGCTCGGGGCGCAGCTGCTTGACCAGTTCGAGGGTATGGCGAAAGGATTCCGGCGTCTGCAGCGGCAGGCCGTAGATCAGGTCGACGTTGACCGACTCGAAGCCGATCTCGCGCGCGGCCTGGACCAGCGCGAACACCTGCTCGGCCGGCTG
>CAZJQH010000329.1:0-2382 GCA_964547895.1 uncultured Chitinophaga sp. | reverse complement strand
GTCGAGCCGCCGTACATCGCGCCGTAGTAGATGCCGGCGAAGAAGATCATGCTCGCGGTGGGCTCCACCTGCGCGGTGATCGGCAGCAGCATCGCCACCGTGACCGCCGGCCCCAGTCCGGGCAGCACGCCGATCGCGGTGCCGAGCGCGCAGCCGACGAAGGCCCACAGCAGGTTGACGGGCGTCGCGGCCGTGGCGAAGCCTCCGAGCAGCTGGGCCCAGATATCCATTTCCATCATGTCATTTCTCCGGTCCGCGGCACGCGGGCCGCGGACGTTGATGCCTGGCTCGGCGCCGGGCGGTTCAGAGCCAGCCGCTAGAAGTCAGGCCCGGCAGGTTGACAGCCAGCAACTGGGTGAAGAGCCAGTAGACCGGTGCCGCGATCACCACGCCGGTCAGCAGATCCAGCCCCATGGACTGGAGCGAGGTGGGCTTGCCCTCGGCCCGGCGCAGGCCGCGCACGGCAAAGGCATAGCACAGGGCGCAGCTCGCGATGAAGCCGATGCGCTCGATCAGCGCGGCGTTGAGCAGCAGGCCGACGGCCAGCCAGGCGAAGGAGCCCCAGTCGCCCGAATCGGCGCCCGAAGGCGGCTCGATGTCACGGAAACCGCCGCGCAGCACCTGCAGCAGCAGCAGGACGCCGCACAGCGCCAGCACGGCAGCCACGGCCCAGGGCAGGAAGGCCGGACCGACTCCCGAGTAGCCGGCCTCCGACGGGATCTGCGCCGCACCCCAGGCCAGCACGCCGGCGACCGCCAGCGTACCCAGGCCGACCAGGGCCTGCAAGGGCCTGGAGCTGGAAGAATTTTCCATCGCGCGGCTCCGCTCAGACCATGCCGGACTTGACCATGATGGCACGCAGGCTGGCGAAATCGCGGTCGACGAAGTCCTCGAAAGCCTTGCCAGTCAGCAGGGCCGGGGTCCAGCTGTTCTTGGCCAGTGCTTCCTGCCAGGCCTTGCTCTGGGTCGCCTTGACCACCTTGTCGGTCAGAGCCTGGCGCTGTGCCGGCGTGATGCCGGCAGGGGCGTAGACGCCGCGCCAGTTACCGAGCTCGACATCGACGCCCTGCTCCTTCATGGTCGGGATGTCGAGACCCTTGAGGCGCTGCGGCGAGGTGACCGCGATCGGACGCATCTTGCCGGCCTCGATATAGGACTGGAATTCGCTGTAGCCGCTGCCGCCGACGGTGACGTTGCCGCCCAGGATAGCCGCGACCGCCTCGCCACCGCCCCGGAACGGCACGTAGTTGAGCTTGGAGGCATCGACGCCGATCGCGCGCGCCAGCATGGCCGCGGCGACATGCTCGGTGGAACCACGCGAGCCGCCGCCAAACTTGACGCTGCCGGGGTCCTTCTTCATCTGCTCAATGACGTCCTTGAGCGTCTTGAACGGCGAATTGGCCGGCAGCACGAAGACGTTGTATTCGCTGGTCAGGCGCGCGATCGGGGTCAGCTGGGTGACCGAGACCGGCGGCTTGCCAGTGATGATGCCGCCCAGCATGACGGCGCCCATCACCATCAGCGCGTTCGGGTCGCCCTTGCTCGAGTTATAGAACTGCGCCAGGCCGATCGCGCCGGCGGCACCGCCCTTGTTCTCGTAGCTGACCGAGCCGGCCACGCCGGCATCCTGCAAGGCCTTGCCCAGCGCGCGACCGGTCGTGTCCCAGCCGCCGCCCGGGTTGGCCGGCAGCATGATCTTGAAGTTCTCGGCTGCCAGGGCGAGTTCGGGCAGGCTGCCGGCAGCCATCAATGCCGCCATGGATTTCAGGAATTGGTCGCGACGCATGGTGATCTCCTGTGGTTCGTGATGGCTGTCATGTTCGAGCTTGAAGCTGTCAATCGGCTGTCCTGGACCTAGGGACAAACCCTGATCCAGCCGGATCCGGCGGGCTGGCCGCGATTCGTTAAGCTGCGGGCATGAAGTTGCTGTTGATAGAGGACAACCCCCAGCTGCAGACCAGTCTCAGGCGCAGCCTGGAACGCAGGGGCATGACGGTCGCCGTCTGCGCGGACGGCTTGGAGGCCCTGCCGGCCTGGAGGGCGCAGGCGCCCGACCTGGTGCTGCTGGACCTGAGCCTGCCCGGGCTCGACGGCCTGCAGGTGCTGGGCCAGGCCCGCGCGGCCGGCCTGCGCACGCCCGTCATCATCCTGACCGCGCGCGGGACGGTGGGCGACAAGATCCTGGGACTCAACCAGGGTGCGGACGACTACCTGCCCAAGCCGTTCGACCTCGACGAGCTCGAGGCCAGGATCCGGGCACTGGTGCGCCGCCTGCAGCCCACCGACACCACCGCGCGGGGACAAGAGCTGGCGCTGCAGGCCAGGCCGGCCTTCTGCGGACTGCGCGTCGATCCCGACAGCGGTGCGGTGGACTTCCGGGGC
>CAZJQH010000328.1:0-2383 GCA_964547895.1 uncultured Chitinophaga sp. | reverse complement strand
CATCAGCGGCATCGTCGGCCTGGCCGGCGGCCTGGGCGGCTTCATCCTGCCGATCATGTTCGGCTTCCTGATGGACCTGACTGGCATCCGCTCCAGTGCCTTCATGCTGATGTACGGCGTGGTCTGGGTCTCGCTGATCTGGATGTACATGACCGAGGTACGCCGTACCGATGTCATGGGCAGCAAGGCCTCGGGTTCGTCGCAGCTGGCTGCCAAGCGCGGCTGAAGCCTCCCAGCAATTTCCACCAAAGAGAGAAGATATGAGCAAGCTCAATCCCTCGGCCACCAGCGACGGCACCTGGCTGTCGCGCTGGGAGCCTGAAAACAGCAGCTTCTGGCAGGCCGGTGGTTCCAGCCTGGCCTGGCGCACGCTGACCATCACCACCCTGAACCTGACGATGGCCTTCATCGTCTGGTTCCTGGTCTCGGCCCTGGTGGTGCGGCTGCCGCAGATCGGCTTCAAGTTCACCCCCAGCGAGCTGTTCTGGCTCGCCGCTATGCCCGGCCTGGCCGGTGGCACGCTGCGCCTGGTGCACATGTTCCTTACCCCCATGTTCGGCACCCGCCGCGTGGTCAGCCTGTCCACGCTGTCGCTGCTGATCCCGCTGTTCGGCTGGTTCTACGCGGTGCAGGACCTCAGCACCCCCTACTGGGTGCTGATGGTGCTGGCCTTCCTGGCTGGCCTGGGCGGCGGCAACTTCTCGTCCTTCATGCCCTCGACCAGCCTGTTCTTCCCCAAGCGGCTGCAGGGCACGGCGCTGGCGATCCAGGCCGGCATCGGCAACCTCGGCGTCTCGATCGTCCAGTTCGTCACACCCTGGATCATCGGCTTCGCGCTGCTCGGTGGCGCCGCCTTCATGGGGGACACCCAGACCCTGACCAAGGGCGGCGTGCAGAGCCAGGTCTACCTGCAGAACGCCGCCGCGGTGATGATTCCCTTCACCTTCGTCTTTGGCATCAGTGCCTGGCTGATGCTCAAGTCGGTACCGGTCAAGGCCAACTTTGCCCAGCAGTTCGACATCTTCCGCAGCCGTCATACCTGGAGCATGACCTCGCTCTACATCATGACCTTCGGTGCCTTCTCCGGCCTGGCCGCCACCTTCCCGCTGCTGATCAAGCAGATCTACGGCGGCTTCGAAGGCGCGCCCGATCCGCTGGCCTGGGCCTTCTACGGTCCGCTGGTGGGCTCGATCGCCCGCGTGATCGCAGGTCCCTTGTCCGACAAGCTCGGCGGCGCCCGCGTGACCCAGTGGGCAGGCCTGGGCATGCTGGCCTCCACCCTCTGGGTCACTACCCTGACCAGCCCGACTGGCCTGGACAGCTTCCCGATGTTCGTCGCCGGCATGTTGGTCATGTTCTTCTTTGCCGGCATCGGCAACGCCTCGACCTTCAAGCAGATGCCGATGCTGTTCGAGCCGCGCCAGGCTGGTGGCGTGATCGGTTTCACCGGTGCCATCGCTGCCTATGGCCCCTTTCTGTTCGGCATGCTGTTTGCCGCTTCCTTTGGCGCCTACAAGTCCGCCACCCCGGTGTTCTACGGCCTGGCTGCCTTCTTCGCTTTCAACGTCGCACTGAACTGGTGGATGTACGCCCGTCGCGGTGCCGCCAATCCTTGCTGATCAGTACTCACCACGGAGAACCCTCATGAGTCACTTTCTTGACCGTCTGACGCACTTCAAGCTGCCCCGGGAAAACTATTCCGGCAACCACGGCGTGGCCACCAACGAGGACCGCACCTGGGAAGACGCCTATCGCAACCGCTGGGCCCACGACAAGGTCGTGCGCTCCACCCACGGCGTCAACTGCACCGGTTCCTGCTCCTGGAAGATCTACGTCAAGGGCGGCATCGTCACCTGGGAAACCCAGCAGACCGACTACCCGCGTACCCGCTGGGACATGCCCAACCACGAGCCCCGTGGCTGTGCCCGTGGCGCCTCCTACAGCTGGTACCTGTATTCGGCCAACCGGGTCAGGTATCCGATGGTGCGTGGCCGCCTGCTCGAGCGCTGGCGCGCCGCGCTCAAGGTCGCCAAGACCCCGGTCGATGCCTGGGCGCTGATCGCCGACGACGAGGCGGCACGCCGTGACTACCAGAAACTGCGTGGCCTGGGCGGCTTCGTGCGCTCGAGCTGGGACGAGGTCAACCAGCTGATCGCCAGCGCCAACGTCTACACCATCAAGAAGTACGGTGCCGACCGCATCATCGGCTTCTCGCCGATCCCGGCCATGTCGATGGTCAGCTATGCCGCGGGCAGCCGCTACCTGTCGCTGATCGGCGGCACCTGCATGAGCTTCTACGACTGGTACTGCGACCTGCCGCCCTCGAGTCCGCAGATCTGGGGCGAGCAGACCGACGTGGCCGAGTCGGCCGACTGGTACAACT
>CAZJQH010000327.1:0-2386 GCA_964547895.1 uncultured Chitinophaga sp. | reverse complement strand
TCGTCCCAGGCGGAGAGGTCATCCTCGGCCAGCGGGGCAAACAGGTCCAGCGGCAGCCAGATCTCTTCCAGCAGGCGAGGCTGTGTCCCCATCAGGCGCAGGCGATGCAGACGCAGGACCGGCTCGCCAGCGCCGATACCCAGGCTCCGCGAGACCATCGTCGGCGCGCTCACCTGGCTGCGCTGCAGGATGCGCGAGACAGGAATCTCGCCGGTTCCGCCATCGAAGCGGAAGAAACGCAGCATGGAAGCCCCGGCCAGCCCTTGCCGAACAAAGGTGCCCTTGCCGTGTATGCGCTCGATGAAGCCCTGCTCCACGAGCAATTCCAGCGCACGGCGCATGGTGCCCAGGGCCACGCCATGCTCTCTGGCGAGCTGACTTTCGGCGGGCAAGGCGGAACCCGGAGGCCATTCACCCGCCACGACACGGGAACGCAGCGCCTGGGCGAGCGAGGCGTAGCGGCTGAGGCCAGGTTCAGCAGAGACAAGACGAATGGTGGAACTCATAACTCAACTATAGTCCTCTAAAGGACTAAATGAATCAGGGATAACCCTTGAAACCTCTAGGCTGGAGGGATTCACCTTCAATCCCATCGGAAGTACGCCGCAGACTGGTCAGGAAGCTCCATGAAGGAATGCCTTTGCCTGCTACTTTTGCTCATCGAGCTTTCACCCGAAAGTCCCTGGCTATCGGTCTTGCTCCTCACCCGGTCAGGGCGAAAGCCCTCTCCGTCCACACCAGGGGGCGCCAAGCAAAGCGCGGCCGGGAATGGCGAAAGCCTCCCCCCGGAGGCGAGCGAAGCGCGCAGCGCCCATGGCGCGAATGCGTGAGGGATTGAAGCCCGCAGGGGCGAGACGCTACCGGCGGCTCGCTGCAACACACGAAAGCCCGGTACGCCAGGGCGATGCCCAGGCGCATGGGAAAAATCGCCAGACAGCAGAGATGTCAACAAGCAACCCACCATCCGGCTGAACAGGCTCGCACCATCTCTCTCTACGGCTACCTGCGGTTACCCTTCGACTGCACTTGGCTGACCCATGCCCCAGCAGCGAACAATTGGAATTCCGTAAGTTACAAGTTTTTCTATCCGGACGGATGTTCAGAGGCATAGGCCCATGGTGAGTGACTGACAGCGGCACCGCCTCCAGCCGGTCAGGGCCTGCCCTGTCCGGCCAACCAGGGGGCGCCAAGCACAGCGCGGCGAGGGATGGCGCAAGCCGTCCCCCTGGAGGCAAGCGCAGCGCCCGCAGCGCGAAGGCATGCACGATTGCAGCCAGGATCTCTCCGATCCGGCCAAGCTGCGCCTCAGAAATCAAACCGCAGTCGTCCGTTCGAGAACGCCACCCTGTCGCATGTCGCGTGACAATGCCATGGCTCGAAGCGCCCATCCGGGGTCACCATGCTCAGGCTGCGCAGATCGAAGACAGCGGCACAGACATGCTCCGGCGCACGCACCGAGGCATAGCGGATCCAGGCGACACTGCCACTCTCGCGAACGAGCCTGCCCAGTCTCTGCGTCTCGGTGTAGTCGCCCGGGTCTTTCCAGTGGGCTTCGGCGCGGGACCAGGGGAGCGACAGCAAATCAATGGCTCGACCTGCCACCACGGCCTCATACATGGAATGCTCGGTCGTCAGGTGCTGCTTGACGAGGCCGGCACTGTCGAGCAGGAAGCGCTGACGCCAGTAGGCAATCTCGGCACAGGCACAGTAGGGATCATCTGCTCCGTACCAGAGGCCCGTCATGTTGA
The DNA here is from genome assembly GCA_964547895.1 of uncultured Chitinophaga sp. Taxonomy (GTDB): domain Bacteria; phylum Pseudomonadota; class Gammaproteobacteria; order Burkholderiales; family Burkholderiaceae_C; genus Malikia. Next base: position 638 of record CAZJQH010000327.1, on the reverse strand, counting down.
GACTGCGAAACCTCGATCCGGTCTGCGGCAGGTACCGGAAGGGTGCAGCCAGCAGATAGTGAAGCCCGTCGGCTTGTGGCGGCAGCGGCGGCTTGCTGTCCTCGAGCATCTGCTCGAGCAGATCCTGCTCCGCAGCGGAATCCACCAGGCGCATCGTCGCTGCAATGTGCTGCGTCTCAACCATGCGAAACGCCTGCATCGAGAGCTCGCCTGTATGTTTCGCAATCCATTCCGGGCTCCACCGCACCTGGGTCATCATGCTGCCGCCCGCATCCCGTCCAGATAGGCCAGAGCGGTCACCAGACCCTGCGGGCTCTCGATCAGCGCCACCGGAGTTCCGTTCAGCGCCTTGTTGTGGCTGCGCAGCCAGTCATGACGTTTTTTCGGATCGGAGCCCACCAGGGGATCCAGGGAGCGGAACAGGCGTACCAGCAGCAAGGCCAGCTGCCCCTCCTTCGACAGCGGATCGATGCCCCGTACAGCATTGGCTACCCGGCTGATGCTGGGCTCACTCAGGCCGATCACCCGGGCCAGGGCGGCATTCGAGAGTCCGAGTTCCTGAGCGGCTCGGACCGTTGCCTTGCCCAGGACCATGGACTTGTCCGGGACCGCTGCCAAATTTGCCACCATGATGAACT
>CAZJQH010000326.1:0-2386 GCA_964547895.1 uncultured Chitinophaga sp. | reverse complement strand
CAAGGCGCGCTTGAGCCCGCGCTTCCTCACCTGGCCCAGCAGCGCACTGACCGCGCTGCTCAGGGCGTTGTGCTGGCGTAGCTCCTCCCGCAAGGGCAGCAGAGTGTCGGCGCATTGCTGCGCCACCAGTCGGCCAAGACGCCGCAGCTCCTTGGCCTGGTGTGCCACCTGCCTGAGCTGCAGGCGGTGGGAATACAGGGCACCCTGAACTGCCAGCTGATCGACCGCCCAGTCCAGCGAACGCTCCGCATCTTCCAGATGGCGGTAGAAAGTCCCTTCCGGTCCGCTATCCATCATCTGGTTCATCGGCTCGACATACTGGTCAAACGCCTCCAGCACGCGGCGGTAGCGCTGCGCCACCGGCATGCTGCTGTCGGAACTCTTGGCGGTTTCGGCCAGGTCGAGGATGGCGTGCCGGTCCTGATCCAGTTGCAGACTGATCTGACGGAACAGTTCGGCCAGTTGCCTGGCAGCCAGCCTGACCCGGTCCCTGTCCGATCCCTTCATGCCTTCATTGAGCCCCTCCGTGGCCTCTCGGATCGCGGCCACACGTGCCTGCAGCACCGCCGTCAGGCCCAGCTCGTGTTCCCGGGTCAGGCCTCTCACGAACTCCAGGACATAGGCATTGATCTGCAGGTCACTGCTGCGTGGCAGGATTTGCAGTACGTCCGCGTTGACCAGTGTGCGCAGCACCCCGCCCTGGCCCTCGGCATCGAGCTCAGGCGATACCCTGGCGATGCAGTGCAGTGCCTGCTCGCTGTTGAAGACGGCGAACTCGCGCGACAGGCGCACGAGTCCCTCCATCACATCCCAGTGGGTATAGAGCGCCAGGACGAGTGATCGTGGGTTGAACATTGCCGTTGAGAACTGCTTCTTTAGTCCGCCCAGCGCTGCGCAAAGCCGTGCCGCAGCGCCTTGCGGTGGACCTTCAACGCCCGCTGTCTCCAGTCATAGTGCACGCTCGAAGATTCGAGCCTGCAGCTGTGCAGTTCATCTTAACCATCTCCACTGGACGTGCGCCGCATGAACTCGTCGAACAGGGGCACGGTGAAGGCGATCAGGCCATACTCGGGGCTGAAGATCATCCCTTTCCTGATCAGACTGTCCCGCACCGGTCCCAGGCTGGTCGGCGGTCGATTCATGGCCGCGGCTACATCAGACGAGCGCTGCGGACCTTCACCGAGCTCGGCCAGGCAGCGCATGTACTCCCTTTCTGCCGGTGTGGTCCGGTCGTAGCGGACCCGGAAGAAAGACTCGTCGAGCTTGCGAATCGACTCGGTCGTGGCGCCGCGTGCGTCCGCCAGCGTGATCGTGTCCTCCTGGGCCAGGTTCCAGGCGGTGTATCCCCACTCCTGCAGGAAGTAGGGATAGCCGCGTGTGCGGGCGAAGATCTCGTCCAGTGCCTCGTTCGTGATGTGGCAGCCTTCCTGCTCGACCGGCTCTCTTATGGCCTTGAAGGCATCGGCGGGCTTGAGTGCATCGAGCCGCGGAAAATCGAACAGACGCTCGGCATAGCTCTTGGCGTCCCCGGCCTGCCCCGCCAGCTGCGGCAGGCCGGCACCAAACAGCACCAGGGGCAAGCCAGCCTGGTTGATGGCATGCATGCCCCGGATCAAGGCGCCCAGCTCTTCCTTGCCCAGATACTGCAACTCGTCGATCAGGATCGCGACCGGCACCTTGGCATCCCGGGCGGCCTCACCCGTGGCCAGCAGGATGTCGCGGAGGTCATCATCGAGGATGCCGCTGTCGGCATAACCGAGTTCGGGGTCCACGCCCAGGGTCCATTCGGAACCGCTGACCGACACCGTGACATTGCCGATGAAGCTGCGCAGCACACGGATGCCCTTCTTCACCGACTCGACCGCATGCCGGGTGCGATCCAGTCGCAGCAGCAGGCGACGCAGCACCGGGATCAGCAGTTGCTTGAGATCGGTTCCATCATGCGCTTCCTGCAGTTCCGCCAGGTAGCCGGTGGCCAGCGCGCGTTCCCGGATCTGGTTGAGCAAGACGGTCTTGCCGACGCCACGCAAGCCCAGGATCAGGAGCGACTTGGCATGGCGGCCGCGCTTAATGCGCTCGAGCGCCGTCTCTGCCGTTTCCAGCACGTCGGCGCGCCCCGCCAGCTCGGGCGGTGAGACCCCTGCCCCCGGGTTGAAGGGATTGATGTTCTTGTCCATTGACGCTCTTCTAGCGACTCATCCAGAGTTATATAAAAAAGTTACTATAACCTTTTATGGCTCCCTAGTCCTGGATATCGGGACATGGGTTCCCACGTCTATCGGGTGACCACTCGGCCATGATGATCTGGCCTGGCTGCGCTCGAGGGACAGGCGGTTTGGCGATATCACTCGTTTCAGGCCGGATCGACGATCACGAACCGCGGCAC
>CAZJQH010000325.1:0-2389 GCA_964547895.1 uncultured Chitinophaga sp. | reverse complement strand
GCAGTCCCAGGTTGGCCGACTGCAGCGCCTGGCGCAGGTCGGCCACGGTCACGCCCGAGCCCGCCATGCGCTCGGGGTCGATCTGCACCAGCAGCGCGCGGCCCGGTCCGCCCAGGGTCTGCACGTCCTGGGTGCCGGGCACCCGCTTGAGGTCGGCCTCGATGCTGTGCGCGACGCGCTCGAGGTCGTAGGCGCTGGCCTCGGGATGCTTGTCGTAGAGGGTCAAAGTGACGATAGGCACGTCGTCGATGCCCTTGGGCTTGATCAGCGGCTCCAGCACGCCGAGGCCCTTGGGCAGCCAGTCGGCGTTGTCGCGGATGGTGTCGTGCAGCCGCACCAGTGCCTCCGAGCGCGGCACGCCGACCTTGAACTGCACCGTCAGCACCGCGACGCCGGGACGCGAGACCGACATCACATGCTCGATGCCGACGATGCGCGACAGCACCTGCTCGGCCGGGTTGGCGACCATCTGCTCGACGTCGCGCACCGAGGCACCCGGGAAAGGCACGATGACGTTGGCCATCGTGACGTTGATCTGCGGCTCCTCCTCGCGCGGCGTCACCAGCACGGCGAAGATGCCGAGCAGCAGCGCCACCAGCGCCAGCAGCGGCGTGATCTGCGCGCTCTGGAACAGCGCGGCGATCCGGCCCGAAATATTGAGAGTCTTGGCGTCGCTCATTCGCGTTCCCTTCAACGGCGGGCGGCTGCCTGCGGATCGGTGGCGACCTGCTCGCCGGCGCGCAGGCCGCTGAGCACTTCGACCTGGTCCCCGGCACTGCGGCCCAGCCGCACCTGGCGCAGCCTGGGCTTGCCCTGCGCGTCGACGACATAGACCGCGTTGAGCTCGGCGCGGCGCACGATGGCGCTGGCCGGCAGGTAGAAGCGCTTGTCACCCTCAGCGCTCGATGCCGCCGGCAGCCAGACCCGCGCGAACAGGCCGGGCGTGATGCCCTGGAGGCCCGTCGGCAGGCTCAGCCGCAGCTGAGCGGTATGCGTGACCGGATCGATTCTGGGCAGCAGATGGACCTGCGCCGGCGGCTGGCGGCCATCCAGTCCGGCCAGTCCCGGCAGCTCGTAGCGCACGGCCTTCAGGTTCGCGCCCAACGCAGGCAGCAAGGCCTGCGGCACCGCGGCGATGACACGCAAGGCCGACGGATCGTGGAGGGTCAGCAGCGGGCGTCCCGGCATCGCCATGTCGCCCAGCGTCACCGGCAGCTCGCTCACCACCCCGGCATAGGGCGCCTTGAGCACGAAGAAGCCGGACTGGGCGCGCGCGGCACCGGTCTGGGCCTGCAGCGCCTTGAGCTGGGCCTGAGCCGCCTCCCACTGCGCCTGGGCGCGGTCCAGCGCCCCCTGACTGATGTACTGCTTCTGGAACAGGGCCTGCTGCCGCTCCAGCTCCCGGCTCGCGACCTTGAGCGCGGCCTGCGCCGCCTCGACCTGCGCCTGGCTGCCAGCGACATTCTGCTCTGCGGCGCGGGCATCGATGCGGATCAGCTCCTGGCCGGCCTTGACCTGGTCACCGGCCTTGACATTGAGCGCGACGATGGCGCCCGGCACCTGGGCCGACAGCGTGGTCTGGCGCACCGCCTCGACCACGGCGTCCAGGCTGGTCTCGGCGGCAGTGCTGCCAGCGCCCTGCACGGCAATGGTGGCCAGCGGCACGTCGGCGGCAGCCAGCACCAGCGGGGAGACGGACAGCGACGCCAGGGTGGCCAGGGACAGGAGCAGCTTGTGCTTCATCGGGTATTCCTCGGGAGCGGAACAAGTGATGGCCCGGACCGGGAATGCGGCGGTCCAGGCAGCGCGTCAGGACGAATAGCCCGCCTGGCGCGCAACGAAGAACTCAGGCAGTCAGCAGCACTTGCCAGAGGAGCAGGAGCTGCCGTCGCCCTCCTTGACGCCGAGCTTGCGCAGCAGGATGCTGGGCGGGCAGAAGCCGGTGATGCCGGACTGGAACAGGTTGAAGCCGACGAAGGCGGTGAAGGCCAGGAACCACTTGCTGACGAAGATCGGGCTGCCCTCGACGCCGAGCGCGAGCGAGAGCATGACAAAGAAACCGGCCATCAGGCGGATATAGCGTTCGACAGTCATATTGACCTCCAGGCGATGTAGCGGGAAGGACCGGCAGACCCATTCGACCGGCTCGAGACTTCCCTGATGAGCCGGATTATAGATTAATACCCCCAGGGGTACAAGAGGTCACCGCTCCGCTTACAGCGTATACGCAAAAGAAACCGAACGCAACGCGCCACGCAAGGCCTGGCAGGATCCGGCACGCATCGCGGACCCAGAACGAAAAAACCCCGCAGCTTTTGACTGCGGGGTTTTTGAGTGGTGGGTCGTGCAGGATTCGAACCTGCGACCAATAGATTAAAAGTCTACTGCT
>CAZJQH010000324.1:0-2391 GCA_964547895.1 uncultured Chitinophaga sp. | reverse complement strand
CACGTGCGCCTGGCCGACGAGGCCGTGCTGCTGGGCCCGGCGCCGAGCCGCGAGTCCTACCTGGTCGCCGACAAGATCATCGAGGCCGCCAAGGCCACCGGTGCCGAGGCGATCCACCCGGGCTACGGCTTCCTGTCCGAGAACGAGGCCTTCGCGCAGCGCTGCGAGGACGAAGGCATCGCCTTCATCGGTCCCAAGGCGCACTCGATCGCCGCCATGGGCGACAAGATCGCCTCCAAGAAGCTGGCCAACGAGGCCCAGGTCAACACCATCCCGGGCTACAACGACCCGATCGAGAACGCCGAGCGCGCCGTCGAGATCGCCAAGGGCATCGGCTATCCGGTCATGATCAAGGCCTCGGCCGGCGGCGGCGGCAAGGGCCTGCGCGTCGCGTTCAACGACAAGGAAGCCTTCGAGGGCTTCACCGCCTGCCAGAACGAGGCCCGCAACAGCTTCGGCGACGACCGCATCTTCATCGAGAAGTTCGTCGAGCAGCCGCGCCACATCGAGATCCAGATCCTGGGCGACAGCCATGGCAACGTGGTCTACCTGAACGAGCGCGAATGCTCGATCCAGCGCCGCCACCAGAAGGTGATCGAGGAGGCGCCCAGCCCCTTCATCTCCGAGCAGACCCGCAAGGCGATGGGCGAGCAGGCCGTGGCGCTGGCCAAGGCCGTCAAGTACCAGTCCGCCGGCACCGTCGAGTTCGTGGTCGGCAAGAACCAGGACTTCTACTTCCTCGAGATGAACACCCGCCTGCAGGTGGAGCACCCGGTGACCGAGTGCATCACCGGCCTGGACCTGGTCGAGCAGATGATCCGCGTCGCTGCTGGTGAGAAGCTGACCTTCACCCAGGAAGACGTCAAGCGCGACGGCTGGGCGATCGAATGCCGCATCAACGCCGAGGACCCGTTCCGCAACTTTCTGCCCTCCACCGGCCGCCTGGTGCGCTTCACGCCCCCGAAGGAAACCATGTGGCAGGCCGACATCGGGCACAAGCATGGCGTGCGCGTCGACACCGGCGTGTTCGAGGGCGGCGAGATCCCGATGTTCTACGACTCGATGATCGCCAAGCTGATCGTGCACGGCAAGGACCGCAATGATGCGATCGCCAAGATGCGCGAGGCGCTCAACGGTTTCGTGATCCGCGGCATCAACTCCAACATCCCGTTCCAGGCCGCGCTGCTGGCACACCCGGATTTCGTCTCGGGCAACTTCAACACCGGCTTCATTGCCCACCACTACGCGGGCGGCTTCCGCGCCGAGGACGTGCCGCATGACGACCAGGACTTCCTGGTCGCGCTGGCCGCCTTCGTGCGCCGCAAGTCGCGCGAGCGCGCCACCGGCCTGTCGGGCCAGCTGCCCGGCTACGGCGTCAAGGTCGGCAAGGACTACACCGTCATCAGCCTGGATGCCGCCGGCAACCACGGCTACACCCAGGTCCATGTCGACGAATTCACTGGCGAGGCCGGCTACGCCTCGGTCTGCGTCGGCGACAAGCGCTACAAGATCAGTTCGCCCTCGCGCCTGAACGACGTCGTCATCACCGGCGAGGTCAACGGCCAGCCCTTCACGGCACAGGTCGAGCGCGGCTCGAAGAAGAACCCGCTCGCCCTCGTCGTGCAGCACAACGGCACCAAGCTCGAGTGCATGGTGGTGTCGCCGCGCATGGCCGAGCTCTATCGCCAGATGCCCTACAAGGCCGCGCCCGACCTGAGCCAGTTCGTGCTCTCGCCGATGCCCGGCCTGCTGGTCGAGGTGGCGGTCAAGCCGGGCCAGAAGGTCCAGGCTGGCGAGCGCGTCGCGGTGATCGAGGCAATGAAGATGGAAAACGTCCTCTTTGCCGCCGCCGACGGCGTCGTCGCCAAGGTGCTGGCCGCCAAGGGCGAGTCGCTGGTGGTGGACCAGCCGATCGTGGAGTTCGAGAAATGAGCGCACGTCCCTTCAGGGTGCTGGGCATCCAGCAGATCGCCATCGGCGGTCCGGACAAGACCCGGATGCAGAAGCTCTGGGTCGACATGCTGGGGCTGGAGGTCACCGGCACCTTCAGGAGCGAGCGCGAGAACGTCGACGAGGACATCTGCGCCATGGGCAAGGGGCCGTTCAAGGTCGAGGTCGACCTGATGCAGCCGCTCGACCCCGATAAGAAGCCGGCCGTCCACGCCACGCCGCTCAACCATGTGGGCCTGTGGATCGACGATCTGCCCAAGGCAGTCGAGTGGCTGAGTGCGAACGGCGTGCGCTTCGCGCCGGGCGGCATCCGTAAGGGTGCTGCCGGCTACGACATCACCTTCCTGCACCCGAAGTCGAACGACGAGTTCCCGATTGCAGGCGAGGGCGTACTGATCGAGCTGGTGCAGGCGCCGCCCGAGGTGATCGCGGCGCTGGGAT
>CAZJQH010000323.1:0-2418 GCA_964547895.1 uncultured Chitinophaga sp. | reverse complement strand
CCTGGGTGCTGCTCTATCCCGAGGGCATGGTGCAGCTCAACCAGAGCGCGGCCGAGATCCTGCGCCGCTGCGACGGGCGCCGCCAGCTCGACGACATCGTGGCCGAGCTGCAGGCGCTGTTCCAGGTCGATGGCATCCGGCCCCAGGTCGAGGCCCTGCTGCAGGAAGGACAGAGCCGTGGCTGGATCGACTGAATCGCTGCAGCTTCCTGCCCAATCGGCCCAGCCGGGCCCGCCGCTGTGGCTGCTCGCCGAGCTGACCTACCGCTGCCCGCTGCACTGCGTCTTCTGCTACAACCCGACCGACTACACCCGCTTCCAGCCCGAACTCAGCACGCGCGAATGGGTCGACGTGCTGACCCAGGCGCGCGCGCTCGGCGCGGCGCAGCTCGGCTTCTCGGGCGGCGAGCCGCTGCTGCGCGACGACCTCGAGGAGCTCGTCGCCGAGGCGCACCGGCTCGGCTATTACACCAACCTGATCACCTCGGGCGTCGGCCTGACCGAGCAGCGCGCGCGCGCGCTCAAGGATGCCGGGCTCGACCATGTCCAGCTCTCGTTCCAGGACTCGACGCGCGAGCTCAACGACTTCCTGAGCCACACCCGGACCTTCGAGCTCAAGCAACGCGTCGCCGCACTGATCAAGGCGCATGACTGGCCGATGGTGATGAACTGCGTGCTGCACAAGCACAACCTGCCGCATGTCGGCAAGATCATCGAGATGGCGCTGGCGCTGGGCGCCGAATACCTCGAGCTCGCCAACACCCAGTACTACGGCTGGGCGCTCGAGAACCGCGACCAGCTGCTGCCCACGCGCGCCGAGCTCGAGGCCGCCGAGGCGGTCGTCAACCGTTACCGCGAGCAGATCGGCAAGCGCTGCCGCGTGCTGTTCGTGGTGCCGGACTACTTCGAGGAGCGCCCCAAGGCCTGCATGAACGGCTGGGGCAAGGTCTTCCTGTCGATCGCGCCCGACGGCACCGCCATGCCCTGCCACAACGCCGGCAAGCTGCCCGGCCTGCAGCTGCCCAACGTCAGGAGCGAGCCGCTGGCCGGCATCTGGCGCGACAGCGGCGCCTTCAACGCGTTCCGCGGCCATGACTGGATGCAGGAACCCTGCCGCAGCTGCGAGGAGAAGGCAAGGGACTTCGGCGGCTGCCGCTGCCAGGCCTACCAGATGAGCGGCGACGCGGCCGCGCCCGACCCGGTCTGCGCCAAGTCGCCCGACCATGCGAAGGTGGTGCAGATCGTGCGTCGCGCCGAGGCGCAGCAGCCGATCGCGCGGCCGATGGTATTCCGCAGCGATGCCGAGTCGCGCCGGCTGCGCCAGGCCGGGTGAAGGCCTGATATCTATTTCTCTGACTTGCCGTGCATGACCATGATGGTCTGCTGCATCAGCGCGCAGAGCGTCTCGCGGCCTTCCTTGAGCGCAAACACCTCGGCCTGGGTGACGATCAGCGTGCGCCCGGGCCGCACCACGCGGCCGCGCGCGATCAGCTTGTCGCCGTCGGCTGGTGCCATCAGGTTCATCTTGTATTCGACCGTCAGCACCGACGCGCCGGCCGGCACCACCGTCATCGCCGCATAGCCGGCGCTGGAGTCCGCGATCATGCCGACAACGCCGCCATGCACGAAGCCGTGCTGCTGCTCGACGCCCTGCCAGTGCGGCAGGTGGATCTCGGTCAGGCCTGGCTCGACCACCGGCATCGTGGCCTGGATCAGCTGCATGGCATTCTGGCGCTCGAAGCTGGCGCGAACGCGGTCGGCAAATTGCGGGTCGGTCGCATGGCTCATGCGCTAGGTCTCCTGTCGTGGGGGCTGGCTACGGCGCCGGCCAGGCTGTTGCACCTTATCACATGGCCTGGCGCGGGCTGGCCCAGTCAGGCATTCAGGGCTTCTGCGCCAGCACCCAGGTTGCGATCTCCTTGAGCTCGGCCTGGGACAGGCTGGCATGCGGCGGCATCGGGACCCGGCCCCATTTGCCGCGCGAGCCGTTCTGGATGCTCTGCATCAGCATGGCCGCGGCGTCCTTGTCGCCAGCGTACTTGGCCGCTACGCTCTTGAAGGCAGGGCCGACGACCTTCTCGCTGAGCGCGTGGCAGGACGTGCAGCCGTTGGCCTGCATCACGGGCAGGAAGCTGGACTGGTCGGGCGTGGCCTGCGCGATGCCAGCACAGAGCAGCAGCATCGATCCGAATGCCAGGCGGCTGTATGGCTTGAACATGTTCTTGTCTCCTGGTTGTGGGGGGCACTGGCAAGCAGCCGGCGCCCTTGCGTGCGCGGCGCCCGCCAGCGCCTGTTCATGGCAGTGGCGGGCGCCGCAGAGGGAATCACTTCATCAGCTTGAAGGTCCAGACCGAGCCACCCTGCTCGAGGAAGTTGACCTTCTTGGCCACTTCGCCGCCCCACAGCGGGACTGCGCCGC
>CAZJQH010000322.1:0-2441 GCA_964547895.1 uncultured Chitinophaga sp. | reverse complement strand
CCGGTGGTCGGCTCGTCGAGGATGTAGAGCGTGCGGCCGGTGTCGCGCTTGGACAGCTCCTGCGCCAGCTTGACCCGCTGCGCCTCGCCGCCCGACAGCGTGGTCGCGCTCTGGCCGAGCCGGATGTAGCTCAGTCCTACGTCGAGCAGGGTCTGCAGCTTGCGCTGCAGCGTCGGCACCGCGCTAAAAAAAGCATGGGCCTGCTCGACCGTCAGCTCCAGGATCTGCGCGATGTTCCGGCCCTTGTAATGGACTTCCAGCGTCTCGCGGTTGTAGCGCTGGCCCTGGCAGATGTCGCAGGGCACGTAGACGTCGGGCAGGAAATGCATCTCGACCTTGACCACGCCGTCGCCCTGGCAGGCCTCGCAGCGGCCGCCGCCCGACGCCGCCGAGACGTTGAAGCTGAAGCGTCCCGGGCCGTAGCCGCGCTCGCGTGCCGCCGGCACCTCGGCCATCAGCTCGCGGATGCCGGTGAACAGTCCGGTGTAGGTGGCCGGGTTGCTGCGTGGCGTGCGCCCGATCGGGCTCTGGTCGACGTTGATGACCTTGTCGAAATGCTCCAGGCCCTCGATCGCCTCGTGCGGCTCGGGCTCGTCGTGCGAGCGGTACAGGTGCCGCGCCACCGCCGCGTAGAGCGTGTCGTTGACCAGGGTCGACTTGCCCGATCCGCTCACGCCGGTGACGCAGGTCAGCAGGCCGACGGGAAAGTCGACCGTCACGTCCTTCAGGCTGTGGCCGCTGGCGCCGACCACGCGCAGCGACTTGTCGGGCTGGCGCCGCGTACGGCGCCTGGGCACCGCGATCTGGCGCGCGCCCGACAGGTAGGCGCCGGTCAGCGATTCCGGATTGGCCATGATCTCGGCGCAGCTGCCCTGCGCCATCACGCGCCCGCCATGCACGCCGGCGCCCGGGCCCATGTCGATCACGTGATCGGCGGCGCGGATCATGTCCTCGTCATGCTCGACCACCAGCACGCTGTTGCCGAGGTCGCGCAGATGCTTCAGGGTCCCGATCAGCCGGTCGTTGTCGCGCTGGTGCAGGCCGATGCTGGGCTCGTCGAGCACGTACATCACGCCGCTCAGGCCGGAGCCGATCTGCGAGGCGAGCCGGATGCGCTGCGCCTCGCCGCCTGACAGCGTCTCGGCGCTGCGGTCCAGGCTCAGGTAGCTCAGTCCGACGTCGTTGAGGAACTTGAGCCGCGACGCGATCTCGCGCACCACCTTGTCGGCGATCTCGGCCTTGGCGCCCTGCAACTTGAGCGCATGGAACCAGGCCAGCGCCTCGCCCAGCGTCGCATGGCTGATCTGGTAGATCGCGCGCCGCTGCCCGCCTTCGCCCAGGAAGACATGGCGCGCCTCGCGCCGCAGCCGCGCGCCGTCGCAGGCCGGGCAGGGCTGGGTCGAGCGGTAGCGGGCGAGTTCCTCGCGCACCGCGGCGCTGTCGGTCTCGCGCCAGCGGCGCTCGAAGTTGCGCACAATGCCCTCGAAGGAATGACTTTTAGTCAGCTTGCGGCCACCGTCGGCTGCGTACTGGAAGGCGATCGGCTCCTCGCCGGAGCCGTACAGCAGCGCCTGCTGCACCCTGGCTGGCAGGTTTTCCCAGGGTGACTCGGGGTCGAAGCCGTAGTGCGCCGCCAGGCTCTCGATCATCGCGTAGTAGTAGGCATTGCGCCGGTCCCAGCCCTTGATCGCGCCGCTGGCCAGGCTTAGCGAAGGAAAGGCGACCACGCGCGCCGGATCGAACACCTCGCTCTGGCCCAGGCCGTCGCAGGACGGGCAGGCGCCGACCGGCGAGTTGAACGAGAATAGCCGCGGCTCCATCTCGCTGAGCGCGTAGCTGCACAGCGGGCAGGCGAAGCGTGCGCTGAACAGGTGCTCGACCCCGCTGTCCATCTCGAGCGCGATCGCCTTGCCGTCGCTCAGGCGCAGCGCGGCCTCGAAGCTCTCGGCCAGTCGCTGCTGCGCGTCCGCGCGCACCTTGAGCCGGTCCACCACCACGTCGAGGTTGTGCTTCTCGTTCTTGGCCAGCGCCGGCATGGCCTCGGCGTCGAGCACCTGGCCGTCGAGCCGGAAGCGCACATAGCCCTGCGCCTGCAGCGCGGCCAGCTGGTCGGCGAATTCGCCCTTGCGTTCACGCGCGACCGGGGCCAGCACCATCAGCTTGGTGTCCTCGGGCAGCGCGAGTACATGGTCGACCATCTGGCTCACGGTCTGCGCCTGCAGCGGCTTGCCATGCTCGGGGCAATGCGGCGTGCCGGCGCGAGCGTAGAGCAGGCGCAGGTAATCGTGGATCTCGGTCACCGTGCCGACGGTCGAGCGCGGGTTGTGGCTGGTCGCCTTCTGCTCGATGCTGATCGCCGGGCTCAGGCCCTCGATCAGGTCGACGTCGGGCTTGTCCATCAGCTGCAGGAACTGGCGCGCATAGGCCGACAGGCTCTCGAC
>CAZJQH010000321.1:0-2443 GCA_964547895.1 uncultured Chitinophaga sp. | reverse complement strand
CCGCTGAAGCCTACGTTCATCCGCAACAACTCGCTCTTCAACTGCGGCGCGGCCGGCATCGACACCAGCGGACGAAGCTCGGGCATGCTGATTGACGGCAACGGCGGCTCGTACATCCTGAACAACACCATCGTCGGTGAGTCCACACAGACGAAGATGTTCTACGGCATCCAGCTTGCCAGCGGGGACAAGCGGCAGTTCGTCATCGACCATAACGTGATCCAGCGTGCCGAGAGCGCGGGCATCGTGCTGTGGAACGACACGCCCAACGTCTACCCGCTCAAGTCCCTGCTGCGCAACATTTCCGAGGCCGCAGCTGGGCCGAATGCATACAGCGGGCTGGCTACCGCCGTGCCGGGGCGCGGTACGACATGGCGCGATTTCTTCGGCAGCGCCGTCCCTGCTGCTGGAACCTGGATTCAGGGCGACCGCGTATGGCTGCAGACACCTGCGGCCAACGGGAACCTCGGCTGGGTCTGCCTTGTGTCAGGCACGCCTGGAACTTGGGTGCCGTTTGGCGTGGTGCAGTTGTCAAATGCCTACACGGTGACCAACCCAAGCACAGACCGGGCGCTGAACGTGTCGGCCGACACAACGGCACAGGTCGCGGCAGTGCTCGGCACGCTGATCGCTGACCTGCAGACGGCAGGGGTGCTGAAGTAATGATCCCCCGCATCCCTGACATCCTCACCCGGCTGATGCCGGCCGACAAGTGGCTGCACCTGGCGCTCGGCGTCATCTGGGCGGCAGCCGCGATGGTCAGCTACTGGGTGCTGCTGCTGTTCAACGTGGGCGCGTTCATCGCGTACCACTCGACCGTGTACGCGCTGCTGTACGAGGTCAATCAGGGCGTGCGTGGTGAGGGGGAGCCCTCTCTGCTCGACGCCGTTGCAACCGCTGCGCCTGGATGGCTGGCGTGGCTCGCCTTGGAGATGATGAAGTGAGCGACGTTGACCCGGTAAAGTTCGGCCTGCTGATCGGGCAGGTCAAGACACTGGAGGCGCAGGTCGATGATCTGCAGCGCGATGTCAAGTCGCTGCTGGCCTTAGCGAACAAGTCCAAGGGCGGATTCTGGGCCGGGATGACCATTGCGTCCATGCTCGGCGGCGTTGTGTCTTGGGTGGCTACGCATATGGGTGGGAAATGAGCCCCCGATTCTCGTTCAGCGCACGCAGTCGCAAGAACCTCGAAGGTGTGCATCCCGACCTCGTGCGCGTGGTGCACCGGGCGCTGGAGTTGTCCGACGTTGACTTCGCCGTCATCGAGGGCCTGCGCACCAAGGAGCGACAGGCCGAGTTGGTCGCCAAGGGAGCAAGCTGGACGATGGCAAGTCGCCACCTGACCGGCCACGCCGTAGACCTCGCGCCGTTCATCGCCGGCGGCATCCGGTGGGATTGGCCTCCGTTCTACCGCATCGCGGGCGCGATGAAGATGGCCGCGCACGAGTTGAAAGTGCCCGTGCGATGGGGCGGCACATGGCGCTCGCTGGAGATGCTGCAGCTACCCGTCACGCAGGCATCGTTGCACACTTCGCAGGCAGATGGACCCCATTTCGAGCTACCTCGGGAGGCGTACCCATGAACCCGTTGATCCTCGGCCCGCTCTTCGACATGGGCCGCACCCTGCTCGACCGCTTCGTCCCTGACCCCGAGAAGAAGCGCGAAGCCGAGGCCGAGTTCCTGCGCATGGCGGCCGAGGGTGAACTGAAGCAGGTCATCGCGCAGTTGGAGATCAACGCCCGCGAGGCCACGCACGCATCGGTATTCGTCGCCGGGTGGCGGCCTGCATTCGGCTGGTGCGGGGCGCTCGGTTTCGTCTACGCCACCATCGGCCAGCCGCTGCTGGCCTGGGGCGCGGCGATCAAGGGATGGCCCGCGCCGCCAGAGCTGAACCTCGACCTGCTCTGGGTCGTGGTCACCGGGCTGCTGGGTATCGGCGGGCTGCGGACGTTTGAGAAGACGAAGGGTGTGGCGAAGTAGGCCCTAGTGCCTCTCCTGCGGCAACCCCCGCAGCAGTTCCCTGTAGGCCAGCAAGCAGGTCTGCGTGTCCTGCTCGGCCCAGTCCACGCGGGCCTGTAGCCTGTCGATCTCGTCCTGCTGGTCGCGCATGCGGGCCTGAGCGTCGCGGGCGAACATGACGAGCGATTCCTTGCTCCATGAGTCGAAGTCAGCCATAGATCGCTCCCACGGCCATGCCGGCCAATAGCGCAACGAGCATTAGCAGCGCCATCGCCAGTAGCGTGTCCTGGACCACCACGCGCACCGGGTCGATGTCGGGCTCCTCGAGGCCGATCTCGGTGGCGGCCTCTGCGGCCTGGGGGTAGCGGCCTTGCTGGTCGCAGCCTTTGGGGATCATGTTGTAGCCTCCTGAAACAGTGTCGCCTCTGGTCCGCACGCCGAGCCCTCGGATCGTGCGTCGATGCAGTATGCATGCGGTTGCCGCC
>CAZJQH010000320.1:0-2446 GCA_964547895.1 uncultured Chitinophaga sp. | reverse complement strand
GCATCGCCAGCATGTACAAGCCCGAGGACCTGGTCGGCAAGCTGACCGTGATGGTCGCCAACCTGGCGCCGCGCAAGATGAAGTTCGGCGTCAGCGAGGGCATGGTGCTGGCGGCCAGCCACGCCGACGAGAAGGCCCAGCCGGGCATCTTCGTGCTGCAGCCCTGGCCGGGCGCACAGCCGGGCATGCGCATCCACTGACAAACCCCAAGTGACCCTGGGAGCTGGAGGGTTTAAAGTGGCAGGATATGAACCTGCCGCCGCTTGCCCGCTTCCGCCCCCGACTGCTCGACGACCTGCGCAGCTATGACCGACACCGGCTGGCGCAGGATGCCGGCGCCGGCCTGACGGTCGGCATCGTTGCGCTGCCGCTGGCGATGGCGTTCGCGATCGCCTCCGGCCTCAAGCCCGAGGCCGGCCTGTGGACCGCGATCATCGGCGGCCTGCTGGTGTCGCTGCTGGGCGGCAGCTCGGTGCAGATCGGCGGCCCGGCCGGCGCCTTCATCGTCATCGTCTACGGCATCGTCGAGCGCCACGGCCTGGGCAGCCTGCTGATCTCGACCGCCGCTGCCGGCATGCTGCTGTTCCTGATGGGCCTGCTCAAGCTGGGCAACCTGGTGCGCTACGTGCCGGTCAGCCTGGTGATCGGCTTCACCAACGGCATCGCGGTGCTGATCGCGCTGTCGCAGCTGCGCGACCTGCTAGGACTGCAGGTCGACAAGATGCCGGCTGACTTCTTCCACCAGATCGGCACGATCTGGCAGCACATCGGCAGCTTCAATCCCTGGGCGCTGCTGCTCGGCGCGCTCTGCGTGCTCGGGCTGTTCGTCTGGCCGCGCATCTGGGCCGGCGACTCGGCCTTTCGCCAGCAGCTCGACCGAATCGACACGGTCAGCGCGCTGCGCGCGACCTCGCGGCTGCCGGCCCCGATCGTGGCGCTGGTCACGCTCACCCTGCTGGCCTGGGCGCTCAAGCTGCCGGTCGAGACGATCGGTTCGCGCTTCGGCGGCATCCCGCAGGGCCTGCCGGTGTTGGCGCTACCCGATTTCAGCTGGACCAGCGTCAAGCAGCTGGTGACGCCGACTCTCACCATCGCCGCGCTCGGCGCGATCGAGTCGCTGCTGTGCGCGCGCGTGGCCGACCAGATGCGCCCGGGCGCCAAGCACGACCCGAACCAGGAACTGATGGCGCAAGGCGTGGCCAACTTCGCCGTGCCCTTCTTCGGCGGCATGCCGGTGACCGGCACCATCGCGCGCACCGTGACCAATATCCGCGCGGGCGCCGCTTCGCCGATCGCCGGCATGGTGCACGCGGGAGCGCTCGCTCTGGTCGTGCTGCTGGCCGCGCCGCTGGCCAGCCATGTACCGCTGGCGGTGCTGGCCGGCGTGCTGCTGTTCGTGGCCTGGAACATGGGCGAATGGCGCGAGTTCGCTCGCCTCAAGCAGTTCAGTCCGCATTACCGGCTGATGCTGGTCTCGACCTTCCTGGTCACCGTGGTGTTCGACCTCACGCTGGCGGTCGAGCTCGGCCTGCTGATGGCCTGCCTGCTGTTCGTCAAGCGCCAGGGCAGCCTGTTCAGCGCCGAGCTGGTGGTGCGCACCGAGCGGCTGCTGAGCTACCGACTGTACGGCTCGCTGTTCTTCGGCGCCGTGACCAAGATCGACCCGATCCTGGCCGAGGTCGAGGCGGGCCCGGACCAGCTCGACGTGAGCTTCGACGCCAGCAAGCTGATCGCGCTCGACACCACCGGGCTGGATGCGCTCGAGCAGCTGGTCGAGGCGCTGGAGCGCAAAGGCGGCCGGCTCGACATGCATCAGCTCAACCAGCAGCCGCTCGACCTGCTGCGCCGATCCGGGCTGGCGGCCAGGCTGCGCAGCTGCAACTGAAGCCCATGTCAGCCTGCGCGACAGGCGGCTGGGTAAAATCATCCTTTTTACACTGCGGTGCCCTCCTGACATGAGCCTCTTTGCACGCCCCCATTACAAATCCGACGCCACCCAGTTCATCGAATCGCTCAAGGCCAAGCGTCCCGAGCTCGAAGCCCAGCAGCGCGAAGGCCGCGGCCTGCTGTGGGAACAGCAGGTCGACGCCGACTGGAATGCCGAGGCCAACGAGGGCCGCGTCAAGCAGCAGCCCTACGTCTACCAGACCGAAGCCACGCTGCGCTGAAGCCGGGCGCGGGCCTGTATGAGCGAGCAGCCTGTCCTGGACGATGCCCCGCCGCAGAGCCTGGCTGACCTTCCAGCCGAACCGAACGGGCCCATCGATCCGGTAGCCTTCGCGCGCCTGTACGGCGAGCCGCTGTTCGCGCTGCCGCAGGACCTCTACATCCCGCCCGATGCGCTCGAAGTCTTCCTCGAGGCCTTCGAAGGCCCGCTCGACCTGCTGCTCTACCTGATCCGCAAGCAGAACTTCAACATCCTCGACATCCCGATGGCCGAGCTGAC
>CAZJQH010000319.1:0-2450 GCA_964547895.1 uncultured Chitinophaga sp. | reverse complement strand
CGCGCCGATGATAGTGCAGATCCCTGTGTGAAAGTAGGTCATCGTCAGGCTCTTACAAGCGCAAACCCCCTCGCAGATCTGGTCTAGCCACCAGGACGAGGGGGTGGCAGTTAAATTTATCGTGATCACGCGGGATTAGCTCAGTTGGTAGAGCGATACCTTGCCAAGGTATAGGTCGAGAGTTCGAGCCTCTTATCCCGCTCCATATATGCATGACGCCCCGAATTTTCGGGGCGTTTTTGTTTGTATTGCCCGTACAGGTGTCATCATGAGCAGCCATTGTGTTCCTTCCGGCCCGTTGTCTGCAGCAATTGATGGCACGGTGCTAGACGCTGTCATTGTTGGAGGTGGTCCGGCCGGCTTGATGGCTGCAGAAGTATTGGCTCAGGGTGCCGTTCATGTCCATCTGTTCGACGCCATGCCTACTGTCGGCCGCAAGTTCTTGCTGGCAGGCATCGGTGGCCTGAATCTCACCCATGCCGAAGCTTTCGATGCCTTCGTCTCGCGTTTTGGCGGTCGAGCTGACGCTTGCCGGAACTGGTTGGAGCAATTCGGACCTCAAGACCTGAGGGACTGGGCTGCTGGCCTTGGCATCGAGACCTTTGTCGGTTCTTCACAGCGGGTTTTTCCGGTGAATATGAAGGCGGCCCCCCTGCTGCGGGCCTGGCTGCAGCGCTTGCGCCACGCCGCCCCGGGCCCTGGCGTCCAGTTTCACATGCGCCGCCGCTGGACGGGGTCATGCAGCTTTCATGACGGGCTTTGGGAGATGGCTTTCGAGGCGCCAGAGGGAACCGAAATGGTCAGGACCAAGGTAGTCGTTCTGGCTCTCGGTGGCGGCAGCTGGGCTCGGCTAGGATCCGACGGTCGCTGGACTGCTGCTCTGTCCGGACTTGGGACGCGGGTCAGTCCCCTGAGGCCTGCCAATTGCGGATTCGAGGTCATGGTACGTGGCCAGCCGGGCTGGAGCGCCTTTCTGTCCAGCCGCCACGCGGGCCAGCCGCTCAAGAACGTCTGCCTGAGCTTTGTCGACAGTTCGGGTCATGAGTTCAGCCGTCGTGGCGAATTTGTCCTAACCCAGACTGGGGTCGAGGGCAGCCTGGTCTACGCCGCCTCGGCCTTGCTGCGTGACGAAATCGAGCGTCATGGCAGTGCCACCTTCGAGCTCGATCTCAAGCCGGACTGGTCGTTGGAAAGGGTCCAGAAAGAGCTTTCCAAGCCGCGGCAGGGCAAGAGTCTGTCCAGCTGCCTGAAATCGCGTCTTGGCCTGTCTGCCACCGCGATAGCCCTGCTGCACGAACTGCTCGACCGCTCAGCTCTCGAGGATCCGAGCAGATTGGCGGTACGCATCAAGTGCCTGGCACTGACGTTGAACCGTGCCCGCCCGATCGACGAGGCGATCAGCAGTGCGGGCGGAGTCGAGCTGGAGTCCTTGAGCGATGAGTTGATGATCAGGAACAGTCCGGGACTGTTCTGCGCTGGCGAAATGCTGGACTGGGAGGCGCCCACGGGCGGCTATCTGCTCACCGCCTGCATGGCCAGCGGCCGGGTGGCTGGCCTGGGGGCACTGGAATATCTGCGCCAGGCTGCAGTGAGCTGAAATCCGGCAGCAGTTGCCAAGTCAGGATGGCAGAGGCGGCCCCCTCGCGGGATGTCCGCCATTTAAACATCACTTGCCCCAGCTATCCTTCAGGCCGACGGCGCGGTTGAAGACCGGCTTGCCCGGCGCGTGGTCGATGCGGTCGGCGACGAAGTAGCCATGGCGCTCGAACTGGAACTTCTGATCCGGCTTGGCTTGACCCAGCGAGGGCTCGACAAAGCCGCTCACGATCTTCAGGCTGTTCGGGTTCAGGCTGGCGAGGAAATCCTTGCCGCCGGCGTCCGGTTGCGCATCGCTGAACAAGCGGTCGTAGAGGCGGATTTCGGCCTCAACGCCATCTGCCACCCCGACCCAGGTGATGGCGGCCTTGGCCTTGACGCTGTCGGCCCCCGGCGTGCCGCTCTTGGTGTCGGGGATTAGCAGGGCCTGGACCTCGGTCACGCGGCCCTCGGCGTCGCGCAGGCAGCCGGTGCATTCGATCACGTAGGCACCCTTGAGGCGCACCTTGTTGCCCGGGAACAGGCGCTTGTATCCCTTGGGCGGCACCTCCTCGAAGTCCTCGCGCTCGATCCAGACTTCGCGGCCGATCGTGAACTGGCGCGGTGCCGGTTCGGGCTGACCCTCTATTGCGTGTGGCAGGGCGGGCAGGGTGCAGGGCTCCAGATGATCGGCGCCCATGACTTCATCCCAGTTGCTCAGCACCAGCTTGACTGGATCGAGCACGGCCATGCCACGGTGCGCCCTGGATTCGAGGTCCTCGCGCAGGCAGCCTTCGAGCGTGCCGTAGTCGATCCAGCTGTCGCTCTTGGTCACGCCGATGCGTTCGGCAAACAGCTGGATGGCCTCGGGCGTG
>CAZJQH010000318.1:0-2472 GCA_964547895.1 uncultured Chitinophaga sp. | reverse complement strand
CTTGTTGAGCAGCCCCAGGCCCAGCGCGGCGTAGACCGTGCCGGCCAGCTGGCCGACGCCGCCCAGCACCACCACCATGAAGCTGTCGACGATGTAGTTCTGGCCCAGGTCGGGGCCGACGTTGCCGACCTGGCTCAGCGCGCAGCCGGCCAGCCCGGCAATGCCCGATCCGAGCGCGAAGGCATAGGTATCGATGCGTGCCGTGTTCACCCCCATGCAGGAGGCGATCGGGCGGTTCTGCGTCACGCCGCGCACGAACAGGCCGAGCCGGGTCTTGCCGATCAGCAGCGCGACCGCCAGCAGCACCGCAAAGGCGAAGGCGATGATGATGATGCGGTTCCAGGGCAGGGTCAGGCTGCCCAGCAGGGTGATGCCGCCACTCATCCAGGACGGGTTCTCGACGCCGACGTTCTGGGCGCCGAACAGGCTGCGCACGCCCTGCATCAGCACCAGGCTGATGCCCCAGGTCGCCAGCAGCGTCTCGAGCGGGCGGCCGTAGAGGAAGCGCAGCACGCTGCGTTCCATCGCCGCGCCCACCAGCGCCGAGGCCAGGAAGGACAGCGGCAGCGCCGCCAGCAGATACCAGTCGAAGGCGCCCGGCAGGTACTCGCGGAAGGCCAGCTGCACCAGGTAGGTCGCGTAGGCGCCGATCATGATCAGCTCGCCATGCGCCATGTTGATCACGCCCATCAGGCCGTAGGTGATCGCCAGGCCCAGCGCGGCCAGCAGCAGGATCGAGCCCAGGCTGATGCCGGTGAACAGCTGGCCCATTGTGGATGCTGCGGCCAGCGAGCGCTCGACGGTGCGGATCGCCTGGCCCAGCGCGGCATTGACGGCAGGGTCGGTCTCGGTCTCGAGGCGCTGGCTCAGCAGCGCCTTGACGATGGGCTGGCCGACCTCGGCCAGCCTGGCGGCAGCCGCGCTGCGCTGCGCCGGATCGTCGCTGGCCAGGTGCAGGGCAGCCTGCGCCAGCAGCAGCGACTCGCGCGCGGCCGGTTCGAGCCTGGCGGCAAGTTCGGGCGCCAGCGCGCGCTCGACCAGCGCCAGCTGGGCCGGATTGGGGTCGTCGAAGGCCGCACGCTGCAAGGTCGCCGCAGCCTCGACCTGGCGCTGCGCGTCGCCGGCCAGCAGTTCCATGCCGGCCAGTGCGCTCTCGAGCGCGCCACGCAGCCGGTTGTTGACCACCGCCTCCTCGGCGCTGTCACCGAGCGCGACTGGCTGGCCGCTGACCGCATCGACCGCCTCGGCGCCTGCCACGATCAGCACCCTGCCGTCCTGGACCTGCACCGCCTCGTCGGCCAGGGCGCGGATCAGCGCCTGCGCCCTGGCGTCATCGCTGGCCGCCAGCTGCAGCAGCTGAGCCACGCGCTCGTCGGTCTCGCCCTCGGCCAGTTGCAGCGCCTGCTCCGGCGTCAGCGCCGCGGCCGGCAGCGGCAGCAGCGCGCCGCAGGCCAGGCCCAGCGCCAGCCACAGTCTTAAAGCGCCCTGCCGCAGCGCGCTCGTCATCTTGTGTCGCATCTTCGACTTCCCAAAAACAGCGGGCCGCGAGTCGGCGGCCCGATCAAGCCTGCAGCAGCACAGGGCCGGTCTTGGCCCAGCCCCGCGCCTGCTGCCCCGGTCGCCTTACTTCTTGGCCGGCACGTTGGCCTTGCCCTTGTTCTCGGGGATGTAGTCGCTCCACGGATCGGCCACCACCGGACCCTTGGTCTTCCAGACCACCTTGAACTGGCCGTCGGCCTTGACCTCGCCGATGAAGACCGGCTTGTGCAGGTGATGGTTTTCCTTGTCCATCGTGCTGGTGAAGCCGCCCGGTGCCTGGAAGGTCTGGCCCGCCATGGCGGCGATCACCTTGTCGGTGTCGGTCGACTTGGCCTTGGCCACCGCCTGCGCCCACATGTTGACGCCGATATAGGTCGCTTCCATCGGGTCGTTGGTCAGCGGCTTGTCCTTGTGGCCCGGAATGTTCTTGGCCTTGGCGTAGGCGCTCCACTTCTTGACGAACTCGGTGTTGGCCGGGCTCTTGACGCTCATGAAGTAGTTCCAGGCCGCCAGGTGGCCCACCAGCGGCTTGGTGTCGACGCCGCGCAGCTCTTCCTCGCCGACCGAGAACGCCACCACCGGCACATCCTTGGCCTTGATGCCGGCGTTGCCGAGCTCCTTGTAGAACGGCACGTTGGAGTCGCCGTTGATGGTCGAGATCACCGCCGTCTTCTTGCCCTCGGACGAGAACTTCTTGATCTTGGCGATGATGGTCTGGTAGTCGCTGTGACCGAAGGGGGTGTACTCCTCGATGATGTCGGAGTCGGCCACGCCCTTGGACTTCAGGAAGGCGCGCAGGATCTTGTTGGTGGTGCGCGGGTAGACATAGTCGGTGCCCAGCAGCACGAAGCGCTTGGCCTCGCCGCCGTCCTTGCTCATCAGGTACTCGACCGCCGGAATCGCCTGCTGGTTCGGCGCGGCGCCGGTGTAGAA
>CAZJQH010000317.1:0-2475 GCA_964547895.1 uncultured Chitinophaga sp. | reverse complement strand
CCAGTCCACCCGGTAGCCATCGCTGAGCAGGTAGTCGCGCAGGCCCTCGCCCAGGATGAGGTCATCTTCCAGCAGCAGCAGACGCATGTGTCGTTCAGTCCCAATATTGCTGCATGAACCCAAGAATATGACTCACGCAAATGTGTCGCTCATCAGTGTCTTGAACCATTTCTCCATATCCGAGTAGTTGTCACTACTGGCTGTCATGGCAGCCCTGGGTTGCGTACTCCCGTTTTGCATGGACGGAACCATGGCGCCGTTCGAATACTGATAAACCGCTGAGAGCCAAGTCGCCTTGGTGCCGGTGACCGGCGTGAAGCAGGCCGAGTTCAGCACCGGAGCGGTCTCTGCCAGCGCGTACTGGTTGCCCTTCAGGGCGTTGACGATGGCGTTGGCACAGGTCTTGGCTTCTTGGTTGCCGATATGGCCAGCCTTGGGCATGCCCGAGATGCAGGCGTCCCCGATGACATGGATGCCTGGCTTCAGCGTGGACTCGTAGCTCAGCAGGTTGACCGGGGCGAACTTGCCGATGTTCACCAGTCCCGAGTCGAACAACAGCGCGGGCGCGCGCTGCGGCGGAATCGGGTTGAGCACCGCGGCAGTAACGGCCTGCGTGCTACCGTTTTGGTTGAAGGTCACCGTATTGGCGCCTGCGACGAGCTGCAGGTCGGTGACCGTGCAGTTCGGGCGGTAGTCGACCCGATAGCCGTAGGCGCCGTTGAACGCATTCTGGAAATTCGTGGCCTGGGCCTGGATCTTGTCGTTCGCGTCGAGCACGATGACCTTGCTGTTGGGCTTGTAGGTCTTAAGCCAGTCCGCGATCACGCAAGCCCGTTCGTAAGGGCCTGGGGGGCAGCGATAGGGCGCCAGCGGAATCGTGATGACGACATTCTGGTAGTCCGGCATGGCCAGCAGCTGCTGCCGCAGCAGCGTGGTCTGAGGTCCCGCCTTCCAGGCGTGCGGAACCAGGGTGTCGTACTGGCTGGCGCTGCTCATACCGGGCATGAGGTCGAAGTCGAGGCCGGGTGCCAGCACGAGCCGGTCGTAGCTCAGGATGACGTTGCCGGATGCTGTGGCATAGGTGACCGTCTTGTTGATGGCGTCGATGCCGATGACCGTGCCCTGCAGGCGGTTCACCCCGTACTTGCTGGTCAGCGTCGAATAGTTGTAGTTCAGTGAGCTGATCGAGGTGCGCTTACCAGTCAGGACCTCGTTGCTCATGATATTGGACACATAACGGGCATCCTTCTCGATCAGGGCGACGGAGAGTTCGTTGCGACTCCAGAGCCGGAGGTATTTGGCGACGGTGGCGCCGGCCATGCCGCCACCGACGACGATGACGTTGTAGCTTGCTGCGGCACGGGCGGCAAAGGGGAACAGCGAGGCGCTCAGGGCGATGCCGGTGCCAGTCGCCGTCTGGATGAATTGTCGACGTTTCATGTTCGTGCCCCTGTTAGCGGATGCTGGAGAAGTAGTTGGCGATCGACTTCAGCTGCTCATCGGAAAACCCCATCGCGTGGGCGGCCATGATGCCGTTGGGATCTTCCTTGCCGCTGGCGAATTCCTTCAGGTCACTGAACAGGCTGCTGGCGGATTTTCCGGTCAGCTTGTCGAAGCCGCCCGTACCGTTCGTGCCGTGGCACTGGAAGCAGTTGCTCGCGAGCAGTCGGCCGTTGAGCGCGGCCGTCGGGTCGGCCGTGACGGTCACGTTGACCTTGGCGGTGTTCTTCTTGTCCTTGAATTCAAGCGTCACCGATCCGGCCTTGACGCCAGTGATCTGGTAGCTGGTCGAGTTCACCATGCTCAGGGTCGTGATGCCCGACTTCGAGCTTTTCACGAAAACCGAACCCGAGACGTTGGCGATCTGCACCGTCTGGGTGCCACCCGCGGGGATCGTCAGCGAACCCGGCTTGACCGTGACGGCGAATGCCGAGCAGGACAGGACTGCTGCAAGACAACCTAGTGTCATCTGACTAATGCTGTTGAATGACTTCATCTAGGGCTCCTTCACATGTAACAGGAAGATTGTGTCACCGCTCTTGTCGCTCAATAGGAGCGCTTGATGCCAGTGATCATGGCGCGCACCAGGTTCACCCGCTCGATGCGGCCCAGCACGATGGCGGCGGTCGCATGCAGGCCGGCCGCGACCAGCAGGCCGTTGGCCAGCCATTCGTGGAGCTCCATCAGCCACTCCTCGCCAAAGTAGGTGTCGGTGGTCTGCATCCAGCCCGTCAGCCCGAGCGCCAGCACGATGGCCATCAGGGCCAGCATCATCAGGGCGCCGAGCGGGTTGTGGCCCGCGTATTGCGGATACTGTCCTTGCCGCAAGGCCGCGAAATGGCGGACCAGACGACTGGGCGTGGGGAAGAAGTCGGAAAAGCGTGCATGCCGGCTGCCGATGAAGCCCCACAGCACCCGGGCCAGCACCAGCGCGCTGGCCAGATAGCCCGTCCATTCGTGGGCGGTCTCGCCGGC
>CAZJQH010000316.1:0-2476 GCA_964547895.1 uncultured Chitinophaga sp. | reverse complement strand
GGCGGCGAGAACATCCCGGTGGTCGAGATCGAGAACCTGCTCTATCGCCATCCGGCGGTGCTGCAGGCCGCGATCGTGTCCTATCCGGACGAGCGCATGGGCGAGCGCGCCTGCGCCGTCGTCGTGCTCAAGCCGGGCCAGAGCCTGGACCTGCCTGGCCTGGTCGAGTACTTCAAGAGTCACAAGGTCGCGATGCAGTACATCCCCGAGCGGCTCGAGATCCTGGATGCCATGCCCTCGACCCCGTCGGGCAAGATCCAGAAGTTCAAGCTGCGCGAGCAGCTCAAGAGCCAGCTGGCTGCGGCCTGACACCCTTCATCGACCCACTACAAACCACCACAGGAGACAACGATGAAAACCCAGCAGACTTCCCCCGTCCGCCGCCGCCTGATCCAGACGGCCGTCGCCTCGCTTTGCGGCCTCGGTGCGCTTGGCGCCGTCCAGGCCCAGCAGGCCTGGCCCACGGCCAAGCCGATCCGCATCGTGGTCGGCTTCGCGCCGGGCGGCACCACCGACGTGATCGCGCGTTCCATGGGGTCGGCGCTGAGCGAGGTGCTGGGCCAGACCGTGATCATCGACAACAAGCCGGGTGCCAGCGGCAACGTCGCGGCCACCGAGGTGATCCGCGCCCAGCCCGACGGCTACACCTTCCTGATCGCGCCGACCTCGTTCGAGACGGCCAACCCCTATCTGTTCAAGCAGACCCTCAACCCGGCCAAGGACCTGACGCCGGTCGCCGGCGTCGGCCGCAGCCAGATGTATGTGGTGGTCGGGCCGCAGTCGCCGTTCAAGGACGCGCGCGAACTGGTGTCGTTTGCGCAGAAGAACCCGGGCAAGCTGTCCTATTCGTCGGCTGGCGCGGGCACGCCGCCGCACCTCGCGGGCGAGCTGTTCAAGCAGTCGGCCAAGTTCTTCGCGGTGCACATTCCGTATCGCGGCGCAGCGCCTGCCTTGCAGGACGTGCTGGCCGGCCAGGCCGACTTCGTGATGGACCCGGGCATCGCCTTCCCGCATGTCAAGGCCGGCAAGGCCCGCATGCTCGCGGTCGCGGGTGCCAACCGCAGCTCCTTCTTCCCCGAGGTGCCGACGCTGACCGAGCTTGGCATGAAGGGCTCCGAGCTCGACATCTGGTTCGGCATGTGGGCACCGAACGGCACGCCGGCTGAAGTCACCAGCCGCATGGCGACTGAAATCGGCAAGGCCCTCAAGCTGGCCTCTATCAAGACCCGCTACGAGGCGCTGGGCGCCGAGCCCGTCGGTCTGGCCAACGGCGAGTTCAAGGCGCTGCTGGCTTCCGAGGCCAGGCAGCTTTCGACCGTCATTCGCGACAGCAAGATCAGCGTCGACTGAACCGAGCAGGAGGCAAGATGACAGAAGCTCCCATACTGGTTTCGACCGAGGGCCGCGTTGGCCTGGTCCAGCTCAACCGGCCGGCACAGCTCAACGCGCTCAACGACGCGCTGATGGATGCACTGGGCGCGGCCTTGCTTGCCTTCGATGCCGATCCAGGCGTGGGTGCCATCGTCATCACGGGCAGCGACAAGGCCTTCGCCGCTGGCGCCGACATCGCTGCGATGGCCGACTGGTCCTACATGGATGTCTACCAGGGCGCCTTCATCACGCGCAACTGGGAAACCATCCGCCAGGTGCGCAAGCCGGTGCTGGCGGCCGTGGCCGGCTTTGCCATGGGCGGCGGCTGCGAGCTGGCACTGGCCTGCGACATCATCGTCGCAGCCGAATCGGCCAAGTTCGCGCTGCCCGAGATCAAGCTGGCCATGCTGCCGGGCGCCGGCGGCACCCAGCGGCTGCCGCGCGCCGTCGGCAAGGCCAAGGCGATGGACATGTGCCTGTCGGCGCGCATGCTCGATGCGCAGGAGGCCGACCGCTATGGCCTGGTCTCGCGCGTGGTGCCGGACGCCGAACTGCTGGATCGGACGCTGGCGCTGGCGGCGCAGATCGCGTCCTTCTCGCAGCCGGCGCTGATGGCGATCAAGGAATCGGTCAACCGGGCCTACGAAGCCTCGCTGAGCGAGGGCGTGCTGTTCGAGCGCCGCGAGCTCTATGCGCGCTTTGCCAGCGTTGACGCCCATGAAGGCATGAAGGCCTTCCTCGAAAAAAGAAAACCCCAATTCAAGCATTGCTGATTCACTTAACAAAAGAGCAAGACCATGGCCCTCGACCAAGAATCCTTTGACATCCTGCTGCCGACCATCCAGCGCTTCATCCAGGAGCGCCTGATCCCGGCCGAGAACCACCTCGAAGAGCACGACGAGGTGCCGGCCGACATCATCGAGGACATGAAGGAGATGGGCCTGTTCGGCCTGACCGTGCCCGAGGAATACGGCGGCATCGGCCTGTCGGTGAGCCAGGAGGTGCTGGTCAACTACGAGCTGGGCCGCACCGCGCCGGCGTTCCGCTCGGTGTTCGGCACCAACATCGGCATCGGCTCGCAGGGCATCCTGATGGACGGCACGCC
>CAZJQH010000315.1:0-2484 GCA_964547895.1 uncultured Chitinophaga sp. | reverse complement strand
CGGCGCAAGAGCGAGGAGCTCTTCATGCTCAACATCCTGCTGCTCACGCTCGGCCTGGCCTGGCTGACCGAGCATGCCGGGCTGTCGCTGGCGCTGGGCGCCTTCGTCGCCGGCATGCTGATCTCGGAGACCGAGTTCAAGCACCGGGTGGAAGCCGACATCCGGCCCTTCCACGACGTGCTGCTCGGGCTGTTCTTCATCACCATCGGCATGCTGCTCGACTGGCGCATCGTCTGGGAGCGCTGGCCGCTGGTGCTGCTGCTGCTGGTGATCTCGCTGCTGTTCAAGCTGGTCGTCATCACCGGGCTGGCGCGTGCCTTCGGGGCGCCATCGGGCACCTCGCTGCGCGTCGGCCTCTATCTGGCGCAGGCGGGCGAGTTCGGCTTCGTGCTGCTGCAGCTGGCGGCGCAGAACCGGCTGATCCCGCCCGAACTCTTCAACCCGATCCTGGCGTCGATGGTGATCTCGATGCTGCTGGCGCCGTTCATCATCATGGGCAGCAATGCGGTCGTCTCGCGCCTGGTCGGCAGCGACTGGCTGATGCAGTCGGTGCAGATGACCCAGATCGCCACGCGTGCGATGGCGGCCGACAAGCATGTGATCATCTGCGGCTACGGCCGCTGCGGCCAGAACCTGGCCCGCATGCTCGAGCGCGAGCGCATCCCCTACATGGCGCTCGACCTCGATCCGGACCGGGTGCGGCAGGCGGCGGCGGCCGGCCATTCGGTCGTCTATGGCGATGCCGCCCGGGTCCAGGCCCTCAAGGCGGCCGGACTGATGCGGGCCAGCGCGGTCGCGGTGACCTATCTGGACACTCCGAGCGCGCTCAAGGTGCTGGCGCTGGCGCACGAGCATGCGCCGACCGTGCCGGTCATGGTGCGCACCGTCGACGACCAGGACCTCGACAAGCTGCGCCAGGCCGGCGCGACCGAGGTGGTGCCCGAAGCGATCGAGGCCAGCCTGATGCTGGCGGGCCACGCGCTGGCGCTGGTGGGCGTGCCGATGCGGCGCGTGATCCGGCTGGTGCAGGAGCAGCGCGAGCAGCGCTATTCGCTGCTGCGCGGCTATTTCCACGGCGCCGATGACAGCACGGCGGAAGAGCTGGAGCAGGAACGGCTCGTCACGGTGACCTTGCCGCCGGCGGGTCGGACGCTGGGGCGCACCCTGGGCGACATGCTGTTGCCTATCATCGGCGTGCGGGTGGTGAGCCTGCGCCGTGTCAATGGCAAGAACATCGAGCTGCAGGACGATGTCGTGCTGCAAGGGGGCGACACGCTGGTGCTGTCGGGCAAGCCCGAGGCCCTGGCCCTGGCCGAGGACAAGCTGGTCAGCGGACGCTAGGGCAGCGGCCGGCGCTGCCGCGTGGGAGAATGAAACCATGAACGTCCGATCCCCCGCACTCGATTCCCAGGCCGCCGCCGCGCTCGTCGAGCAGCGCTGGCGCGACAGCATCATCCCCGAACTGCAGCGCTACATCGCGGTGCCAGCCAAGTCGCCGGCCTTCGATCCGGCCTGGGCCGCGCATGGCCATCTCGACACCGTGCTGCAGCAGGCCGCCGACTGGGTGCAGGCGCAGCGCATCGAGGGCCTGCAGCTCGAGATCGTGCGGCTGCAGAACGCGGATGGCGCGCCGCGCACCCCGGTGCTGTTCTTCGAGATCCCGGCCAGCGGTGGGCGCGACGGCAGTCCGGCGCCGGCCAGCGGCGAGACCGTGCTGATGTACGGCCACCTCGACAAGCAGCCCGAGTTCGACGGCTGGCGCAGCGACCTCGGGCCCTGGACGCCCAGGATCATCGACGACAAGCTCTATGGCCGCGGCGGTGCCGACGACGGCTACGCGGTCTATGCCAGCATCGCTGCGGTGCAGGCGCTCAAGGCCCAGGGGATGGCGCACCCGCGCATCGTCGGCCTGATCGAGACCTGCGAGGAGAGCGGCTCGCACGACCTGCTGCCCTATGTCGATGCGCTGAAATCCCGGCTGGGCCAGGTCGGGCTGGTGATCTGTCTCGACAGCGGCGCCGGCAACTACGACCAGCTCTGGCTGACCACCAGCCTGCGCGGCGTCGCCAGCGGCGTGCTCAAGGTCGAGGTGCTGACCGAGGGCATCCATTCGGGCGACAGCTCAGGCCTGGTGCCGTCGAGCTTTCGCATCATGCGCCAGCTGTTCGACCGGCTCGAGGACAGTGCCAGCGGCGAACTGCTGCCGCGCGCCTTCCACTGCGAGATCCCGGCGCTGCGGCTGGAGCAGGCGCGCGCGACCGCAGCCATCCTGGGCGACGAGGTCTGGAAGCGCTTTCCCTGGGCGCACCATGACTGCGGCGGCTCGGGTGGCTTCACGCTGCCGACCACGACCGACCCGGTCGAGGCACTGCTGCGCCGCACCTGGCGTCCGACCCTGAGCGTGACCGGTGCCGACGGCTTTCCGAGCCTGGCCAATGCCGGCAACGTGCTGCGTCCCTGGAGCGCGTTCAAGCTCAGCCTGCG
>CAZJQH010000314.1:0-2485 GCA_964547895.1 uncultured Chitinophaga sp. | reverse complement strand
CCCACGACCCCTTGGTTCGTAGCCAAGTACTCTATCCAACTGAGCTACAGCCGCTGAAGCACGAATTGTAGCACGGCTTTTTCAGCTCACCCAGCGCGAGGCAAGTTTTCTCCACCAGCGGAAAAACGCCCCACAGGTATTGCAATCAATAATCGTTCCTATTTACAATCCGGCTACAGGCTTTCCACTGCTTCCACCTACAGGAGATCATCCATGAAGATTCGCGCCACCCTGCTTGCAGCCCTGATGGCAGGCGCCAGCCTCGGTGCCCAGGCCGCCGACGAGGTCCTCAACCTGTACTCGGCTCGCCACTACCAGACCGACGAGGCGCTATATGGCGACTTCACCAAGCAGACCGGCATCAAGATCAACCGGATCGAGGGCAAGGAAGAAGAACTGCTCGAGCGCATCAAGAACGAAGGCTCCAACAGCCCGGCCGACGTGCTGCTGACGGTGGACGCCGCCCGCCTGGCGCAGGCGCATGAGCTGGGCCTGTTCGCCCCGGTCAAGTCCAGGACCCTCGAGAGCCGCATCCCGGCCCACCTGCGCACCGACGACTGGTTCGCCTTCTCGACCCGCGCCCGCGTGATCGTCTACAACAAGCTCGACGTCAAGCCCGAGCAGGTCGGCAGCTATGCCGACCTGGCCAAGCCGGAGCTCAAGGGCAAGTTCTGCTCGCGCTCGGGCTCGCATCCCTACAACCTGTCGCTGCTGGCCTCGGTGATCGCGCACGAGGGCGAGGCCAAGGCCGAGCAATGGGCGCGCGGCCTGGTCGCCAACTTCGCACGCGCTCCCAAGGGCGGCGACACCGACCAGATCAAGGCGGTGGCTGCCGGCGAATGCGGCGTGGCGATCGCCAATACCTACTATGTCGCGCGCCTGCTGCGCTCGACGGCTCCGGCCGACCGCAAGGTGATGGAGAGCATCGGCATCGTCTGGCCGAACCAGAAGGACCGCGGCGCCCACATCAACGTCTCGGGCGCCGGCGTGCTCAAGCATGCGCCGAACCCGAAGGCCGCCGTCAAGTTCCTCGAGTACCTGGCCAGCGACCAGGCGCAGCGCTACTTCGCCGACGGCAACAACGAATGGCCGGTGGTTGCCGGCCTGAAGATCGACAACCCCGGCCTGAAGGCGATGGGCGACTTCAAGGCCGACCAGCTGCCGGTCGGCAAGCTCGCGACCTACCGCGCCAAGGCCCAGCTGGTGTTCGACCGCGCCGGCTTCCGCTGATCAGGCCGACCAGCTCCTGAAGATCCCGCCAACCGGCGGGATTTTTTTCGTCCGCAGACAGGACGGCAAGCGGATCAGCCGCGCCGGCTGCGCGCGATCTGGCGCGACAGCACGATCAGCGGCAGCAGGCCGGCGGCGACGATGGCCAGCGCCGCGCCCGAGGCTTCGGCCAGGCGCTCGTCAGAGGCCAGGGTGTAGGTCTGGGTCGCGAGCGTGTCGAAGTTGAAGGGCCGCATCACCAGCGTGGCCGGCAGTTCCTTCATGACGTCGACGAACACCAGCAGGCCGGCGGTGAACAGGCTGCCGCGCAGCAGCGGCAGGTGCACCTGGCCCAGGGTCTGCCACTGGCCCAGGCCCAGGCTGCGCGCGGCGTCGTCCATGCTGGGCGTGATCTTGCCCAGGCTGCCCTCGACGGTCTGCAGCGCGGCCGACAGGAAGCGCACCAGATAGGCGTAGACCAGCGCCGCGATGCCGCCGGTCAGCAGCAGGCCCGGGTTCTGGCCACCGAGCTGCTGCCACAGCGCGGCCAGCAGCTGGTCGAGCCGG
The DNA here is from genome assembly GCA_964547895.1 of uncultured Chitinophaga sp. Lineage (GTDB taxonomy): Bacteria > Pseudomonadota > Gammaproteobacteria > Burkholderiales > Burkholderiaceae_C > Malikia. The sequence goes on along the minus strand of CAZJQH010000314.1, from coordinate 709 downwards.
GTCACCGGGATCAGCACGCCGACCGCGATCACCGAACCCGGCACGGCATAGCCCAGGCCGACCAGGCGGTTGAGCCCGGCCGACAGCCAGCTGCGCGACAGGCGCGCGCTGTAGGCCAGCAGCAGCGCCAGCGCCACCGCCAGCGCGGCGCTCAGCAGCGCCAGCGTCAGGCTGTTGCCGGCCAGCGCCAGGAAGCGGCCGCCGGGCAGACCCTCGCCCTGCTCCAGTGCCATGCGCAACAGCAGCCCACCCGGCAGCAGGAAGCCCAGCAGCAGCGGCAGCAGGCAGGCGATGAAGGCCAGCAGCGCGGCGAGGCCGTGCAGGCGCTGGCCAGGCATGGGACGGTTGCGCCCGGTGGTGTTATGGAAGCGGGCCCGTCCGCGCGAGAAGCGCTCGAGCAGCAGCAGGACCAGCACGAAGCCGAGCAGCAGCATGGCCAGCTGCACCGCGGCATGACGATCGCCGAGCGAGAACCAGGCCCGGTAGATGCCGGTGGTGAAGGTGTCGACGCCGAAATAGGCCACGGTGCCGTAGTCGGCGAGTGTCTCCATCAGCACCAGCGCGACGCCGGCGGCCAGCGCGGGACGCGCCAGCGGCAGCGAGATGCGCCAGAACACGCGCCAGGGGCTTTCGCCCAGGGTGCGCGCCACTTCGAGCATGCCGCTGCTGCGCTCGAGGAAGGCATTGCGCACCAGCAGGTAGACATAGG
>CAZJQH010000313.1:0-2497 GCA_964547895.1 uncultured Chitinophaga sp. | reverse complement strand
CACCTGGCCAGAGCAGCTGTCCCAGCTTGGCACAAAGGCCCTGCCCCACCTCTGCCCTACCTGCCGGAAGGGGTAGGGCAGCCCCAAAACCCAGTCCCTGCCACCGATTGCCCCTATTACCCTACCTACCCTACCTAGTAAATAGATAGATAAATAAAGGGGGATAGAGGCAGGGGTGGCAGGTGAAAAACGCCAGGAAAGTTTGCGACACAGGTAGGGCAGTGGGGCAGGTGTGGCAAAAAGCAGAAAACCCCAGTCAGGGACTGGGGTCTCAGGGTGCCTCTCCTTTGCCCTTGAGGGCCGGCCAGGTGGGGCAGGTTAGATCGCGCTGTGCCAGCGCCACTGTCGCTGGCCGTCAACCATGGACCGCCGGCGCTCGTAACCGAGCACGCGCAGGATGTCGGCCACCGTCATCTGGTCGGCCCGGGTCTGCCGTTCGATCGGCTTCTGGATGGCCTCGCACAGGATGCGCTCGGTCGTGATGTTCTCCCCTGGCAACCGCTGCTCGATCCAGTGCGCCACCGCTGGAAGCCATGGGTTGTCCACCTGATAGGACTCGTTCTCGCTGGTCACCTGCTGGGCCAGGTCGCTGGGCAGATAGCTGACGGCTCCGGCTCGATAGGCCAGGACCGCAGCCGACCAGATCGCATCTCGCTCAGCCATCAGGGCAGGAATGTCGATCGGGTTGGGTTCGGTGCGCGTGGTTGGCACGACCCAGAATCGCCGGTTGCCGGTGTCGTCCTGGAGGAAGCCGGTTGATCGGTTGGTTGAGCCGACGATGATGCCGCGGCGCGGAAACGCCTCGGTGGCCTTGCCGTAGGGGACACGGAAGAAGTCGGTCGACTGGCTCAGGAACGCCTTGACCTGACCGGCGTGCTTGCGGCCAGTGATGTGGTCCAGCTCGGCCCACTCCATGATCCAGCTCCTGTGCAGGACCATCAGGTCGTCCTTGGATGAGATGTCACCCAGCGCATCCGAGAAGAACGGCCCGCCGAGGGCAGACCAGAAACTGCTCTTGCGGGCGCCCTGCTCGCCCATGAGGACCGTCGCGGTGTCGTGCTTGCTGCCCGGCTCGTAGACCCGCCTGACGGCCCCGATCAGGGTGCAGCGGATCATGTGGTCGTAGAGCGTGGGCCCAGTGTCCTCGGGGCGCAGATAGGCGGTGGCGAGTCCGTTGATGTAGGCCGGCGCCACTGTCGCGGCGACGTGGTCCAGGTACAGCCGGACCGGGTCGTAGGGGTTCTCGCGGCCGACCTGCACGAGGCAGTCCAAGGCCAGCTCCTTCGAGACCTTGTAGCCCTGCTCTGCCAGGGACAGGTAGAACCGTTCCGACCCCTCAAGAGCGACGCCGTCAATCTCCAGCTGCTGGGTGAACGTGTTGAAGCGGATCCGACCGCCGCCTGCCTGGGCCCGCAGCATGGCGAGCAGCTCCCCGGCCTCGAGCTTCTGCGGCTTGTCGAACCGCATGGGCTCCGGCGTGGCAGTATCTGATGCCCGCGACCGAACCGGATCAGATCGCTCGATGCGGGTGTGATACCTGAGCCGCTCCATCAGCTTCGCCTCTGGCGTGCCAGGCCCCGGGCTGCGCTTGGCCGCACCAGAGAATCGCCGCATGGCCTTGCGCCGGTCGAAGTCGGGCGACAGTCGGGCGGCGGCGCTGCAGTGATCACGGAACAGGTCCTCGGCCGTCGCATCGGGCCGCACGCCCTGGGCCAGCAGCCATGCCTCGGTGCCCTGCAGGTCCAGCGCGAGGCGGAGGTGGTCATCATTCCATGCGCCCGGCGTGCCGCCGGACTGGATCAGGTCGCGGCTGTCGCGGGTGATGAAGTCGATCAGCGGCACCGTGCCAGAGATCGGCGGCGGTGGCAGATCGGGCTGAGGCTCAGGATCGGCCGGGCGCCGCATCAGCTCCAGCAGCTCATCAGGGGCCTCGGCCAGCGGCAGGTCGGCGGGACTGCAGCCGCTGACCCAGCGATAGGCGCCGGTGATCGGGTGTGCGCCGGCTACGATCGACTGCTGGCCATGCCATCGCAGGTCCAGGTTCTCCGCCTTGCCGTCGTCGCCGATGACGCGCTGCCCATCGGGCCCGACGGGGTAACGCTTCGTGGGCCGGATGCCGTCCTGCCGATCGGCCGCGACGGTGAACAGCAGCTGCTGACGCCCGGGCCGGCCCGAGGTTACCGCCCAGGTCGGCGGGAGCCCGATGATCGGCACGCCAAGCCGCGTCAGCTCATCGGCCGCGGACGGCCCGTCAAGGTCGAGGGCCATCAGGCCGGATGCAGGGCCCAGCATGACGCCGATGCCGCGGGCCTTGCCGCTGGCGATCTCGCGGGCCATGGCGGGCTGATCCAGCGGCCGGCGCTCCCACTGGCGCTGGTAGGGGCGCTTCTCCCCGTCGACGGCGACCAGGTGCCAGTGCTGCGGCAGGCGGGACAGCTCGGCGAGGAGATCAGGCTGCGTCACGCGCCATCGCCTCGTCGATGAGGTCGCGGATAAC
>CAZJQH010000312.1:0-2518 GCA_964547895.1 uncultured Chitinophaga sp. | reverse complement strand
GCATGTGCGACAGCACCAGGAAGCGCGCGCTGGCGACCATGTCCAGCCGCTTCTGTTCGGGCTCCAGCCGCATGCCGGCATAGGCGTTCGACAGCGCGGCGTCCGCATTGTGCGCCTGGCGCCTGGCCAGCCGGTAGGCCAGGTGGTCCTGCTTGCCGGCCTGGTACTGCTCCAGGATGGCACGCAGGTAGCCAGCCTGTGCGCGCAGCGTCTGCGCAGCCAGCCTATGCCAGTGGCGCGCCTGCCAGTTCGGCAGCAGCAGCCAGGCACCCAGACCCGCGATCAGGCTGCCGATCGCGGTGTCGAGAAGGCGCGCCGGGATTACCCCCTGCGACATGCCGATCTGGTGGAAGCTCATCAGCACCATCGCGGTCACCGAGCCGGCCGCCATGCGGATATCGCTGCCCCGCTTGCCGATGAACAGCGCGCCGGCCAGCACCATGCAGACCGACTGCTGCAAGGGGGCTGGAAAGAGCCGGATCAATGCCCAGCCCACCGCCAGGCCGAGCACCGTTCCCGTCGCCCGCTCGGTCAGCCGCTGGAGCGTGGCACCGAACTGCGGCTGGCTGGCGAACAGCACGGTCAGCACGATCCAGTAGCCATGCGGATCCTGCGTTACCTGCATCACGCAGAAGGCGGCCAGCAGCATCAGGCTCAGCCGCAGTGCATGACGCATCAGCGCCGAGCGCAAGGTGAACTGGGCGCGCAAGCGCTGCCCGGCCTCCTGCCAGCTCTGGGGCTGGTGCGCCGCCAGCGACAGGTCCGGCATCTCAGTCGTGCCACCCATCACCTGGCTGAAGACGCGCGCCAGCTCGGTCAGGTTGTCGCCGAGCGCATGCAGCGCCTGCAGCGGACGCACTGCGGGCGTGGCCGGCGTGCTGGCCTCGAGGTGGCGGATCGCGGCCTGCATGTTGACAATCGCGCGGGCAGTCTGACCCTCGTGGCGCGGCTGCGAGCGCTCGCGTAGCGCCTGCGCGATCTTGAGCGACTGCTCGCCCAGCACGCTGATGACGCGTTGGCAGCGGTAGAGCACGTCGGAGCGCGCAAAGGTCTTGCCCAGCAGGGTGTAGCTTTCGTGCGAACTGCTCACGCGCTCGTGGATGTCCTGGGCCGCCAGGTACTGGTGCATGGCCTGGCGCAGCCAGGGCGGCGGCTGGCCATGGCCCAGGCGGGAGAACAGGCTTTCCTTGGTCGCGTTGAGCGCATCGACCACGCGGCCGTTGTGCAGAGCGAGCTCGAGCCGCCTACGCTGGCGAGCGGCACCGGCAACCGGTTCGAGCAGCAGCGCCTTGAGCCGCAGTTGTTCGCCCAGCAGGGCGTAGAGCTGGGACAGGCGATGGCGCACCGTGGGCTTGGGCCAAAGCGCCGCCCACAGCAGCGAGATCAGGCCGTACCAGATCGCGCCGCCGAACAGGTAGGGGGCCAGTTCGTAGGCCCGGTCGCGCAGGTTCTCGGCCGACAGGGCGGCGTAGATGAACAGCACCAGCGCGCCGAAGGCAATCGCACGATAGCGTTCGCCGAGCGCGCCCAGCAGCGTCAGCACGAAGGCCGACAGCGCCATGGCCGCCGCCAGCAGCACTGGCCAGGGCAGCGTGAGCCAGACCGCCGTCATCATCAGTGCGAAGCTCGGCAGCGCGAGCAGCAGCGTCTTCAAGCGACCGCGCCAGTCGTCGTCGGTCTCGGTGAAGGCGCTGGCCATGACGCCCAGCACCACTGGCATCAGCTCGTCCTCCCAGCCGGCGCGCCAGCCCAGCGCCAGCACGCAGCCCAGCGCGAGCAGGGCCTGCATCCCGCGCGTGAAGCCCTCGTGGTTGCGCGCCCGCTGCCAGCTGGCGATCCAGTTGTCGTTCACCTCGTCCTGCCTTTCCTTGGCCTGCTGCCATCAGCAAGATCCAGGCCCATGGCCCCAGCCTGCGGGATCAGGGCCTGAACTTGATCACGAAGGTCGTGTCGGGCATGCGGCCATTGTCGTCCTTGGGCAGGCGGCCGGCGCGGTCGATTGCGCGCAGCACGGTCTCGTCGAAGGCCGCGTTGCCGCTCGACTTGAGCAGGCGCTGGCTCAGGATGGTGCCGTCGGGCAGCGTCCTGATCTCGGCCTCGGCGGTCAGGTTGGACGGGAACTGCTCGGGCGCGTTGTAGAAGGTCTTGATGCGCGCCGCGACCTTGGCCGCGTAGCCGGCAGAAGCGCCACCGCCACCCGCGCCGGAGCCCGCGCTCGATCCGCCTGCGCCGTTGCCCGATCCGCCCGCGCTGCCGCTGGCCGAGCCACCGGAGCCGCTGCCCTTGGAGTTGGTGTCGCCACTGCCCCCGGCCTGGCCCATCATGCGGGCGAGCTGCTTCTTGCGCTCGGCCTCGATCCGGGCCGCCTCGGCCTTGTCGCGGGCGGCCTTCTCCTTGGCCGCCTTTTCCTTCTCGGCCTTTTCCTTGGCCAGCTGCTCGGCTTTTTCTTTCGCCGCCTTCTCCTTGGCGGCCTGTTCCGCGCGCTTCCTCTCCTCGGCCTTGCGCTCCTGTTCCTGCT
>CAZJQH010000311.1:0-2534 GCA_964547895.1 uncultured Chitinophaga sp. | reverse complement strand
GCGCGCGCGACAGGCCGCCATGCGTGGCGAACTGGCCCATCAGCAGGAACAGCGGCACGACCGACAGGTCATAGTTGGAGAAGCGCGCATAGGCGCCACTCTTGAAGGAATTAAGCAGCGGATCCCAGCCGCCCACGATACCGTAGCCGACCGAGCCGACCAGCATCATCGCCATGCCGATGTGGACCCGCAGTGCCAGCAGCACCAGCAGGACCATGAACATCAGGGCGCCCCATTCAATACCAGTCATGATTTGATCTTCTTCAGGTTGTCAAGGATGCCGTACAGGCTGACGACGGCGAGCAGGGCAAAGGACAGCACCATGGGCAGGTAGGCCCACCAGGTCGGGATCTCGATCATCATGGAGGCGTCACCGCTCTCCTTGAGCTCGAACATGCCGACGTACAGGCGCCAGGCGATCAGGCCGGAGAAGAAGGCCATGATCAGGCGCGCGATGGCGTCGAGCACGGCATTGACCTTGGCCGGTGCGTTGTTGGTGAAGAAGTCGACGATCACGTTGCCGTTGACCCACTGCGCATAGGGCAGGCCCATGGCCACCGCCAGCGCGCAGAGGAACTGCACCAGCTCGAAGTCGCCCAGCAGGGCGGAATCGAAGAAAGTGCGGCCGACGATCGACCAGAGCGACATCACGGCCATGGCGATCAGAGCCAGGCCGGATGCGACCGCAAACAGCTTGCAGAGCGAGTCGAGGACAAGACCGAAGCCGCGATGGCGCGGCCCGCTGTCCGACAGTAGGAGTTCAGCCAAGGGAATTTCCTTTTCTTCTGGTTTTCAATTCCCCACCGGTTGACATCGCAACCATGGGGACGAAAAAAAGCCCCCCGACCTCGAAGGAGGCGGGAGGCCGGGACTTACTTGGTGTATTGCTTGATCAGCGCAGTGGCGTCGTTGAACATGGCCTGGCCGTTGAGGCCGCGCTTGTTCATGTCCTTGACCCAGGCGTCGTCCTGCTCGGAAGTCTTTTCCTTCCAGCGCTGCAGCTCGGCAGCCGGAATCATGCTGATCTTGTAGTTGGGCTGCTGGGTGAATGCCTTGCGGCCCGGAATGTCGTCGGCGGCCTGCTGGCGGCCCAGGGTGGCGGAGAGCTCGCGGCCGGAGTTCTTGTCGATCACGGCCTTGAGGTCGGCCGGCAGCGACTCGTACTTGGCCTTGTTCATCGGCAGGACGAACACGGTGGTGTAGACGGACGGGAAGCTCGGGTCGGTCTCGGCGGCGTAGCCGGTCAGCTCGTGCACTTTCAGGCTGGGAGCGACCTGGTAGGGAATCACGGCGCCGTCGATCACGCCCTTGGAGAGCGACTCGGGCACCTGCGGCACCGGCATGCCAACCGGGGTCGCGCCCATGGCGGCGAGCATGCGGCCGACGTTGGCGGTCGGGTTGCGCAGCTTCATGCCCTTGAAGTCTTCCAGCTTGGTGATCGGCTTGCTCTTGGTGAAGAAGACGCCGGGGCCGTGGACGTGGATGGCGAGCAGCTTGACGTCCTTGTACTCGTCCTGGGCATGTTTCTGCACGTAGTCCCAGGCCGCGCGGCTGGTGGCTTCGGCGTTGGTCATCATGAAGGGCAGCTCGAACACCTGCGAGCGGGCAAAGCGGCCGGTGGTGTAGCCCGGTGCGGTCCAGACCACGTCGGCGATGCCATCCTTGGCCTGATCGAACAGCTGGGCCGGGGTGCCGCCGAGCTGCATCGCCGGGAAGATCTCGCACTTGAGGCGACCCTTGGAATCCTTGTCGAGGCTCTTGCACCAGTCGCCCAGCATGGTGGTGTGCTGGACGGTCTGCGGGCCCAGGAAATGGTGGACCTTCAGGGTGATCGGGCTCTGCGCCTGGGCAGCGAAAGCCATGCAGGCAAGGCCAGCTGCCAGAGCGGTGTTCTTGAGGATATGGTTCACGGTTAGACCCTTGCGATTAAAAAACTGTATCGTTACTGTAAGCCCGTTGGCCTCGCAAGAGTGTCGGGGTTTCCCCTAGATTTGGCACTAGGAATTACCCTAACTTCCTAAATCTCATATCGTAGAGGTATCAACTAATACCCAAAAGGCATGGATGCAATCGGTAGCGGCGCTGCATCCATGCCTTTCCAGCGGATCAGAGATGGCGGAAGGCCGGTGCCCGCTTCTCGACGAAGGCGGCCATGCCCTCCTTCTGGTCGGCGGTGGCAAACAGCGCGTGGAACAGGCGGCGCTCGAACATCACGCCGTCGCTCAAGGTGCCCTCGAAGGCGCGGTTGACCGACTCCTTGGCCGCCATCACGCTCGGCAGCGAGTAGTTGCAGATGGTCAGGGCCGCGGCCAGTGCCTCGTCCTGCAGCTGCGCCAGCGGCACCACGCGCGAGACCAGGCCGGCGCGCTCGGCTTCGGCGGCGTCCATCATGCGGCCGGTCAGCACCATGTCCATCGCCTTGGACTTGCCGACCGCGCGCGGCAGGCGCTGGGTGCCGCCGGCACCCGGAATCACCCCGAGCTTGATCTCGGGCTGGCCGAACTTGGCGTTGTCGGCCGCGATGATGAAGTCGC
>CAZJQH010000310.1:0-2569 GCA_964547895.1 uncultured Chitinophaga sp. | reverse complement strand
ACCTGCTGTTCGTGCCCTTCATGAGCGGCGCGGCGCACAACGGCGACATGTCCACGGTGACCTTCGGCTTCTCGGCGCAGTCGGATGAATCGCGCCACATGACGCTGGGCATCGAGTGCATCAAGTTCATGCTCGAGCAGGATCCGGCCAACGTGCCGATCGTGCAGAAGTGGATCGACAAGTGGTTCTGGCGCGGCTACCGCCTGCTGAGCATCGTCGCCATGATGCAGGACTACATGCTGCCCAAGCGCGTGATGAGCTGGAAGGAAGCCTGGGAGATGTACGCCGAGGAAAACGGCGGCGCCCTGTTCCGCGACCTGGCCCGCTACGGCATCCGCGAACCCGCCGGCTGGAAGCAGGCCTGCGAGGGCAAGGATCACATCAGCCACCAGGCCTGGAACACCTTCTACAACTACGCCGGCGCCGCGCCCTTCCACACCTGGGTGCCGTCTGACGAGGAGCTGAACTGGCTGTCGGAGAAATACCCCACCAGCTTCGACCAGTACTACCGTCCGCGCCTGGAGTACTACCGCGAGCAGCAGCAGGCCGGCAAGCGCTTCTACAACATGACGCTGCCGATGCTGTGCACCACCTGCCAGATCCCGATGCTGTTCACCGAGGAAGGCGATCCGACCAAGATCGCCTACCGCGAGACCAGCTACTTCGGCAACAAGTACCACTTCTGCTCGGACCACTGCCAGCACATCTTCGAGGACGAGCCCGAGAAGTACGTGCAGAGCTGGCTGCCGGTGCACCAGATCTACCAGGGCAACTGCTTCCCCGAGGGCACCGACCCGACCAAGGAAGGCTTCGATCCGCTGATGGCCGTGCTCGACTACTACAAGATGAACGTCGGCCGCGACAACTTCGATTTCGAAGGTTCCGAAGACCAGAAGAACTTTGCCGCCTGGCGCGGCGAGACCGTGCAAGGAGACGCGAAATGAGCGTGAAAGCGATTGGCCCCTACGACTTCCCGATGAAGGACGTGCGCGAGAACTTCCCCGCGCCGCTGCTCTACATCGGCTGGGAAGACCACCTGATGTTCTGCGCGCCGTTCTGCCTGCCGCTGCCGCCCGACACCCCGTTCGGCGCCCTGTCCAGCGCGGTGCTGCCGGGCATCTACGGTGCCCACCCCGACTTCGAGAAAATCGACTGGTCGCAGGTCGAGTGGTTCAAGTCCGGCCAGCCCTGGACGCCCGATCCGGCCAAGTCGCTGGCCGACAACGGCCTGCAGCACAAGGACGCGATCCGCTTCCGCACGCCGGGCCTGACCGGCATCCGCGGCTCCTTCAGCTGACCGGCTTTTCATCCCTGCGCCTCGCTGCTCTTGTGGCGGGGCGCCACCCATCTGGCATATGAGCTATCAACTGACCCTAGAGCCCCTGGGCGCCACCATCGACGTCGAAGAAGGCCAGACCGTGCTGGATGCGGCGCTGCGCCAGGGCATCTACATTCCCCACGCCTGCGGCCACGGCCTGTGCGGCACCTGCAAGGTGACCGTGCTGGACGGCGAAGTCGACCACGGCGCGGCGAACCCGTTCGCGCTGATGGACTTCGAGCGCGACGAGGGCAAGACGCTGGCCTGCTGCGCGACGCTGCAGGACGACGTGACCATCGAAGCCGACATGGACGACGAGCCCGACGCGCGGATCATCCCCGTGCGCGACTTCGCGGCCACCGTCACCCGCATCGTCGATCTCACGCCGACGATCAAGGCGCTGCACCTCGCGCTCGACAAGCCGATCGACTTCCAGGCCGGCCAGTACGTGCAGCTGGAGATCCCCGGCCTCGGCCAGTCGCGTGCCTTCTCGATCGCCAATGCGCCCGCCGACGTGGCACGCAGCGGCGAGATCGAGCTGAACGTGCGCATCGTCCCCGGCGGCGCGGGCACGACCTACCTGCACGAGAAGCTGCAGGTCGGCGACCGGCTGCGGCTGTCCGGCCCGTACGGGCGCTTCTTCGTGCGGCAGTCGGCGCACCTTCCCATGGTGTTCATGGCGGGTGGATCGGGCCTGTCGAGCCCGCGCTCGATGGTGCTGGACCTGCTGGGCCAGGGCTGCACCGAGCCGATCACGCTCGTCTACGGCCAGCGCACCCGCGCCGAGCTGTACTACCACGACGAGTTCGTCGCGCTGGCCGCGCAGCACCCGAACTTCACCTACGTGCCGGTGCTGTCGAACGAGCCGGATGCCGCGGAAGGCTCGGACTGGACCGGCGCCCGCGGCTTCGTCCACGACGCGGCCAAGGCGCACTTCGGCGGTCAGTTCGCCGGCCACAAGGCCTACCTCTGCGGCCCGCCGCCGATGGTCGAGGCCTGCATCGGCACGCTGATGCAGGGCCGGCTGTTCGAGGACGGCATCCACACCGAGAAGTTCATCTCGGCCGCCGACGCCAACGCACAGCGCAGCCCGCTGTTCAAGCGCGTCTGAGGTCCGGCAGGAGCACCCACGCGATGTTCGATTTCCGCCCCAAGGTGACCGTCCACGTGACGCAGACCGGCGAGGAGTACCCCTGCGCCACCACCGAGAGCCTGCTCAACGGGATGCTGCGGCTGGGCCGCAAGGGCATC
>CAZJQH010000309.1:0-2578 GCA_964547895.1 uncultured Chitinophaga sp. | reverse complement strand
TACAGGAACGCTGCTCCCGTGTGATCGCGGAAAAGTCCGCCGAAGTCGACCAGCTCAATGCGCAACTGGTGCAGCAGCGCGGAAATGCGATTGGCAAGGAGTCCCGCATCGCCAGCCTGCTGCAGGAACTGGAGCAGCTCAAGGCATCGTTGCCCGATTACGAGAATGCCTCGAGGCTGCGCAAGAAGCTGGAGCAGCTCACGGCCCGGCAGGCCGAGCTGGAGGCGCATAACGCTCAGCTGCGCCAGGAGCTGGGCGAGGCGCAGCGTGCCCTGGGCTTGCGGCAGCAGGAAGAGGCAGCGGCCCAGTTGGCCGAGCCTGCTCGGGACAGCATCCAGGCGGTTCCGATCACTTTCCATCTGCGCAGAAAGACCATACTCTGCGTCGGTGGCCGCAACGGCAATGTGGCCAGCTACCGTGAGGTGATCGAGCGTGCCGGCGGTCACTTTGCCCATCACGACGGTGGCCTGGAAAACAAGCCGGGCGCGCTTGACACCCTGCTGGGCTCAGCTGATCTGGTGATCTGCCAGACCGGCTGCATCAGCCACAACGCCTACTGGCGGGTAAAGGACTTCTGCAAGCGAAGCGGCAAGCAATGCGTCTTCATCGAAAACCCCAGCACCTCCTCGCTGACCCGCTCGCTGCAGCAGATGGCCGGGGCTGACATGCCCCACGAAATCGCTCAGAATTGATTCGCTGCATCCCCTTTTCTTACAGGAGCCCACCATGGATGAACTGAAAACCCAGGCTGCCATCGCTGCCCTGAACCGGATCATGGAACTAGAACTGGCGGGTGTGGTCAAGTACACCCACTACTCGCTCATGGTGTACGGCTACAACCGGATTCCGATCGTGTCCTGGATGAAGGGCAATGCCGACGAGAGTCTGGCTCATGCCCACAAGGCCGGTGAGCTGGTGACCTTGCTCGGAGGGCACCCTTCGCTCAAGATCGGCCCCTTGCTGGAAACCGAGCAGCATGACATCGGTGACATCCTGCGCGAGAGCCTGGAGCACGAAAGGGGGGCCCTTGTCGCCTACTACGACCTGCTGAAGATCGTCGAAGGTCATTCGGTGCTGCTGGAAGAGTATGCGCGCGAGATGATCGTCAGCGAGGAACTGCACCAGGACGAGGTCAACAAGATGTTGCGCCGGCCTGGCGATACGGCTGCCTTCAAGGCGTGAGGATGCGGCAATAAAAAAGCGACCCGGGAGTCGGGTCGCTTTCGCGGGGCGCTGGAGAGGCTGTCAGGCCTATCCGAGCCTCTGGAGCCGAGGCGGGATCAGCCCTTCTTGGCGTAGGCGCTGCACCAGCCGCCGGCTGCGACCTGCTTGCCGGCGAACAGCGGGCAGCCACCGGCCTTGGAGCCGGCTGCGCCCTGATACAGCGCGCAGTTGGAGCAGTTCTGGCCCTTGGCGTACTTGGCGTGGCTGACCTTGGTGGCGTCAGCCTTGTAGTTCAGGGCAGCGGCCTGGGACGATGCCTCGTCGAGCATGGCCTGGGCCTGGGCCTGCGAGGCCAGAGCCAGCGCGCCGGTGGCGGTGGCCAGTTGCATCATGAATACGCGACGGTTGCTTTGCATGGTGGGGTTCCTGGAGATTGCACAAAATGGCCGGACCATTATCCGGCCAAGCCGAAGATTACCCGCAATCAATTGAACGGAGTCGGACGCGGGGTGTTGTCCGAGGACGGCGGCAGGATCGGCAGCTGGAAGCTGGGCTGGTCGCCGGTCAGCGTCTTGAGGAAGGCCACGATCTTGGCGTTCTCTTCCTTGCTGAACTTCTTGCCGAGCTGGATGCGGCCCATCACGTCGACCGCTTCGCCCAGCGTGTTGGCCGCGCCGTCGTGGAAGTAGGGATAGGTCAGCTCGACGTTGCGCAGCGTGGGCACCTTGTAGTTGAAGCGGTCGGCGTCCTTGCCAGTGACGGCCGAACGGCCCTCGACCTTGTCGTTGCCCTTGTAGGGGGCGACCAGGCCCATCTTCTGGAAGGAGTTGCCACCGACGGCCTGGCCGTTGTGGCAGCCCACGCAGCCGCTTTCCTTGAACAGCTTGTAGCCGGCCAGCTCGTCCTTGCTCAGCGCATCCTGCTTGCCCAGCAGCCATTGGTCAAAGCGGGCGTTGGGCGTGACCAGCGTCTTCTCGAATTCGGCGATCGCGGCCGTGACCTGGTCGATGTCGATCTTGTCCTTGCCGAAGACCTGCTTGAACTCGCGCTGGTAGGCCGGGATGGAGCCGAGCACGTCAATGGCCAGCGTGTGGCTGAAGGCCATCTCGCCGGGGTTGGCGATCGGGCCGCCCGCTTGTTCCTTCAGGTCGGCCGCGCGCCCGTCCCAGAACTGGGCCAGGTTGAGGCTGGAGTTGAGCACGGTCGGCGAGTTGATCGGGCCCTGCTGCCACTTGTCGCCGATCGAGGTCTGCAGGTTGTCCGAGCCACCCATCGAGAGGTTGTGGCAGGAGTTGCAGGAGATGAAGCCGGACTTGGACAGGCGCGGATCGAAGAAGAGCTTCTTGCCGAGTTCGGACATGCCCAGGTTGATCTGCTTCGGGGGCTGGATCGGGGTGATCGGCTCCTGGGTCTG
>CAZJQH010000308.1:0-2583 GCA_964547895.1 uncultured Chitinophaga sp. | reverse complement strand
GGCCTGATCAAGGCCAACATCCCGACCCGCATCAGCTTCCAGGTCAGCAGCAAGATCGACAGCCGCACCATCCTGGACCAGATGGGCGCCGAGGCGCTGCTGGGCATGGGCGACATGCTCTACATGCCCAGCGGCACCGGCTATCCGACCCGGGTGCACGGCGCCTTCGTCAGCGATGACGAGGTGCACCGTGTGGTCAGCTACCTGAAGGAGCAGGGCGGCGAGCCCGACTACATCGACGGCGTGCTCGACGGTGGCGCTGCGGAAGGCGAAGGCGGCGACTTCGCGGCCGACGGCGAGGGTGGCGACGGCGAAAAGGACCCGCTCTACGACCAGGCGGTCGCGGTGGTGCTGCAGGACCGCAAGGCCAGCATCAGCTATGTGCAGCGCAAGCTCAAGATCGGCTACAACCGCTCGGCGCGCCTGCTCGAGGACATGGAGAAGGCCGGCCTGGTCAGCGCGCTGACCGCCAGCGGCCAGCGTGACATCCTGGTCGCCTCGCGCGGCGGCGATTGAGCGCACAGGTCCCGGCTGCAGCCGGGCGCCTCACTTCTGCTTACATCCTCGCGAGCGCTGGCCGACCACTGCGCGCCAGCGCGGCTATGCTATCGACCATGCATCTGTTCCAGCTTTCGCGGCGCCTGGCGTCCACGGTTTTCCTGTTCGGCGCGGCGCTGTCCTGGGCCGCATCGGCGCGGGCCGACGGCCTGTCCGATCTCGAGTCCTTCCTGCGCCAGGCGCAGCAAGGCCGGGCGCGCTTCACCCAGGTCGTGACCGCGCCGCAGAAGGCTGGCGAGGCCGCGCCGCGCGCCAAGACCAGCAGCGGCAGCTTCGAGTTCCTGCGTCCGAGCCGCTTCCGTTTCCACTACCTCAAGCCCTTCGAGCAGCAGATCGTCGCCGACGGCCAGACGCTCTGGCTCTACGACGTCGACCTCAACCAGGTCACGGCACGGCGCCAGCAGGAGGCGCTCGGCAATACGCCGGCGGCGCTGATCGCGACCGCGTCCGACCTCAAGGCCCTGTCGGGACTGTTCACGCTCGCCAACGCGCCCGACGCCGACGGCCAGCAGTGGGTGCTCGCCACGCCCAAGTCGCGCGACGGCCAGCTGCAGTCGGTCCGGATCGGCTTCCGCCAGGGCCAGCTCGCCACGCTCGAGATGCTCGACAGCTTCGGCCAGCGCTCGCTGATCCAGTTCGGCCCGCTCGAGACCCAGGCCGGGCTCAAGCCCGCCAGCTTCGCCTTCCAGCCGCCGGCGGGGGCCGATGTGCTGCGCCAGTGAGGAGACCTGCGCGCCGTTCATGCACGCCGACTGAAGGCTGCCTGCATGCCGCTGCCGTCGGCATGACCCGAAAGGCACCAGGCTTCATCCCGCTGCGGTAAGCTGAGTAGATGACGGGCAAGTTGAATCCTTCGATCTGGGCGCTGGGACTGCGCTCGCTCTGGCGCGACTGGCGTGCCGGCGAGCTGACCCTGCTGCTGCTGGCGGTGACGCTGGCCGTGGCGGCGCTGAGTGCGGTCGGCTTCTTCGCCGACCGGCTGCAGGGCGGGCTGCAGCGCGATGCGCGCGCGCTGCTCGGCGGCGACCTGGTGGTGCGCAGCGACCAGCCGCTACCGCCCGAGTTCCGCCAGCAGGCTGCGGCGCTTGGCTTGCAGGGCACCGAGCATCTGAGCTTTCCGACCATGGCGCGCGCGCCCGACGAGTCCGGCGGTGCGACCCGGCTGGTCGCGCTCAAGGCGGTCGAGGCGGCCTATCCCTTGCGTGGCCAGCTGCAGGTCGCCGATCAGGCCGGCGGCCCTGGCCGGACGTTGCGGCAGCCGCCCGCACCCGGCACGGTCTGGGTCGAGCCGGGCCTGCTTGACGTGCTCGGGCTGCAGCCGGGGCAGGAGCTGCTGCTGGGCGACGCCAGCCTGCGCATCGCGGGCCTGCTGCTGCAGGAACCCGACCGTGGTGCCGGCTTCCTGGGCTTCGCGCCACGCGTGTTGATGCAGCGCGCCGACCTGGCCGCGACCGGCCTGGTGCAGCCGGCCAGCCGGATCGACTACCGGCTCGCGCTCGCTGGCGAAGATGCTGCCGTACGGCGCTACCGGCAGTGGCTCGATGCCAGGCTGGAGCAGATCAGGCTGCGCGGGGTCGGGATCGAGTCGCTCGAGAGCGGCCGGCCCGAGATGCGGCAGACGCTGGACCGGGCCGAGAAGTTCCTCAACCTGGTCGCGCTGCTGGCGGCGCTGCTGAGCGCGGTGGCGGTCGCGATGTCGGCGCGGCTCTACGCGCTGCGCCATCTCGATGATTGCGCCTTGCTGCGCGTGCTGGGCCTGTCCCAGGGCGCGATGGCGCGCGCCTACAGCCTGGCCTTCGGGATTGCCGGGCTGCTGGCCGGCGCGCTCGGTGCTTTGCTGGGCTGGCTGCTGCACCATGGCTTCATCTGGCTGCTGGCCGACCTGATCAAGACGCCGATGCCGCCGGCCAGCCTCTGGCCGGCGCTGTTCGGCCTCGGCACCGGGCTGACGCTGATGCTGGCCTTCGGCCTGCCGCCGGTGCTGCAGCTGTCGCGCGTGCCGCCGCTGCGCGTGATCCGGCGCGA
>CAZJQH010000307.1:0-2598 GCA_964547895.1 uncultured Chitinophaga sp. | reverse complement strand
CGGTTGATCATCCACGGGGCAAGGTCCCGAGCCATGTCGGCTTTCTTGATCCGCTCTTGATTTTTTGACCAAGTTTGCAGGGTAAGATCTTTCAAGTCTTTGATTCTTAATGAATCTGAAGTGCTTCGCAGGCAGAAAATTTCTTGATCGGGTTTTGATTCCATGTCCATCCAGCCCACCCAGTTCGAAGGCAAAGACATCCGCCGGGTCTATGACGAGGCGACCGAGACCTGGTGGTTCTCGGTCATCGACGTGGTTCAGGTGCTGACGGACAGCAACAACCCTCGACGCTACTGGTCTGACCTCAAGCGCAAGCTGGCACAGGAGGCCGGGTCCGAGCAACCGTACGAGAAAATCGTACGGTTGAAAATGCCCGCCACCGATGGCAGGCTGCGTAAGACGGACTGCGCCGAAGCTGTTACCTTGCTGCGCGTCGTGCAGTCAATCCCCAGCCCCAAGGCCGAGCCCATCAAGCTCTGGCTGGCCAAGGTCGGCCACGAGCGCATGCAGGAGATGGCCGATCCCGCCCTCTCGCTCGACCGTGCCCGCGCGACCTGGCAGCAGCATGGCCGCAGCGACAAGTGGATCCAGCAGCGCATGACGGGCCAGGAGACCCGCAACAAGCTGACCGACTACTGGCGCGAGCACGGCATCGAGGAAGAGCGGGAGTTTGCCATTCTCACCAACATCATCCATCAGGAATGGTCGGGCGTGAGCGTGCAGGAGCACAAGGCAATCAAGGGCCTGAAGAGCCACAACCTGCGCGACCACATGAGCGAGGCCGAGCTGATCTTCACGGCGCTGGCCGAACTGTCCACCCGTCAGGTGGCCGAAACGTCGGACGCCTCCGGGCTGAAGGAGAACCAGACCGCCGCCGTGGTGGGCGGGGGCATTGCCAAGCAGGCCCGCCAGCAGCTGGAGCGGCAAACCGGGCGTTCGGTCGTCACGGGCGATAACTACCTGCCGCCAGCCAGCCCGCGCAAGAGCGTGACTGCCAAGAAAGCCGCCAAATGAACGAAGCCGAAACCCGCGCGGAGCGCGACGCCGACGTTGCCATCTACCAGACCGATGCTGGCACCGTCGAGGTGCGGCTGGCACAGGACAGCGTCTGGCTGACGCAACGGCAGATGGCTGGTGTTTTTGACACCACGCCAGAAAACGTCCTCATGCACTTGCGCAACATCTTTGGCGACGAAGAGTTGGACGAGGCGGCAACTACTAAGGATTTCTTAGCAGTTCAAACCGAGGGCAAGCGCCAGGTCCAGCGTCGCCTGAAGCACTACAACCTGGACGCCGTCATCTCGGTCGGATACCGGGTCAATTCCAAGCGCGCGGTGGGCTTCCGCCAATGGGCCACCACCGTCCTGCGCCAGCACCTGACCCAGGGCTACACACTCAACCGCCAGCGGCTGGAGTCCAATGCGCGCGAGCTGGAAGCCGCGCTGCTGCTGGTGCGCAAGCTGGCGCAAAACCCCGAGCTGCCGCAGGACGCCGGGCGCGGCCTGCTCGACGTGGTCACGCGCTACGCGCGCACCTTCCTGCTGCTGCAGCGCTACGACGAAGGCCTGCTGACCGAGCCGCCGCAGCAAAGCGGTGGCCAGTTGCCCAGCCTGGCCGAGGCCCGCGCCGCGCTGGCCCGGCTCAAGTCCGACCTGATGGCCCGTGGCGAGGCGACCGAGCTGTTCGCGCGCGAGCGCGGCGACGGACTCGACGCGCTGCTGGGCAATCTGGACCAGACGGTGTTTGGCGAGCCGGCCTATCCCACGGTCGAGGCCAAGGCGGCGCACCTGCTGTACTTCGTCATCAAGAACCATCCGTTCGCCGATGGCAACAAGCGCAGCGGCGCTTTCCTGTTCGTGGACTTTCTGGCCCGCAACGCGCGCTTGCTCGATGCCTCGGGCCAGCCTGTCATCAACGACATCGGGCTGGCCGCGCTGGCCCTGCTGGTGGCTGAATCCGCCCCCGAGCAGAAGGACACCCTTATCCGCCTGATCATGAATATGCTGTCACGCCAGGAACCCTGAAGTCCTTCCCCTATACTGCGACGATAGTCAAAACGATTTTGACTCGGAAATCGCAGCCATGAACGAAGCCGAAACCCGCGCCGAACATATCGACCCGGCACTGGCCGCCGCCGGTTGGGGCGTGGTGGAGGGCAGCCGCGTGCTGCGCGAGTTCGGCATCACGCAAGGGCGCTTGCAGGGTAGCGGCAAGCGGGCGCGGGCCGAGGTTGCCGACTATGTGCTGGTCTACCGCAACACCCGGCTGGCGGTGGTGGAAGCCAAGGCCTGGGCCAAGCCGCACACCGAAGGCGTCGCGCAGGCCAAGAGCTACGCGCAGAAACTGGCGATCCGCTTCACCTATGCGACCAACGGCCAGGCCATCTACGGCATCGACATGGCCACCGGTACCGAAGGCGATGTACCTGCCTTTCCGACGCCGCAAGAACTGTGGAACCGGACCTTTGCCGCGTCCAATGCCTGGCGTGACCGCTTCGCCGCCGTGCCGTTCGAGGACCGGGGCGGCAGCTGGCAGGGCCGCTACTACCAGGACATCGCGATCCAGCGCGTACTCGAGGCCGTGGCCGAGGGCCGGGAC
>CAZJQH010000306.1:0-2600 GCA_964547895.1 uncultured Chitinophaga sp. | reverse complement strand
CGCGGGTCCTGCTCGAAGATGGCGTCGAGGATGGCGTCCGAGATCTGGTCGGCCACCTTGTCCGGATGGCCTTCGGAGACCGATTCGGAGGTGAAGAGGAAGTCGCTGGACATGAAAATAGCTCCGTAAAGGTTGGCGCGTTGCCAACCCCTGGCGGAGCCTGGCGAACGCTTTAGCAGTATTTGTGAATCGCCCTGCAAGTAGTTCAATAACTCGGCGAGTTGGCGATTTTACGCCTTGGCAGTCCGTGCGTCGATAATCCCCATGTGATGACTACTGTTTTTCGCTGGCTGGCGGCCTGGCCGCTGCCCCTGCTGCACGGCCTGGGCTGGCTGCTGGGCTGGCTGTCCTGGCTCGCTTCGCCATCCTACCGGCGGCGCCTGGCGCGCAATGCCGGCCTGGCCGGCATCGGCTGGCGCGCACGCCTGGCTTCGATCGGCGAGGCCGGCAAGCTCAGCGCTGAGCTGCCGCGGCTCTGGCTTGGCCGGCCCGTGAACTGGCGCTGGGATGGCATCGAGCATATCGATGCGGCGCGCGCGGCCGGCCAGGGCCTGCTGTTCCTTACCCCCCACATGGGCTGCTTCGAGATCACGGCCCAGGCCTACGCCGCGCAGTTCGGCGCTGGTGCGGACCCGAAGCCGATGACGGTGCTGTACCGGCCGCCGCGCCAGCCCTGGCTGCGCGAGCTGGTCGAATCCAGCCGCGCCCGGCCCGGCCTGGCTACCGCGGCCACCACGCTGGCCGGCGTGCGCCAGCTGATCTCGGCGCTCAAGCGCGGCGAGGCGGTCGGGCTGCTGCCGGACCAGGTGCCGCCCGAAGGGCAGGGCGTCTGGGCGCCTTTCTTCGGCGAGCCGGCCTACACCATGACCTTGTCGGCGCGCTTTGCTGCCATGGCCAACACGCGCGTGCTGCTGGCCTGGGGCGAGCGCCTGTCCTGGGGGCGCGGCTATGTCGTGCATATCCTGCCGCTCGAGCAGGTGCTGGCCGAACCGCTGGCTGGCGACGCGGCCGCTGTCGCCGCGCAGTTCAACCGCGCGATGGAAGCGCTGATCCGGCGCTGCCCGCAGCAGTACCTCTGGGGCTACGCGCGCTACAAGCAGCCTCGCGCCACCGACTGACGCGCGGCCACCGGGCTTTTGGAGCCTGCTTCAGGCCTCGCCTGCCGGAGCTTGCGGCTCGCTGGCGGCAGCCGGCTCGGGCGGGTGCGCCCAGTCCCACAGCAGGGTCGCGACATCATCCAGGCCCTGCTTCTTGAGCGCCGAGAACAGCCTGACCTCGCCGCCGCCGGACTGCAGCCGGGTGATCTGCAGCACCTTGGCCGCCTCGCTGCGGGTGAGCTTGTCGGCCTTGGTCAGCAGCACCAGGAACTTGAGCCCCTGCTCGACGCGCGGGCGGATCACTTCCAGCAGCGCCTCGTCGAGCTCGGTCAGGCCCAGGCGCGGGTCGCACAGCAGCACGACCGCGCGCAGGTTGGGCCGGCTGACCAGGTAGTTGGCCATCACCTGCTGCCAGCGCCGCTTGGCCTCCTGCGGCACTGCGGCGTAGCCGTAGCCCGGCAGGTCGGCCAGCACCGCGTCGGTCACGCCCTGCTTGCCGAGCGCGAACAGGTTGATGCTCTGCGTGCGCCCGGGCGTCTTGGAGGCAAAGGCCAGCCGCTTCTGCTGCGTCAGCGTGTTGATGCTGGTCGACTTGCCTGCGTTGGAGCGGCCGACGAAGGCGATTTCCGGCACGTCAAGCTCCGGCAGGTGGTGCAGTTGCGGTGCCTCGGTCAGGAAGCGTGCCGTATGCAGCCAGCCATGGGCGGTCTTGACGTCGGCCGCAGGCCTGTTGCCAGGGCGGTTTTCACTTGCGGATGCGGGTTCTGGGCTCATGTGTGCTTGTGCGGTCATCGTCCATTGTAAAATCAACTCGTTTTGCGTCCTGCAAGTTTCTAACCCAGTCAGGATGCCTCTTTCGCAACCCGACGCCATCTGCACCTCTAAATGAAACTGATCGCATCCCTCATCGGCGCCGC
Source organism: uncultured Chitinophaga sp. (assembly GCA_964547895.1). Taxonomy (GTDB): domain Bacteria; phylum Pseudomonadota; class Gammaproteobacteria; order Burkholderiales; family Burkholderiaceae_C; genus Malikia. The sequence continues at coordinate 586 of CAZJQH010000306.1, read as the reverse complement.
CGCGCTCGCAGCCCTGTCGTTGTCCGCCCACGCGCAGGCCGCCAAGCCCGATCTGGTCAAGGGCGCTGCATCCTACGGTCAGGTGTGTGCGGCCTGCCACGCCGCAGACGGCAACTCGGTCATCGGTGCCAACCCCAAGCTGGCCGGCCAGCATCCCGAGTACCTGGTCAAGCAGCTGCAGGAATTCAAGTCCGGCAAGCGTGCCAACGCCATCATGTCCGGCATGGTGGCCGCGCTGAGCGACGAGGACATGCGCAACATCGCTTACTGGCTCGCCAGCCAGAAGCCTGCCACCGGCGTCGCCAAGGACAAGGCCCTGGTGGCCCTGGGCGAGCGCATCTACCGTGGCGGCATCGCCGACCGCCAGATCGCGGCCTGCGCCGGTTGCCACTCGCCCAACGGCGCCGGCATCCCGGCCCAGTATCCGCGCCTGTCCGGCCAGCATGCCGAATACACCGCCGCCCAGCTCAAGACCTTCCGCAGCGGCGAGCGCCAGAACAGCGCCCAGATGACCGCGGTCGCCGCCTACCTGACCGACAAGGAAATCGCAGCGGTTTCCGACTACATCGCCGGCCTGCGCTGAGCG
>CAZJQH010000305.1:0-2614 GCA_964547895.1 uncultured Chitinophaga sp. | reverse complement strand
GGCCGATCATGATGAACTCGTAGCCTTCCTTGTGCAGCTTGGCGACCTCGACATGGACCTTGGTCACCAGCGGGCAGGTGGCATCGAAGATGCGGAATCCGCGCGCCTCGGCCTCGCGCTGCACCGCCTGGCTCACGCCGTGCGCGCTGAACACCAGGGTCGCACCCGGCGGCACTTCGTCGAGCTCCTCGATGAAGATGGCGCCGCGCTCCTTCAGGTCGTTGACCACATGGGTGTTGTGCACGATCTCGTGCCGGACATAGATCGGGCGGCCGAACTTCTCGAGCGCGCGCTCGACGATCTCGATCGCGCGGTCGACGCCAGCGCAGAAGCCGCGCGGCTCAGCCAGGATCACCTGCTCCATCACAGCACCCCGATCAGCTGGACCTCGAAGCGCACCGGCTGGCCGGCCAGCGGGTGGTTGAAGTCGAAGCAGACCGCGCCGTCCTCGCGCACTTCCAGCACGGTACCGGCATAGCTGCCCAGGCCGTCCGGGGTCGGGAACTGCACCACATCGCCAGCGGCGTACTGCTCGTGGCGGTCGCCGAGCTGGTCGAGCAGCTTGCGCGCCACCCACTGCACCATCTCGGGCTGGCGCTCACCGAAAGCCTCGCCAGCGGCCAGCTCGATCACGGTGTGGGTGCCCTCCTCCAGGCCGATCAGGCGCGCCTCGATCGCGGGCGAGAGCTCGCCGCCGCCCAGGCTGAGCGTGGCGGGCTGGGCTTCGAAGGTATTGATGAAGTCGCGCCCGTCCGGACCCGAGAGGCGGTAGTGAAGGGTAAGGAAGGAAGCGGATTCGACTCGAGCCATGGCGTTGACACCTGCGGACACAAAGATGGTAGAAAGGCACAGGATCAAGAGCCAGGCGCAGGCAGAAGCGCAGGCCAGTGATCAGGGCGCAAGCCCCTATTGTAGGAAAGGGAGGACGGACGAATGAGCAGCATCAGTATTCCGCTCAAGGGGCTGCCAGCCGATGCGCGACCGCGCGAGAAGCTGCTGCAGCGCGGACCCGCTGCGCTGAGCGACGCCGAACTGCTCGCGCTGCTGCTGCGCACCGGCGTGCAGGGCAAGAACGTGCTCGAGCTGGCGCAGGAGCTGGTCGACCGATTCAAGGGCATACGCGGCCTGCTGCACAGCGGCGCCGACGCGCTCGGGGCGGTCAAGGGCCTGGGCCCGGCCAAGCGCGCCGAGCTGCTGGCGGTGGTCGAACTCGCGCGCCGCGCGCTGGCGGAAGAAATCAAGGAGCAGCCGCTGTTCGACAGCCCGCAGGCGGTCGCGCATTACCTGCAGCTGCATTTCGGCCACAAGAAGCACGAGGTGTTCGCGGTGCTGTTCCTCGATAGCCAGCACCGGCTGATCGCGCTGGAAGAAATGTTCCGGGGCACACTTTCACAGACCTCGGTCTATCCGCGCGAGGTAGTGCTGCGCGCGCTGCACCACCATGCCGCCGCCGTCGTGCTGGCGCACAACCACCCGAGCGGCACGGCCGAGCCCTCGCGCGCCGACGAAATGCTGACGCAGACGCTCAAGTCCGCGCTGTCGCTGGTCGACGTGCGCGTGCTCGACCATTTCGTTGTCACCGCCAGCGCCTGCCGCTCGATGGCCGAGCTCGGCCTGGTCTGAAACCCGTCTCAGGCAGGGCGCGCGCGGCTGGGCGAAAATCAGCAGCATGAAAGTGCGCTCACTGCCCGAACTCAAGACCCTGCGCAAGGCGCTGGCCGAGCAGGCCGCGCGCCTGGCGGCCGAACGCGCCGCCGCCGAGGCCGCCCGGCGCGAGGCCGAGGAACGCGCGCACAAGGACCGGCTGCTGTTCGAGCGCACGGTCGGCGCGGTGCAGCGTCTGCCCCATCACGGCCGCCACCTGCTGCGCCCGCAACCACCCCTGCCACGGCCGCAGCAGCGCGAGCTCGACGAACAGGCGGTGATGCGCGAGGCGCTCAGCGACGAGTTCGATGTCGAGACGCTGTTGCATATCGACGAGCACCTGAGCTTTCGCCGCACCGGCGTCGGGCCCGAGGTGGCGCGCAAGCTGCGCCAGGGCGACTGGAGCATCCAGGCCCAGATCGACCTGCACGGCCTGCGCACCGACGAAGCGCGCGAGACGCTGGCAAGCTTCATCCGCGAGGCGCACAAGCGCGGCCTGCGCTGCGTGCGGGTGGTGCACGGCAAGGGCCTGGGCTCGCCTGGCAAGACGCCGGTGCTCAAGGGCCGCGTCCACAGCTGGCTGGTGCAGAAGAACGAGGTGATGGCCTTCGTGCAGGCGCGCCCGGCCGAGGGCGGCGCGGGCGCGCTGGTGGTGCTGCTGCGGCCCTCATACCGGGCTCACTGAGCCGGAATCAAGGGGTAGGAGCGGCCTCGATCCTGCCCAGGGTGGCCTGATAGGTGGCCAGCCTGGGGCCGCCGAGCGCTACAGCCTTCGAGGCAGCTGCCCTGGCCTCGGCCTGACGGCCCGTCTCAAGCCGGACCTGTGCCAGGTTGTTCCAGGCGTCGGCAGACCCGGGGTGATCGAGCGTGGCCTGATGGTATTGGGCCTCGGCGTCGTACAGCTTGCGCTCGCGATAGGCCTGGTTGCCGAGGGCGAGCCGCGCGACCAGCTGGCCAGGCCAGGCATTAA
>CAZJQH010000304.1:0-2636 GCA_964547895.1 uncultured Chitinophaga sp. | reverse complement strand
GCCAGGCCTCGATGGCTTTCATCGATTTGGGTGCGATGGGCTCGGGTGTGCCCGCGCCTGGCCCGGCACTGGAGTTGCGCCTGGACCTCGGCGCCGGTCTGACCCTCACCCTGACTCGGCGCTGATGTTCTTCCCCGAAGGCCAGATTCGCGTCTTCCTTTATGGTCAGCCGGTGAGCATGAGGTTGTCCTTCGATGGCCTGTACGCACTGGCTCGGCACGGGCTGCACCAGGACCCGCTGAGCGGGCATCTGTTTGTCTTCGTCAACCGCCGCGCCACGCAGATGAAGGTGCTGTACTTCGACCGCAGCGGCTGGTGCGTGTGGGCCAAACGCCTGGAGGGCGGGACATTCCTGCGCGACTGGAGCACGGTGGTTCACCGGGAGATGGACTGGACGGCGTTGAAGCTCATGCTCGAGGGCATCGAGCCCAAACGGCAGTACAAGCGCTATCGCTGCCCTCGCAATTGGGGACAATCCTCTGCCGTACCGCAGGCGTCCTCGGTAACATGAGGCCCATGTCCTTGACACTGAAGCCCCGAGTTCCAGATGCCGCCGCGGTGGCCGCGCTCGGGCCTGGGCAAATAGCGCAGCTGCTGCAGAGCCAGGCCGCGCAGATCGAGGAGCTCAAACGCCAGATCGAGTGGTTCAAGCGCCAGATCTTCGGCAACAAGAGCGAGCGCTTTGTGGCTGCGGTCGATGCGCAGCAGATGCACCTCGGACAGCTGCTGGGCGATCTGGCACCGCCTGGCGATCAGGACGACTCCCCCCAGATCGTTCCCGCCCACCGGCGTCGCCGGGCCGCCAGCGACTTCGCCGATGAGGGGGCAGCGGCGGCGACGTTCTTCGACGAGGCCAAGGTGCCGGTGCAGGTCATTGAGGTCCCCAACCCGCAGGCACAAGGTCTGGCGCCCGAGCAGTACGAGGTCATCGGTGAGAAGGTCAGCCACCGTCTGGCGCAGCGCCCGGGCAGCTTTGTCGTGCTCAAGTACGTGCGCCCTGTGATCAAGCGCCGCGACACACAGACCCTGCACTGTGCGAGCGCGCCGGCGGGCGTCATCGAGGGCAGCCGTGCCGACGTCAGCTTCATTGCTGGCGTGCTGCTGGACAAGTTCCGCTGGCACCTGCCGCTGCACCGCCAACACCAGCGCCTGCAGGAGGCCGGCTTCAAGACCAGCCGGCCGTGGTTGACACAGTTGGTGCAGCAAGCGGCACAGTTGCTCGAACCCATCTACACGGCGCAGCTCGATTCGATCCGTGCCAGCCGCGTCATCACGATGGACGAGACCCCGATCAAGGCCGGCCTGGGCGGTGGTGGCAAGATGAAGGCCAGCTACTTCTGGCCGGTTTACGGTGAACATGACGAGGTGTGCTTCCCGCACTTCGAGTCACGTCGCCATGAGCATGTGCAGCAGGCCCTCGGCCTCCAGCGCCAACCGGGCACCGTGCTGCTGAGCGACGGCTACGAGGCCTATGCCCGCTATGCCAGCCAGAGCGGCATCACCCACGCGCAATGCTGGGCCCACTGCAGGCGAGTGTTCTTCGAAGCGCAGGGCGCCGAACCCAAGGGGGCGGGGGAGGCCCTGCGCCAGATCGGCGCGCTCTACCGGATCGAGGACGAGATCCGCCAGGCCCAGCTCTCGGGTGAGGCCAAGCGGGTGCACCGCCTCACCCACAGCAAGCCTCGGGTGCAGGCCTTCTTTGCCTGGATCGATCAGCAGTTTGAACAGCAGGGCCTGTTGCCGAGCAACCCGTTGACCAAGGCCCTGGCCTACGCGCGCGGGCGTCGTGCGGGGCTGTCGGTCTTCCTCGACGACGCGGATGTGGCCATCGACACGAACCACATCGAACGTGCCCTGCGCCCGATTCCGATGGGCAAGAAGAATTGGTTATTTTGTTGGACGGAGGTGGGCGCCAAGCACGCTGGCATCGTGCAAAGCCTGATCGCGACATGCCGGCTGCATGACATCGATCCATACACCTACCTCGTCGATGTCTTGCAGCGCATCAGCGTGCAGCCGGCGCAGCACGTGCACGAGCTCACCCCGCGGTGGTGGAAGCAGCACTTCGCCGAGCACCCCTTGCGCTCGGATCTGAGTCCATGAGCGAGCTGTCCCAGGCCCAGGTCGCCCAGGCGGTCGTTGCCGTGGAGCGCCTGAGCGCGCCAGAGCGCGTGCAGCTGGCCGACGAAATCTATCTGCGTCAACCCAACCTGCTGGCCTCGGTGCTGGTGCTCGCGCGCATGGGGGTGAGCCTGCAACAGCTGGAAGTACCGATTCACCTCCTGCTGGTGGCCTACCAGGCCATCAAGGCGTCGGGGCTGGACTGGCCCCTCATCACGGAGGACGTCCAGGAGCGCTGTCTGCAGCGCCTCAATGGCGGGATCCGGTTCGGCGAAGGCTTGAGTCCCGAGCTCATGCGGCAAGCCGCCCAGCAACGCGTCGACGACCATGCGCAACGCTATCTGCTGGCGTTCGTCCACGGCTACCTGCGCGATCGTGACTTGCTGGCGGTGCGAAGCGATGCCGAGAAATACCTGCTGCTGGCCGTCTTCAATCTCGTCGAATGCATCGCCGCCACCGCACCCGGCGGCACACCTCAGCGCCGCCCTGCCTCTCGCAAGCAAGCCGCGCCTTGA
>CAZJQH010000303.1:0-2638 GCA_964547895.1 uncultured Chitinophaga sp. | reverse complement strand
CGGACTTCAGGAGCTCAGGGCCGCGGGCCGGTCGGGAAGGGCCAGGCCGCGGTCGGCGAGATGCGCGTCAGCGCCGCCGGCTCGGCTGGCGGCTGCGGCTTGGCGGTCTTGCGGCTGGCGCTCTTTCTGGCCGCCGCCTTCCTGGCGGCTGTCGGCTTCTTGGCCGGTGCCGCCGCCTCGGGTGTGACTGCCGGCTCGACCTGATCGGCCGGCTCGGGCGTGTTCTTCGCCGCAGCCTTCTTGGCCGGTGCGGCCTTCTTCGCAGTCGCCATCTTGCTTGTTCTCCTGAAACAGCTCGCGCAGGGTTGCGGACCATTCCGGTCCGGTGAGTCAGCGCAATGGCTTCCCAGCACGCATGGCGTCATAGAAACCAAGGCTTGCATGGCCCCGTGAACCGGCTGCAGCTGCTGGGTCTGCGCCGGGCAGGGAAATGCCATATACACAATCTCTGACTTTTATATTATGAAAGTGTTATGCAGAAATGCAAGCCCTGCAGGACACAATTTATGCGGCATCGGGCCTGCCTGGGGGTGGGAAGCGTTCCGGCGGCCAGCCCAGCTGCCCGATCAGCTGCGGCCAGTCGAAGCCAGGCCCTGGATCCTGCTTGCGCCCGGGCGCGACATGCTCGTGCCCGGCCAGATGGGCGATCGGGTAATGCCGCGCCAGCGACTGGCAGAGTTCGACCAGGGCGCGGTATTGCGCCGGCTCGAAGGTCTCGCCTTCGAGGCCCTCGAGCTCGATGCCGATCGAGTCGTCGTTGCAGTTGTCGCGGCCGCGCCAGTGCGAGCGGCCGGCATGCCAGGCGCGGTCGTCGCAGGAGACGAACTGGACCAGTTCGCCGTCACGCCGGATCAGGAAATGGCTGGAGACCTCGAGCCCGCGCATGGCCTGGAAATAGGGGTGGGCATCCCAGTCGAGCCGGTTGCAGAACAGCTGCTCGATCTCGGGGCCGCCATACTGGCCGGGCGGCAGGCTGATCGAGTGCAGCACGATCAGGTCGATGCCGCCACCGGCCGGCCGAGGGCCGAAATTGGGCGAGGCAACGGCACGGGCGCGCAGCAGCCAGCCGTCGCGCCAGCTGTCCTGCCAGTGACCAGCCTGCGCTTCAGTGCTCATCGCGAGCCAGTGCCGCCTGCTTTTCACGCTGCAGGCGCAGATGTTCGACGCTGCAGTAATGCCCTTGCGCGTCCGAGATCGCGTCGCTTGCGGGCAGATGCAGGCCACAGTGGCGGCAGCTGACCATCAGGCCGGGCTGGGTCGGCGCGGGCGGCGGGGCCGGTGGTGGGGGCGGGCGATCATCCTGCACGCGGCGGCTGCGCCAGAGCCAGACGCCAGCCAGCACGACCAGCAGCAGCAACAGGTATTTCATGCGCGCGCCAGGATCACTTCGAGCACGAAGCGGGAGCCGACATAGCCCAGCAGCAGCAGGGCAGCGGCGGCATAGAGCATGTTGAAGGCGATGCGGCCGCGCCAGCCCTGGGTCCAGCGGCCCCAGAGCAGGACGGCCAGCGCCAGCCAGGACAGCAGGGTGAAGATGGTCTTGTGGTCCCAGCTCCAGCCTTGCGGCCGCAGCAGTTCGCTGAACCACCAGCCGACCAGCAGCGTGGCGCTCAGCAGCACGAAGGCTGCGCCGACCAGGCGGAAGGTCAGGCGCTCGAGCGCCAGCAGCGGCAGGCCGGCTTCGTCGGAGCGTGCCTGCCGGATCGCGGCCTCGGCCCGCTGTGCCAGCCAGCCATGCAGCACGGCAGCCGCCACCAGGCCATAGGAGATGATGCCCAGCCACCAGTGCAGCGGCAGCCAGGGCGAGGCGGCGGCCGGATGCGGCATGCCGGGGAACAGCAGCGCGAGCAGCACGGCCGCCGCACCCAGGCCTGCCATCGAGGCACGCACATGTAGTTTCGGGTAGACCCGGCTCTCGATCGCGTAGAGCGTGAAGACCAGCCAGGCCGTCACCGACAGCGCCGGCGCAAAGCCGAAGCGGACCGGCTTGACCGCGTGACCCGATGCCAGCGCCAAAGCGTGCAGCAGCCAGACCAGCAGCATCAATGTGTTGATGCCGAGGGCTGCGGGGCGAACCGGCCGCAGCGCCAGCAGCGCATAACCCAGCGCTGCGCCCAGCGTCGGGACAGTGCTCCACCAGGGGCTCGGGGATAGAATCATGGCCAGAGTTTAACGGTCCGAGCGGCCGCTATCGTCCCAACATCTTCATTTATCCATGCCCCTGCCGTTGCGGCATTCGCTGGCGGGCTATACACGGCGTTCACCATGGCTTCAGCCCTCACCGAAAAACTGTCACGTCTGGTCAAGGAGGTGCGCGGCCAGGCACGCATCACCGAAAGCAACGTCAGCGACATGCTGCGCGAGGTGCGCCTGGCGCTGCTCGAGGCCGACGTCGCGCTGCCGGTGGTGCGCGACTTCATCGCGCGCGTCAAGGACAAGGCGCTCGGCGCCGAGGTGGTCGGCTCGCTGACACCGGGCCAGGTGCTGGTCAGCATCATCCAGAAGGAGCTCGCCGCGACGATGGGCGAGGGCGTGTCCGACCTCAACCTGGCCGCGCAGCCGCCGGCCATCATCCTGATGGCGGGCCTGCAGGGCGCGGGCAAGACCACCACCACCGCCAAGCTGGCCAAGCACCTGA
>CAZJQH010000302.1:0-2645 GCA_964547895.1 uncultured Chitinophaga sp. | reverse complement strand
TCGATCCTGATCGACGAGGCGCGCACGCCGCTGATCATCAGCGGCCAGGCCGAGGACCATACCGCGATCTATCAGGCGATCCACCAGCTGGTGCCGCACCTGGTGCGCCAGGAAGGCGAGGCCGATCCGCGCACCGGCGAGGGCGTGATCAAGCCGGGCGACTTCACGCTCGACGAGAAGAGCCACCAGATCCACCTGACCGAGCAGGGCCACGAGAACGCCGAGGCCTTGCTCGCGCGCGCCGGCCTGCTGCCCGAGGGCGCCTCGCTGTACGACCCGTCCAACATCGTGCTGATGCACAACCTGGTGACCGCGCTCAAGGCCCAGCACCTGTATCACCGTGACCAGCACTACGTGGTGCAGAACGGCGAGATCGTGATCGTCGACGAGTTCACCGGCCGCCTGATGGCGGGCCGGCGCTGGAGCGATGGCCTGCACCAGGCGGTCGAGGCCAAGGAAGGCGTGGCGATCCAGCCCGAGAACCAGACGCTGGCATCGATCACCTTCCAGAACTATTTCCGTCTCTACGGCAAGCTGTCGGGCATGACCGGCACCGCCGACACCGAGGCCTACGAGTTCCAGGAGATCTACGGCCTCGAGACCGTGGTGATCCCGCCCAACAAGCCGAGCCAGCGCAAGGACGAGCTCGACCGCGTCTACAAGACCACGGCCGAGAAGTACCGCGCCGCGATCGCCGACATCCAGGAATGCCATGGCCGCGGCCAGCCGGTGCTGGTCGGCACCTCCTCGATCGAGAACTCCGAGATCATCTCGGCGCTGCTGCAGCAGGAGGGCCTGAAGCACGAGGTGCTCAACGCCAAGCAGCATGCGCGCGAGGCCGACATCATCCTGCAGGCGGGACGTCCCGGCGCGATCACGATCGCGACCAATATGGCCGGCCGCGGCACCGACATCGTGCTGGGCGGCAACCTGGAAAAGCAGCTGGCGCTGATCGAGGTCGACGCCAGCCTGGACGAGGCCGCCCGCGCCAAGGCGATCGAGTCGGCGCGCGCCCAATGGCTGGCCGCGCACGAGCAGGTCAAGAAGCTCGGTGGGCTGCGCATCATCGCGACCGAGCGCCACGAGAGCCGCCGCATCGACAACCAGCTGCGCGGCCGCGCCGGCCGCCAGGGCGATCCGGGCTCGAGCCGCTTCTACCTGAGCCTGGACGACTCGCTGATGCGCATCTTCGCGGGCGACCGCGTGCGCGCCATCATGGACCGCCTCAAGATGCCCGAGGGCGAGGCCATCGAGGCCGGCATCGTCAACCGCAGCATCGAGAGCGCGCAGCGCAAGGTCGAGGCGCGCAACTTCGACATCCGCAAGCAGCTGCTCGAGTACGACGACGTGTCGAACGACCAGCGCAAGGTGATCTACCAGCAGCGCAACGACATCATCGATGCCGCCGACCTGAGCGCGCAGATCGCCGCGCTGCGCGAGGGCTGCATGACCGAGGTGGTGCGCGCCTATGTGCCGGCCGACAGCGTCGAGGAGCAGTGGGACCTGCCCGGCCTGCAGCAGGTGCTGGCCGGCGACTGGAACCTGCAGCTCGACCTGGCGGCGCTGGCTGCCGGCGCCGAGACGCTGACCGACGAGGACATCCTGCAGCAGGTGCTGGCCGCTGCCAATGCCGCCTACGAGGCCAAGGTCGCGCTGGTCGGCCGCGAGCAGATGTGCAGCTTCGAGCGCGCCGTGCTGCTGCAGCATATCGACGGCAGCTGGCGCGACCACCTGAGCGCGCTCGACTACCTGCGCCAGGGCATCCATCTGCGCGGCTACGCGCAGAAGCAGCCCAAGCAGGAGTACAAGCGCGAGGCCTTCCAGCTGTTCGGCATGCTGCTCGACCAGGTCAGGAACGACGTCACCCGCCTGCTGATGAACGTCAAGGTGCAGTCGCCCGAGCAGGTCGATGCCGCCGCCGCCCAGGTGGAACAGCGTGCCGAGCAGCTGAGCCATGTGAGCTACAGCGCGCCCGACGAGACCGGCGAGGCCGAGGTCACTGCCGACACCGGCCTGCTGAGCCGGCCCGCGCAGGAAGTGCCGCGCGTCGGCCGCAACGAAGCCTGCCCCTGCGGCAGCGGCCTGCGCTACAAGCACTGCCACGGCAAGCTGAGCTGAGCCTTGCTGAGGAACTCTCAGATGTCTGCATCCTCGCGTGTTCTTCATCCTGGCCTGCGCCAGAAAATCATGTCGGCCGATGCCGCGGCTGGGCTGATCGAGCATGGCGACCATGTCGGCATGAGCGGCTTCACCGGGGCCGGCTATCCGAAGGCGGTGCCGCAGGCGCTGGCGCGCCATATCGAGCAGTCGAACCGGCATGGCGGCCATTTCCGCATCGGCGTCTGGACCGGCGCTTCGACCGCGCCCGAGCTCGACGGCGCGCTGGCCCGGGTCGGCGGCATCGAGACCCGGCTGCCCTACCAGTCCGACCCGGTCTGCCGCGCCCGCATCAACGCCGGCGAGATGGACTACATCGACATCCATCTCTCGCATGTGGCGCAGTATGTCTGGTTCGGCTTCCTGGGCAGGCTCAATGTCGCGGTGGTCGAGGTCGCCGGCATCCTGGAGGATGGGCGGCTGATTCCGTCGTCCTCGGTCGGCAACAACAAGACCTGGCTGGACCAGGCCGACAAGGTGATCCTGGA
>CAZJQH010000301.1:0-2700 GCA_964547895.1 uncultured Chitinophaga sp. | reverse complement strand
TGCTCGAAGTAGCGCAGCAGCGCCTGCATCGCGCCTTCCGTGATCGCCTTGACCTCGCTTAGATCTGATAGTCGTCCATGACCCGTGCCCCGCTAGGTGCCAGGCTGGGCCTGGAGCCGTTGGACTTGCTTGCGAACGCCCTCGATGATGGCCTCGGCGACGTCCTGAGGAAAGTCAGCCGGCATCTGGCGGGTGACGGCGGCTATGGCCGGTTCGACCCTGTCGAGCAGTTCACTGATGATGTCTTCGGCGTCCCCGCCCCAGCCGCACTTCGCAGCCGTGGCGTTGAAGTGGCGCCGCATGATGGTGGCCAGCGCATAGTGCCGGTTCTTGCTGCTGACGGCCATCGCGAGTTTTGCGTTGCGCCATGCGAGCTGGTTCTTTCCATTGCCGATGATGGGCCAGGCGGAAAGCACGTCGTACAGAGGGGTCAGCGAGTAGGTGCCGCCGGCATGCAGGCGGATGCTGAAGTTCTTCGCGTGTCCGTCCGTGGCAGCCAGCAGCCAGAAGGCCACCTGGCTGGCCAGCAGCGTGCGCAGGTCAGCACGCGCGTTCTGGGAGCCGCCGAGTACCTGGGCGAGACGTTCAATGCCGGGGCCGCCGTCGGCTTCGTATTTCTGTGCTGGGCCCACGCCCAGCGCCTGGCAGAAGTCTTCCTGAGGCAGGCGAAGGATCCAGGTGCCCGATGAGTGCCTCCTGCGGTCGAAGCGCTCGACCACCAGCACCGGCGTGTGATCGGCAAAAGTCACGATGTCGACCTTCGCCACTTCGAAGCCCAGCGCTTCCATGAACTTCAGGCACAGCCACTCGTTCCAGACAGAAGTGCGCATGTCCGCCTGCATGTTGCCGACCAGGCCCAGGGGAAGCTTGATGATGTGCGTGGTGGGTGTGGCACCCAGTGGTCGCAGCCACTGGTCACCGTGGCGCAGCAAGGCGGTCTTCTCCTGGGCGCCGGCAATTGAGATGCGGAAATCCCGGTCCTTATCCTGATGGGCGAACAGGCCATTGGAGACGGTCGAACGCAGCAGGGCCGCCACGGCTTCATCGTCAAGGACTTCGCCCTCGATGCGGTCGAAGCCGGTCGGCTGCTCATCGACGGGGAGGAGCTGCACAGCCCCGACGCAGTCGCGACCGATGGCAGCCAGCAGGTCGAAGGTATCTTCCGAGCCCGAGGCATAGCGCTGCGCCAGGCGCCTGCGGATGGCACCGCTGTCGGGTAGCAAGTTGGCAAAGAAGTGTTCGACATGGTCACCCCGCAGGGGCTCGTTACCCACCAGGGGAAGCGGCAGGGACAAGGACAGCGGCCGAGCGGAGCGCGAGGCCAGCCAGCTGTCTTCGTAGCGCAGTTCCATGGGGCGACGGCTGGCCGGTGTCCAGCGCCCCACCAGCTCGCCATTGGTCCAGACGGCCAGCGGCTGGGAACTGGAGCGACGGGCCATGGCTTACCACTCCCCCATCTGGGCGTCAGGAGTCTGTGGCGGCTGCTCGCGCGGCTGCACGGTCAGCTGCAGGCCCAGCTGGGCACATAGCGCCAGGAGCTGGTCAACGCTCAAGGTCCCGGGTGCGCGCTCGAGCTCAGACACGCGCCGCTGACTCAGCCCGAGGCGTTCGCCGAGCTCGGCCTGCGTGAGCTTGAGGCTTTTGCGCGCACCTTGCAGGACGACTCCCAACTGGGAGGCCATGACGAGAGGCTGGGTTCGATGGAGCATGGTTTACCGCCTATTACAGTAAGTACACTTTAGCGGCATTTATTCTAAAAGTCAAATAGCGGAATATCCAGTAACACAGCCTCCAAATGGAAGTGCGACCCAGTCGTCGGGAGCTTGTCGCCGATCCCCATCTGGACTGGGCGCGTTCACCGATCCTGGACCTGGCCAGGTCAAACAGGTCCTGCGCCGTGGCCCGGTCACCGCGGTGCCAGAGTTACTTGTCCACGATCTCGGCCGAGGTTTCGACCCTGATCAGGGGGTCGAACAGTTCCGACTCCTCATGGGGCTCGGAGGTCAGGTTGGGGGCAACCATGAAATCGATCTCGCCTTCGGACCCCAGAAGCCTGATCAAACCAGGAGGTCATGCCCAGACCGCACGGGGCGACTGCAGATCGCGGGCCCACTGCAGCACATGCTTCCAGATCGTCTTGGCCGGGCACTGGGTGTTGCGGGCCACTTCTTCCACGGCCCCCACGATGATCGACAACGGCGCCTCCTCCAGCAGCGTGGCGACATGTGGCGTGATCTCGGCCGGCAGATGACCCTCCACCATGGCCGCAGCCAGGGCCTCGGGCTTGAGCCGCTCCCTGTAGCTCACGCTGGCCGTCTGGCTGGCCAGAGCCAGGGCGTTGTCACGCACAGGGCACTCGGACGCATCGAGCGTCAGACCCAGCAGTTCCAGCAGCACCATCAGCTTGACTGCCCCCAAGTCCACGATCGTCCCGGTTTCCAGCTGGTTGATGGTCGCGCGCGACAGCCCGCTGAGCTTGGCCAGCCTGGCCTGTGACAGGCCCAGCGCCTGGCGGCGGCGATGTACGAGTTGGCCAATCGAAGTCAGGTTCATGTAGCGATTGGAGCATGGCCTCCATTAAATGTCAAACATACTCGACATAATTCAACATCCTCAATCGTCCTGACTGATCCACTGGAGCCCTCCTCACTCCCCGAATACCTTCGCCACCTCGCTGAACTGCCGCTTGGCGCTGGACCG
>CAZJQH010000300.1:0-2722 GCA_964547895.1 uncultured Chitinophaga sp. | reverse complement strand
GCGTAAGCCAACAGATTTACAGTCTGCCCCCTTTAGCCACTCGGGCACCCCTCCGTCAAGACCTGTATTATGCACAAGTTTCTTCGTTTCCTACAACCAGCGCAAAATTTTTCGAGAATTTTTTTCCAGCCAGCGCTGGGCCTGTCCGAAGTGGCCGCAGCCCATGAAAGGGACGGGCGGACGGCGCGCCGACAGGGGCGAGGGATGGTTGGCCTGCAGCACCAGATGGCGGCTGGCGTCGATCAGTCCGGACTTGGATTGCGCGTGCGCGCCCCAGAGCAGGAAGACCTTGGGGCTTTCGTGCGCGCTGCAGGCAGCAATCAGGGCGTCGGTCAGCGTTTCCCAGCCTTGCCTGGCATGACTGGCCGGCGCGCCCTGCTCCACCGTCAGGCAGGTGTTGAGCAGCAGCACGCCCTGGCGCGCCCAATGCTGCAGGCTGCCGCTGGCCGGCATCGCACCGCCGAGGTCGCGCGTGATTTCCTGGAAGATGTTGCGCAGCGAAGGCGGCAGCTTGACGCCGTCGGGCACCGAGAAGGCCAGTCCCTCGGCCTGGCCAGGGCCGTGGTAGGGGTCCTGGCCCAGGATCACGACCTCGACGTCGGCCAGCGCGGTCAGCTCGAGCGCGCGCAGCGGCTGCGCCGGGTAGATCATGGCGCCGGCGGCCAGCCTGGCCTCGATGAAGCGCGCCAAGCCCTGCCCCGTCGCACTGGTCCAGAAAGGCTGGAGCACGGGCTGCCAGTCGGCAGCGGCACTCCAGGACTCGGGCGACCAGGCGTTTAGCCCCGATGACCCGGGGACCGCAGCGGCCGCAGGCCGTGCAGCCGCCGGTTCTTCCCAAAGCGGCAATGTGGCGCCAGGTTCGCTCATGCTCAGACGGTCAGCTCGAACAACTCGGCCAGCGCCGCGCCCGGCTCGGGCTGGCGCATGAAGGCCTCGCCGACCAGGAAGGCGTTGACGCCATGCTCGCGCATCAGGCGCACGTCCTCGCGCTTGAGGATGCCGCTCTCGGTCACCAGCAGGCGGTCGGCCGGCACGTCGGCCAGCATGCCCAGCGTGGTGTCGAGGCTGACCTCGAAGCTGCGCAGGTCGCGGTTGTTGATGCCGACCAGCGGCGTCTTGAGCTTGAGCGCGCGCTCCAGCTCGGCGCGGTCGTGCACCTCGACCAGCACCGCCATGTCGAGGCCATGGGCGATCGCTTCCAGCTCGGCCATCTGCGCGTCGTCCAGGCAGGCCGCGATCAGCAGGATGCAGTCGGCACCCATGGCACGGGCCTCGTAGACCTGGTAGGGGTCGACCATGAAGTCCTTGCGCAGCACCGGCAGGTCGCAGGACGCCCGCGCCTGCTTGAGGTAGTCGGGACTGCCCTGGAAATACTGGCGGTCGGTCAGCACCGACAGGCAGGCGGCGCCATGTTCGGCATAGCTCTGCGCGATGTCGGCCGGAATGAAGTCGGCCCGGATCACGCCCTTGGACGGGCTGGCCTTCTTGACCTCGGCGATCACGGCTGGCAGGCCGGCGGCGATCTTGCGGCGCAGCGCGCCCTCGAAGTCACGCGTCAGCAGGCGACTCTCGGCATCCTCGCGCATGACGGCGAGCGGGGTCTTTTTCAGCGCCAGAGCGATTTCCTCGCGCTTGGTCGCCACTATCTTGTTCAGGATATCACTCATGGGAGGCTTTCGGTTACTGACGGGGTTGGCTCAACGCATGCGCGACGGTGACGAGCTGGTCAAGCTTGGCCTTGGCCGCGCCGCTGTCGAGCGCCTGGCGCGCCAGCGCGATGCCGTCGGCAATGCTGGGCGCGACGTCGGCCGCGTAGAGCGCGGCGCCGGCATTGAGCAGCACGATGTCGCGCGCCGGGCCCGGCTGACCCTCGAGTACGCCCAGCAGCATGTTGCGGGATTGCTCGGGCGTCTCGACCTGCAGCGCGCGCGTGCTGACCATCTGCAGGCCAAAGTCCTCGGGATGGATCTCGTACTCGCGGATCACGCCGTCTTTCAGCTCGCCGACCAAGGTCGCCGCGCCGAGACTGACCTCGTCGAGGCCGTCCTTGCCGTGGACCACGATCGCGTGCTCGGCGCCCAGGCGCTGCAGCGCGCGCACCATGATGCCGACCAGGTCGGGATGGAAGACGCCGAGCAGGATGTTGGGCGCACCGGCCGGATTGGTCAGCGGCCCCAGGATGTTGAAGATCGTGCGCACGCCAAGCTCCTTGCGCACCGGCGCGACGTTCTTCATCGCGGGATGGTGATTCGGCGCGAACATGAAGCCGATGCCGGTCTGCTCGATGCACTGCGCGATCTGCGCCGGATTCAGCGCCAGGCTGATGCCGAGCGCCTCCATCGCGTCGGCGCTGCCCGACTTGCTGCTGACACTGCGGCCGCCATGCTTGCTGACCTTGCCACCCGCGGCGGCGATCACGAACATGGCGCAGGTCGAGATGTTGAAGGTATGCGCACCGTCGCCGCCGGTGCCGACGATGTCGACCATGTGCTGCTTGTCGGCGACCTCGACCTTGACCGAGAACTCGCGCATGACCTGGGCCGCGGCGGTGATCT
Source organism: uncultured Chitinophaga sp. (assembly GCA_964547895.1). Lineage (GTDB taxonomy): Bacteria > Pseudomonadota > Gammaproteobacteria > Burkholderiales > Burkholderiaceae_C > Malikia. The sequence goes on along the minus strand of CAZJQH010000300.1, from coordinate 167 downwards.
CGCCAATGGTCTCCTTCTTGGTGCGCAGGCCGGCGATCAGCGCGGCGGTCATGACGGGCGAGAGCTCGCCGGACATGATCAGGCGCATCAGGTGCAGCATCTCGTCGTGGAAGATCTCGCGGTGCTCGATGACGCGCTGCAGCGCCTGCTGGGGCGTGATGGACATG